>JAZKEZ010000077.1:2029-21095 GCA_040386675.1 Bacteroidota bacterium | reverse complement strand
AACGCCATAGTGGTGCAAGGCAACATGGCGGCATCCGGCAACATCAACATCAATTATGCGCTCATGATCGCAATCGGTTTTGTCGTGGGCGCATTTTTCGGCAGTAAGCTTTCCCTCCGCATCCCCGGAGATATCATTAAGAAAGTGTTTGCCGGATTCATGATCGTGGTTGCTGTGAAAATGCTCCTCACCAAATAGACTTTATGTCGCTTATTGATCTTGTTAAACAAGGATCGCTCGGGCTTTTTGAAACCGTCCGGCAGATCAGACGCCACCTGCATCAGCATCCCGAACTTTCGTTCGAGGAATTCGGTACCGCAGCTTATATCGCAGGTATTCTTGAAACTGAAGGCATCAGCTTTACACCCGGGATCGCAGGAACCGGGATAACCGGCACCATTACCGGAACGCTGGCCGGAAACCGCGTACTGGCCCTTCGCGGCGACATGGATGCCCTGCCGATACACGAAGCCAATGCTGTGCCTTACGCTTCACTTAATCCCGGCAAAATGCACGCCTGCGGTCACGATGCACATTCCGCATCGCTGCTCGGAACCGTGATCCTGCTCAACAAACTGAAAGATCATTTCGGCGGGATCGTGAAATTCATTTTCCAGCCCGGAGAAGAAAAACTTCCCGGCGGAGCTTCCCTAATGATCAAAGAAAATGTACTGAGATCGCCTGATGTGGAAGGCATTTTCGGACAACACGTGTTCCCTGAGCTCGAAGCCGGTAAAGTGGGCTTCCGCAGCGGAATGTACATGGCTTCAACCGACGAACTGTACCTCACCGTAAAAGGAAAAGGCGGTCACGGCGCCATGCCGCACCAGACCATCGACACCATTTTTATTGCCGCGCAGATCATCACCGGTCTACAGCAGATCGTGAGCCGACGCGCCAATCCAACCTTGCCTACTGTACTCACTTTCGGACGGATAGAAGGCCTCGGCGCAACCAACGTTATTCCCGGCGAAGTAAAAATTGAAGGTACCTTCAGGACGTTCGATGAGAATTGGCGCAAGGAAGCACACCAGCTCATTACCGAACAGGCGCAGGGACTGGCGAAAGCCTACGGCGGCGAATGCGTGGTAAACATTGAACACGGTTATCCTGCGCTCATCAACGAACCGCAGATCACTGAGAACGCGGTAAACGCAGCAAGAGAATTCCTGGGGGAAGAAAATGTGGTTGAATTGCCGATCCGTATGACTGCAGAAGATTTTGCATTCTACTCACAACAGATCCCGGCGTGTTTCTATCGCCTCGGCACCCGTAACGAAGCCAGGGGAATTACCTATGGCGTGCATCACCCGAACTTCGATATTGATGAAGAAGCGTTTAAGACCTCGGTGGGGTTGATGGCGTGGCTGGCTATCAATGAGTTGATGAGATAATCAGATAATTTGGAACTTGCCAATCAGCTAATTACCAAATCATCTGATCATCTAATTAATTCGCTACCTCACTCAAAAACTTGATCCTCACCAGCTTGATCTCTTCTTCGGTATAATCACCGTCGAATTCGCTGTAGCACTCGTCCAGGCTGTCAGTATCGCTTTCCATGAAATAATCATAGATCTCGTCCTGTACATCCTCGTCGATGACTTCGTTGATGTGGTAGTCAATATTGACGCGGGTTCCTGATGAAACGATACGTTCCAGTTCTTCGATGATCTCGTCGAGCTTCACTCCTTTTGCCTTCGCAATGTCTTCCAGCGGTAGTTTCCGGTCGATTCCCTGGATGATGTGAACACGCAGCCCGGATTTGGCCGGAGCGGTACGCACGATCAGGTCGTCGGGACGCTCAATGCCGTTTTCCTCGACATATTTTGCGATCAGGTTGATGAAGTCGACACCGTATTTTTTGGCCTTTCCTTCTCCGACACCCACGATCTTCTTCATTTCTTCGAGCGAAATCGGGTACTGGATCGACATGTCCTCCAGCGATGGATCTTGGAAGATGACGTAAGGCGGAAGGTTTTTCTGCTTGCCCAATGATCTGCGCAGATCTTTAAGCATGGCCAGCAGCTTCTCGTCTGAAGCCCCGCGTCCGCTCGAAAGGCTCACGCTGTCATCTTCGTCGTCTACGCTGTAATCGTGGTTTTTGGTGATCATGAACGAATGCGGCTCCTTGATAAAGTTGCGGCCTTCGGTAGTGATCTTCAGCGTTCCGTACGATTCAATTTCCTTGAACAGCAGTCCTTTTACAGTGGTCTGCCGTATTACGGCGTTCCAGTAGTTCACATCGTGATGCGCACCGGTCCCGTAAAATTCGTTCTGATCGCCTTTATAGGTAAGTATCTCGGAGTTTTCCTGGCCAACCAGCAGGCTGGACACGAATTTCGATTTGTATTTTTCGTTGAGTGAATCGATGGTTTTGAGCAGCATCAGCACATCTTCCATGCCTTCGGCTTTTTCTTTCGGGTGACGACAGTTGTCGCACATCGCAGAGCAGTTCCCGTCATCAAACATTTCCCCGAAATAGTAGAGGATGTATTTGCGTCGGCAGATAGAAGTTTCTGCAAACGAAACCGTTTCCGATAACAATTGTCTTCCGACTTCGATCTCGGCTACCGGTTTGCCCTGCAGGAATTTCTCCAGTTTCTCGATGTCCTTGTAGCTATAGAAAACGATGCAGTTTCCTTCTCCACCGTCGCGACCGGCACGACCGGTTTCCTGGTAATATCCTTCCAGCGATTTAGGAATGTCGTGGTGAATCACCCAGCGCACATCGGGTTTATCGATACCCATCCCGAAGGCAATGGTAGCTACGATCACATCGCAGTCTTCCATCAGGAATGCATCCTGGGTACGAGCCCGGGTGTTGGCATCCAGTCCGGCATGGTAAGGCATGGCCTTGATCCCGTTGATTTGCAGCGTCTGGGCCAGTTCCTCTACCTTCTTACGGCTGAGGCAGTATATAATTCCCGATTTGCCGTCGTGCCCTTTGATAAAGCGGATGATCTGCTTTTCTACCTGCGACTTCTGGCGTACTTCGTAATAAAGGTTCGGGCGGTTGAAGGAAGCCTTGTAGAAATGGGCATTCACCATGCCCAGGTTCTTCTGGATGTCTCCCTGTACTTTCGGTGTAGCGGTGGCAGTAAGCGCAATGATCGGCACTTCACCTATTTCGTCGATGATGGGACGAAGACGGCGGTATTCCGGGCGGAAATCATGACCCCACTCAGAAATACAATGCGCTTCATCAATGGCGAAGAAAGAGATCTTCACACTTCTGAAAAATTCAACGTTTTCCTGCTTGTTGAGCGATTCCGGTGCTACATAAAGCAGCTTGGTCCGTCCGTCGGTGATGTCTTTTTTGACCCGGTTGATCTCGGTCTTGGTGAGTGAAGAATTCAGTACGTGGGCCACGCTGTCGTCGTCGCCGAAGCCACGAATGGCATCTACCTGGTTCTTCATCAGGGCGATAAGCGGTGAAACCACAATTGCCACTCCCTCGCTCATGAGGGCAGGCAGCTGGTAGCACAGTGACTTTCCTCCGCCGGTTGGCATAATAACAAATGTATCGTGTCCGTCGAGCAGGCTTTGAATGATAGCCTCCTGATCCCCTTTGAACTTGGTAAAACCGAAAAAGTTCTTCAGGGCTTCGGCAGGTGATAGCGCAACTTTTTCTGCCATCTGAAAATCAATCAATTATTATGAAAATATGAATAACGTGTAAAAGTAAGAATATTTTCAAGGTCTTTGGGTATTTTTCCATCTTTGCACCTTGTCCATTTTATGAACGGTAAAAAGCACGAAATACTCGATCAGGCAAGGGAAGCAATCCTCCAGGAATCGACCGCAATTGCGGTGCTTGCAAGCTACATCAACGATGAGTTTGCCGAAATTGTCGATCTCTGTTTTCGCTGTCCGGGCCGCATCGTGATCACGGGCATCGGTAAAAGTGCCATCATTGCCCAGAAACTGGTAGCGACATTCAACAGTACGGGAACTCCCGCACTTTACATGCACGCCGCCGACGCCATTCACGGTGACCTGGGCATGATCCAGTCGGAGGACGTGGTGATCTGCATTTCCAAAAGCGGCAACAGTCCGGAGATCAAGGTACTTATTCCACTGATCAAGAACATGGGCAACAAAGTGATCGGAATGGTGGGCAACCTGCAGGGATTCCTGGCACTGGAAAGCGATCATGTACTCAACACGACCGTAGACCGTGAAAGCTGTCCGAATAACCTCGCTCCTACTACGAGCACTTCCGCGCAGATGGTCATGGGCGACACCCTTGCGGTATGCCTGATCCACCTCCGCGAATTCGGAAGCCAGGATTTTGCACGTTATCATCCGGGCGGAGCACTGGGAAAAAAGCTGTATACCAAGGTAAGCGACCTGGTAGACCGTGCCAATGCCCCGAAAGTATCAGCCGGCAGTACATTACAGGACATTATCCTGGAAATTTCATCAAAACGGCTTGGAGCAACTGCTGTGGTGGATGGAGAAAAACTACTCGGGGTAATTACCGATGGTGACCTTCGCCGTATGCTGGAGAAGCAAACCGATATACAGGGAGTTGCAGCGAGCGATATCATGAGCCGCAACCCCAAATCCATTGCGCCTGAAGAACTGGCTTACGCCGCATTCACCAAAATGGAAAACCTTAAGATCACCCAACTCGTAGTTACTGGGAAAGACGGCGACTATGTGGGGATGATCCATTTACACGACATACTTAAAGAAGGAATTTTCTAGCCATGGCAGAAAAAGAAATGGGGTTTCTCGATCACCTCGAAGAATTACGATGGAGACTCGTTAAATCAGCAGCAGCAATTTTCATTTTTGCCGTACTCGCTTTTGTATACAAAGACATCATTTTCGACGGGATCATTCTGGCCCCTCAACATGAAGACTTCATTACCTACCGGGCGTTCTGTAAGATCGGCCACCTGTTAGGACTGGAAGACGACCTTTGTTTTTCCGACTTCAATTTTACACTTCAGAACCTTACGATGTCCGGACAGCTGGGCACCCACATGATGGTTTCTGCCATCGCAGGTATCATTGTAGCGTTTCCTTATGTTTTCTGGCAGGTGTGGGGCTTTATCAGGCCAGGGCTCAAGGAAAAGGAGCAGCACATGGCCAGGGGAATTGTATTCTGGGCCACGCTGCTGTTCATGCTCGGTATCCTTTTCGGGTATTATGTACTTGCGCCACTTTCGATCCAGTTCCTGGGTACTTACCAGGTGAGTGAATCGGTGGGCAACCAGATCAGCCTCGACAGCTTTATCGACACCGTCAGCTCACTTACCCTTTACACCGGTGCGGTTTTCGAACTTCCTATCGTAATGTACTTCCTCGCCCGGCTTGGCATCATTTCTTCCGCCTTCCTGAAGAAATACCGCAAACATGCATTCGTGGTGGTATTGATCATCGCTGCGATCATTACTCCTCCGGATATCATCAGCCAGTGTATCGTTACCGTTCCGCTGATGCTGCTGTATGAGGCAAGTATCATCGTTGCCCGCAGGATCGAGAAGAACCGGAAGGTTGAAGTAGAAGCGTAAGCGGATTTCAAATTTCAAATTCCAAATTTCAAGTTAGTGATTAGGTAACCCTGAAACTTGGAATTTGAAATTTGGATCAGCATTCAACTGCAATATCTTTCAGCTAAACCACTTATTATAAGCAAGCCATGAGCCACCCTTTAGTAGACGACTTCAACGATTACCGCACCCGAATGAACGACCGCATCATGCAGTCGGACAACCTGGTGATCAAGCGTTTTTTCAATCTTGATACCAATACCTACGCAAACGGGGCTTTAACTACCCGTACCAAAGAAATGCTCGGACTGGTTGCCAGCATGGTACTGCGTTGCGATGACTGTATTAAGTACCACGTGGAGAAATGTAAAGAAGAAGGAATCAGCACTACCGAGATGGAAGAGATCTTCTCTGTTGCACTGGTAGTAGGCGGAAGCATTGTCATCCCTCACCTTCGCCGGGCGGTTGAATATTGGGATGCACTGCATGCGTGAATCTGAGCGGGTCCAATCCCGGTCATTCTTTGTTAACTCCTAACGGAGTGGAATGATTTTTTCTATCTTTTCCGGACCTTACGTATACTTTGAAAACCCACGCTCTCCCTTCCTTCGTTGTATTCCTGTTTACCCTGCTTTCCCTCAGCTCGTTTGCACAGCAAACCGTGGTTTCGGGACAGGTATTTGATGCCAAGACCAAAGAATCACTCCCGCTGGTCACGCTGCATTTCCAGGATACCAAAATCGGCCTGAATGCTGATGCCGACGGCAAATTCCAGATTGCTACTTATTACGCCACCGACACACTGGTGTTTAATTTCATCGGCTACAAACCCAAAAAGATCCGCATCAAAAAAGACCAGGCACAGGAAGTTCAGGTTTTCCTTGAGCCTTCTACGGTTGGTCTGCAGGAAGTGGTGATCCGCTACGACAAAGAGCAGGAAAACCCCGCACACCCGATCATTCGCCGGGTAATTGCCAACAAGAAGGTAAACGACCGGGAAAAATTGCAGGCGTATCAGTACGAAGCCTACAACAAGGTAGAATTCGACCTGAACAACCTGAGCGACGAATTCAAGAACCGGAAGATCATCAAGCCGTTCAAATTTGTATTCGACCATATCGACAGCTCCGGGGAAAAGGCCTACCTTCCAATCTTTATCACCGAAGCGATCTCTGATTTCTATTACCGGAAAAGTCCAAAATCATCGTTCGAAAACATAAAAGCCACCAAAGTATCCGGTGTGGAGAACGAAAGTGTGTCGCAGTTTTTGGGGGATATGTACCAGAACCTGAACGTTTACGACAACAACATCATCGCTTTCGGCAGATCGTTCATCAGCCCGATCTCGAACAACGGGTTCATTTATTACAAGTATTTCCTTACCGACAGTCTTTACATCGGCGATTCGTACTGCTACCAGATCGAGTTCAAACCGCGCCGGAAACAGGAACCGACCTTCGAAGGTACGCTCTGGATCAACGATACCACGTATGCGGTCAAGAAACTGGAAGCCAGTATCGCCGAAGACGCCAACATCAACTTCATCAAGAAATTCTTTGTTGAGCAGGAATTCGAGCAGGTAGAAAAAGAAGTGTGGATGCTGAAAAAAGACAAACTGGTAGTCGATTTCAACCTCACCAAAGGCGTGATGGGCTTATACGGCCGCAAAACCAGTACCTACCGCAACCACGTCATTAACAAGGAACTCGACAGTAAATTCTACAACAACAAAGACAACATTAACCTCGCCGCCGATTTTGATAAGAAGTCGACCGCCTACTGGGATACGGCGCGGCACGAGGAACTGAGTGTGCAGGAAAAGGCCATCTATACAATGGTAGACAGCATTAAGAATGTGCCGCAGTTCCGCACCTTTATCGATGTGCTGAACTTCCTGATCAACGGATACGAGGTACTTGGCAATTTCGAGATCGGCCCGTATTTTACCTTTTACAGCTTTAACCCGGTTGAAGGAAACCGCCTTCGCTTTGGCGGGCGGACCAGCAATGCCTTCAGCAAACGGATCCTGCTCGAAGGATACGGGGCTTACGGTTTCCGCGACGAGCGGTTCAAGTACGGCGGGGGCTTTACCTACATTTTGAGTAAACAGCCACGAACGGCTTTCAGTGGTTATGCCAAGCAGGATGTGGAGCAGTTGGGCCAAAGTCAGAATGCACTTCGGAACGACAACGTACTTTCTTCGTTTTTCCGGAGAAATCCTGCCCGGAAACTAACGCTTACCGAAGAATACCGGAGCGAATTCGAACACGAGTGGTTCACTGGTTTCTCCAATAAAATTTCGTTCCGCTGGAGAGCCATGCGGCCGCTGGGAATACTTGCGTACGAAAAATACAATGAGCAGAACCAGCTGGTGCAGATCCCGTCGATCAAAACCGCCGAGGTTGGGCTTTACACCCGTTTTGCCTTTAAAGAACGCTTTGTTTACGGGGAATTTGAACGCGTAAGCCTCGGCACCGACTACCCGATTCTTGAGCTGCAATATTCGAAAAGTATGCCCGGTATCGGCGGAACGTTCTACAACTACCAGAAACTCGTTGCCGGCGTTGAAGACGAACTGAAACTCGGCATCTTCGGCCGCACCGAATACCGATTTGAGGCCGGTAAAGTATTTGGTACCGCACCTTATCCCCTGCTTGAGATCCACAAAGGGAACGAGACCTTCTTTTACGATGATTATGCGTTCAACTCGATGAACTTTTTCGAATTTGTGAGCGATGAATACGCCTCCGCATTTGTTACCCATCACTTCGACGGATTTTTCCTGAACCGCTTTCCGTTACTGCGGAAACTGAAGTGGCGCGAGGTAGCTTCTGTTAAGGCTGTGGTCGGACATTACAACGATGCCAACTCAAGAGACCTGATCCTTACCGACAACATCTATACGCTTAATCGCGGGCCTTTCCTTGAAGCAGCCGTCGGTATCGAAAATATATTCAAATTTGTACGCATAGACGGACTTTATCGTTTGAGGTATCTCGATCACCCCAACATTGTGAAGTTCGGGATACGAATTAAATTGCAATTTGAATTCTGATGATTCTACGGGCAGAAAACATTGTTAAGAGGTACAAGAGCCGCACGGTGGTAAACCATGTGTCTTTTGATGTGAAGCAGGGAGAGATCGTAGGATTGCTCGGGCCCAACGGAGCCGGTAAAACCACCTCGTTCTACATGGTGGTCGGACTGGTAAAACCCAACGAAGGCGACATTTACCTCAACGACGTGGACATTACCAAGGAACCGATGTACCGCAGGGCACAGCTGGGCATTGGTTATCTGCCACAGGAGGCTTCAGTGTTTCGTAAGCTTACCGTTGAGGATAACCTGAAAGCGGTGCTCGAAATGACCAAAAAATCGAAAGAGGAGCAGCTGGAAAAAGTAGAGGCATTACTCGACGAATTCTCGCTCCAGAAGATCCGCAAGACCCGCGGGGACTTCCTTTCGGGAGGAGAACGCCGCCGTACCGAGATTGCCCGGGCACTCGCCGTTGATCCGAGTTTCATTCTCCTCGATGAACCCTTTGCCGGGGTTGACCCGATTGCGGTAGAAGACATCCAGAGCATTGTTGCCCAATTGAAGGAGCGCAATATCGGGATCCTGATCACCGACCACAATGTACAGGAAACCCTTTCTATTACCGACCGCGCTTACCTGCTGTTTGAAGGAAAGATCCTGAAAAGCGGAAGTGCAGAAGAACTTGCTGCCGATGAGCAGGTAAGAAGAGTGTATCTTGGTCAGAACTTTGAATTGAAGAAACCATCTTTTAAGAGAAACGCAAGCCAGTGAGAAGCCTCAGGACCCTGATTATCATCTTTTTTATTACTGCATCAGCGGTCGCATACGGTCAGCAATACCTGGTATTGGAAAGGATCGGCAGTCCTAAACGGATAAAATTTGCCGCCGGAGAGCAGATCCGGTTCAAAGTAAACAACAACGACACCATCTACCAGGACCAGATCACCATGGTTTGCGACACGGCAGTTGCCTTCGGAAACAAACTGGTACTTTTTCGCGACATCGATAAGATATGGCTGGGCAAGGAGAATTTCTGGTTGTCCCGGCTGAGAGCGATCTCCCTGGTTGGTGGAACTGCCTTTTTCACCCTCGACACCTTCAACCGACTGGTAAACCGCGATTCGCCGGTTGTAACCAAAACGGGCCTCATTGTACTCGGCTCAGGCGTTGGTCTTGCCGGCATACTTACACTGGCCAAAAAGAACTGGTTCAGGGTGAACAGCAGGCACCAATTGAGATACCTCGATTTGACAATTGGATAGTTAATAATTGAAAATGGATAATTGAGAATTGAAAATGAGGTTGGATTTAACCGCAAAGGGCGCTAAGTTTTTATGCAAAGGCCACTAAGTATTGCTACCCCCCCATTTTCCATTCTCAATTCTCAATTTTTAATTAACCTTAAGTTCTCCCTCCACGGGCCGGTTTCGACTGCATATTGTTTCCCCATTACCCGTAGTATTTGCGAGATGTGATTGAGGTCGTGGACTACCCATGTTGCGAGCAGCTGCTGTAGCGTGACTTCGCCGAATGAAGGATGGACGCCGGTTTTGGAGAGTTCGGTTTCAGTAATGTTCAATGCGTTTACCAGTTCGAGATTTTCCTGTCGCAGCTTGGCAAATTCGTCGAGCAGGTCCTGCAGGCTTTTGCCCTGGCTTTCCTGGAACTGTGCAAAACGGTCGAAGGGTTCAAAATGACGATCGAGCGAATGGTCGAGTATCTTCTTGATGCGCTGTGGCCAGTCTACCCGTTCGCCATGAACGAGGTGACCGAGCACATCAAAAGGACTCCAGGTATTTTCTCCCTCATTACTCACCACCCATTCGAGGGCAAGGTGAGATAAGAGGTTTTCGAGAATAATCGGTGTGCGTTCGAGGATGTCTAAAGAGTCACTGAGGTCGAATTTCATGGCCATGGTTTTACGGCATTAGGATCAATCAGGACTTAAGATACGGTTGTTTCTTGAACTGTTTAACCGCAAAGAGCGCTAAGTTTTTACGCAAAGGACACAAAGGCTTCGCGTTCTTTGCGAAAAACCTTAGTGTCCTTTGCGGTTCAAAACAATGCGTTAAAACCTGATCCCGATCGAAACCCCGGTGCGGAATCCCGCCCAAGGGCCGCTGATGGCCAAGTTGCTGCGGGTTGCGCCAACTTCTACTTGTTTTTCTACAAATGGAATATCAAGGCTTTCCAGTGAGCTTCTCAGTGTATTCTGCTGATCTGCGGTAAGTGGCTGTGAATTGGTTGCGGTGAGGTTACCAGATGCAGATCCGTATTGCAGACCGAAAATGGTATAATCGATCACGAAAAAGCGACCGATGGTCCATTGTTTTCCGATAGTAAATCCGAAGGTATTGGTCTTCAGATCGCCTTTCAGTGAGATCTTTTCTTTGCCATCGTCATAGGTATAATCAGGAATGGTCATATCGTAGCTTACGTTGCGGTAAAATGCACTCACGTAAAATCCGCGGCCATAACCTTTGCGGGTTGGGTAAAAACGAACTGAGGGCGTAATTGCGCTTCCTTTCATTCTGAAACCGTCGATTGAGTTTGCCACATCCAGGTTGTCTTTAAACAGGAGGTCGGAAATGGTACCTGCAGCAGGGATCGGTCCTTCGGGCATTAAGCGGTATTCAAGGCTCGCGCTGAACCTGCGGGTAATCACGCGCTCATATTGCAGCGAATAGTTCCTGAACAGGATGCCGGTAAGGTTGGTCTTAATGATGTTGCGCGGAATGTATTCGCTTTTTTTGATTTCGGTCTTTTCCGTTTCCTGGGCATTCGCGGAGAAGGAAGCAAACAGCAATACCGCTGCAGAAAGGGAGTAAAAAATGCTTTTCATCTATGGGAGATTTTGCGCCTACTTTTAAATTCAGGGTTCAGCAGTCCTGACCGTTTTAATGGACTTCAAAGATGATAAAAGCGGGTTAAACTCAAAATGATTTTTGTTTAATGCACAGAAAATATGGATCAACCGGATTCGGGGAGAGTGCCGGTAATAAAAAAGCCTCGTTCCGGTGATCCGAAACGAGGCTTTTATATATGTAGTCAGTTAAATCTTATTCGTCGTCGCCTGCGTCTTCAACGCGGGTTGCGCCAGATCTCATTTTCGGACGCTCAGGAAGGATGTTCATCACTTCGAAATCCACAAGGATACGACCGCAGCTTTCGCAAACGATCACTTTTTTGTGTGATTTGATGTCCATCTGACGCTGAGGAGGAATTTTTGAGAAGCAACCTCCGCACGAATCACGCTCTACGTTCACTACGGCAAGGCCGTTGCGTGCGTTTCCGCGGATACGTTCGTAAGCAGAAAGCAAACGGCCGTCAACGGTAGCGCGGTCCTTATCAGCACGCTCCTGAAGGTCATTTTCTTCTTTCTGGGTTTCGGCTACGATCTCCTCAAGTTCCTTTTTCTTGATATCAAGGTCGTTCTTACGATCGTTGAATTTATCGTCGGTTCCTTTGATCTGCTCATCTTTTACTTTGATGCTCGCCTGGAATTCCTTGATCCTTTTGTCGCAAAGCTGAATTTCCAGGTTCTGGAATTCGATTTCCTTAGACAGCGCATCGTATTCGCGGTTGTTGCGAACATTGGCCTGCTGCTCTTCGTACTTCTTGATCAGGTTTTTGGCTTCCTCTTTCCCTTGCTTGCGGTCAGAGATCCCTTTCTCAAGTTCCTTTACTTCTTCTTTGAGCTTACTAAGGCGGGTTTGAAGACCTTCAAGTTCATCTTCAAGATCCTGAACTTCCAATGGAAGCTCGCCTCTTACCTGCTTGATTTTATCGATCTGAGAATCGATCTTCTGCAGATCATATAGAGCTCTAAGTTTAGCCTCTATGGTATTTTCAACCTTTGTAGCTGTATTAGCCATTCGATCAGTAGTAATTTACCGGGTTAGTGTTCACGCTGGTTAAGCGAACCGCAAAAGTAGAAAATTTTTGAACAAGTTCGTCAGCCAATAACTCAATTGTAAACTGCTCACTTTCAAAATGACCGATGTCGGCGATCATGATCCTTCCATCGGCATCGAAAAACTGGTGGTACTTGTAATCTGCGGTGATGAATACATCGGCCCCGGCAGCCATGGCTTTGTTCAGTAAAAAGCTTCCCGAACCACCGCAAACGGCTACCCTTTTTATCATTTTATTCACCGGGTTCGTGTATTTGATGACCCCGCATCCGAATACTGATTTTACTTTCGCAAGGAATTCTTCTACCAGAATTTCCTGGTCCCATTCACCAACCATTCCGCTGCCCACTTCCTGGTGTACGTTTCCAAGCGGAACAATATCGTAGGCCATTTCTTCGTAACTGCTCGCCGCCTTGGCTGCGCTCAGCACCTTTGGCAGCAGGTAATTCGGCACCAGCACTTCTATCCTCGACTCTGGCAGATACTGGGTTTGGCCCACGGTTCCGATGGTTGGATTTGCACTGCCTACAGGCTTGAACGAGCATTCTCCTTCCAGTCCGTAGCTGCACTCTTCATAATCCCCAATTTTCCCGGCGCCAGCGTCAAACAAGGCTTGGCGGATCTTCACCACATCTGCCGCAGTTCCGTAAGCAATGAATTTGCTAAGTATACCGGATTTTCGGTCGAGGGTCTTGCATTTATCCAGCCCGAGTTTATCGCAGATTTTCCGGTTCACTCCGTGATGTACATTGTCGAGATTGGTATGTATGGCGTAAATGGCAATATCGTTTTTGATCGCCTTGATGATGGTGCGTTCAATGTAATTTTTTCCGGTCAGTGACTTCAGCCCTGAGAAAACAATGGGATGATGTGCCACGACCAGGTTTGCGCCGGTTTGTATGGCTTCGTCGATCACCGATTCAATGCTATCAAGGCACACGACGATTCCGGTACATACCGCATTCCTGTCGCCGCAGATCAGTCCGCTGTTGTCGTAGCTTTCCTGGTAAGCAGGCGGGGCAATGGTTTCAAGGTGGGCAATTACGGCTGAAATGGTCGACATGGGCGATTTTAAGACGCAAGTTAGTATTTAGCCGCTAAAAGCGAATGGCTAATACCTGATCGCTTTGCCATAAAGTATGCGGTAGTACAGCCTTTCGAGCGAGTTTGAGCAGGTGGCAAGGATAAGCACCGGGTACAGCAGCACGAACATCCACCACTGATCGAAGGTATACGACAGGTAAGTGAGGACAATGAGCAGCCGGGCACTTTCGAGGTAGAATATCCACTTGCGCTGTTCGAGCAATGCCCCGCAGTTGATCAGGGTGACCAGCACCAGCAGGAACAGGGCGATCTTCTCTATGAGCTGCAAATACACGAAGCCGAAGGAGAAACCGAGCAGCAGTAAACAACTCAGAATAACCTGGATGAGTACGTAACGTTTCAGGACCGCACTCAATCTCAGCCGGCTTTTTTCAGGCAACAGCTGTCTTTCCATTTCCGGACGCACGTCCTGGTCCATGGTTTCAGGCTTACCGAATACCACTGCCAGTTTACCCCAAAATCCAGGTGTTTTTCTCGCTGCACCCCATATTTCGGCGTAATAGTGAAAGTGCTGCCAGATAAAGCTGTTGCTTTTCAGGTTGTGCGTGAGCCCGTAAGAAGGTTCTTCCTCCTCTTTCTGGAAAGTGCCAAACAGTTTGTCCCAGAATACGAACAGGTCGCCGTAGTTCTTATTAAGATATTTTTCGTTGGAGGCGTGGTGTACGCGGTGATGTGACGGGGTGATGAGGACGTATTCCAGCCATCCCATTTTATTGATGGCCCGGGTGTGGGTAAAAAAGGAATATCCGCCGTGTACCACGAGCATCACCACTACCGCTTCGGGCTGGAAACCAAGCAGCGGCAGTACACACCAGAAACAATGACGAATAAACGACTGGATAGTAGTGATCCTGGCTGCAACGGTATAGTTGAATTCTTCGCTCTGGTGGTGCACGATGTGTGCGGCCCAGAGAATGTTTACTTCATGACCCATGCGGTGATACCAGTACCACACCAGGTCGGTAAGCGGCAGCAGCAATACATAGATCCACCAGTAGGTAGGAATGGTAAAGATGCGCCAGTGCTCGTAGATGTAAAAAAACGAAGCAATGAATATTCCTGAAAGCATGAGGTCGAGCATCCGTTCGGCAATACCTACCGAGATGTTGCTAACCGAACTTTCGAATTTAAAATACGTGTCTTTTCTCCTGGATACAATCCACCACTCCAGTACAACAAAGAGGAAGAAAGCAGGAACTATAAAACTGGCCAGGTCGATTTCCATATTATATAGATATTTTCGGGGTTAAGCCTGCCATGCAACTACGGTGCCAGCACAAAGAATTGTGCAACTCTTTGCACTGCTGTATTCCGGTGACCTGTTCCGTATCAACCACAATACGGTTACCGGTATTGCCAATACGGATGCTACACATCCCCGCTTCGGACGACTGGTACAGCGGAGAAACGGCGAGGTCTGGGTACAGCGCACCAGTTCTTTATATGCAATTACCGACCGCTACCAGTTAAAGCATTTGACCGAAGTACCGCATATGCAGTCGTATGATCAGTCTAACGATGAGGACATGTGGATTGCGGGAATCAACAACATTTGCGGGCTACACGGAAACCGGATAGCCTATTTTAATCAAAACGTTCAGTTTTCTACCCGGATCACCGGGATTTGCGGATACCGGGATACGTTATGGGTAGGTGGAATTGACGGGCTTTACCGGCTGGACACCGTTTCCAACTCACTGATAAAATCTAAGGAAAAAGCACTGAATGTAAGGATCACTGATCTGAAAAGAACGGCTGGCCTTCTTCTTATTGCTACCCGCGGATTCGGAGTGTTCATTAAAAAGGATGACCGGCTGTATCATCTTTCGGTGAAGCAGGGCCTGGTCTCTAACCTGTGTAATTCGATCTACGTTGCGTCCGACAGTGTGGTCTGGATCAGTTCCCACCAGGGTGTGAGCCGGATTCTGCTCTCTGCTTCCCCACTCTCCTTTCGCATAAAAAATTACACGACTGCCCACGGCTTATTGTCGAACGAAGTGAATTCGATCACATATACCGGGGGAATGGTGTGGATGGCCACCAATAAAGGCGTTTCGGTACTGAATACCAACGAGACCGAACAGGCCCCTGTGCCGCCGCGTATCCACCTGAACTGTGTGAAAGTCAACCGGCACGAATATCCTTCCCATCACCCCGGCAGCTTCCTTCACGAAGAAAACTCCATCCTGTTCAGTTTCGACGGTGTTGCTTTTAAGGATCACAACCATTTGCTCTACACCTACCGGCTCGAAGGCTGGGACAGCACCTGGCGATATACCGCGGCGACCGAGATCCAGTACGGCAACCTTCCTCCCGGAGACTATACATTTAAGGTGTACGCCAAAAATGAACTGGGAACCAGTCTCAACCCGGCGAGCTATACTTTTACCATCCACCGGGCCTGGTTCCAGACCGGCTGGTTCATCTCACTGGCGATCGTATTCGTCCTCCTGCTCCTGCTGGCCGCACTAAAGGTGGTTCAGAACGTGGAGAAGAAAAAGGCACTGGTCAATACCAACCTGAACAAACGGATTGCACAAATGGAGCTGAAAGCATTGCAGGCCCAGATGAACCCGCACTTCATCTTCAACTCGCTGAATTCCATCCAGAAATTCATCGGCCGGAATGACAAAGAATCCGCTTACCGGTATTTGTCGCGTTTTGGCAGCCTTATCCGTACCATACTCAACAACCGGGGATCGGGATTTCAGAGCCTGCGGGAGGAAGTGAATTTACTTGACCTGTATCTACAACTGGAGTTGCTCCGGCTGGAAGACAAACTGAGTTACCGCATCATTGTAGCCGATGACATTGACCAGGACAATATTTTCCTTCCTACCATGGTGATCCAGCCGTTTGTTGAAAATGCCGTGTGGCACGGCATCATGCCGCTGGGCAAACCGGGGACCATTACCATACATTTCGAGCGAAAAGCCGGCCTGCTGCGCTGTGTGATACAGGACAACGGCGTAGGAAGGAAAAAATCCGAGGAGCTGAAAAATTCCAAGCGTGCCCGGCACACTTCAGCCGGAATGGCCATCACCCGTGAACGACTGAATTTCCTTTCGCTTACCGAAGACCTCGAATCCAAAATTGAAATCACCGACCTGGAAGGCGAAGCCGGATCCGGAACCATTGTTGAACTTTTATTACCCGTGAAGTATGAATTTGAAGAAAACCGTTAGTGCAGTCATTGTAGATGATGAGGCGGGAGCACGCGAAGTTCTTGAAACGCTGCTTTCAAGTTTTTGTCCCGAAGTAAGCATTGCCGCCAGTTGCGAATCGGTTGACAGTGCTTTGGAAGCCATCAAAAAACACCAGCCTGACATTGTGTTTCTTGACATTAACATGCCTTCCAAGGATGGGTTCGACCTGTTGAACGAAACCCCGGAACGTACATTCAGGACCATATTTACCACGGCTTACGATCAGTATGCCGTAAAAGCCATTAAATTTTCCGCCCTCGATTACCTGCTCAAGCCGATCGATATTGATGAACTGATCACGGCGGTGCGACGTGCGGTGGATTCCCGGCCCTCGATCACTCAACAGTTGCTGCTTATAGAGGAACAATTGAAACGTACCGATGAGCGGCCCGACAAGATCGTATTGCCTACGATGAGCGGATTTGAAATGGCGCGGCTCGACAAAGTAGTGCGACTGGAAGCCGACAGCAACTATGTGAAATTCCACTTCTCCGACCGGAAACCTTTGGTGGTAAGCAAACCGCTAAAACATTATGTCGATCTGCTTGAAGGTCCTGATTTTTTCCGGGTGCACCAGTCGCACATGGTCAATCTACTCCAGATTTCGCGGTACGTGAAGGGAGCCAGTCCGTACCTGATCATGTCAGACGGGGCATCGGTTCCCATTGCGCGGAATAATAAATCAGATTTTACTTCTTTGTTGTTTGGCGGCGCGATTCATTGAGGGTTTCCCTTATTTTCGCCTCAATGTCCTCTTTCCGCCTCCTGCTTCTCCCCGTTTCCTGGCTCTACAGCCTGGTGCTTGCGCTGCGGCATTTCCTCTACAACACCGGCGTATTTAAAAGCCATCGCAACTTCGGTGTTCCGGTGATCTGTGTCGGGAACCTCAACCTTGGCGGCACAGGGAAAACACCATTCACCGAATACCTTATCCGGAATTTATCAGCAACGTACACTATTGGCGTGGTGAGCCGCGGCTACGGACGTAGTACCACCGGCTACCTCCTTGCAGATGAACACAGTACCGCTTCAACCATTGGCGACGAGCCGCTTCAGCTGTTTTCAAAAAACAGGATCGCACTTGCCGTTTGCGAAGACCGCACTTCGGGCATCCGGCAATTGCTGCACGACCGGCCCGAAATCAGCCTGATTATTCTCGACGATGCTTTTCAGCACCGCAAAGTAAGCGCAGATGTAAATATCCTGCTGTCGCCGTGGGCAGAGCCGTTTTTCAGCGATCACCTCCTTCCGGCTGGAAATCTGAGAGACATTAAAAGTGCAGCGCAAAGGGCCGACATGGTTGTGTTCACCAAAACTGCACCCGATGCTGCTAACCGTGAAAAGATCCTGAATCGGCTACCGCCGAAGCTGGCGAAAAACACCTGGTTCAGCGGCATCAACTACCTGGAAACCCGCCGTCCGTTTGCGTTGGAAATTCATCAGCCACTTCCCGAAAACATCCTGGTGGTTACCGGGATCGCCAAACCGGAATACCTTCTTGATTTTGCAAAAAGTCAGTCGCCACAAGGCATTATCGGCACACTTTTCTTTGCCGACCACCATAAATATACCGCAGCCGACATCAGTAAAATAGCAAGCTTATTTGATACCTTTGCCACCGCCGGAAAAGTGATCCTGACCACCGAAAAAGACTGGGTGAAACTGGAGCCTCTGCTGGGTTCCCACACCACCCGAAACCATTGGGCCGTAGCGCCGATTGCATTTTACGTGGAGCATGAAGACACATTTTTGGCAAGCCTGAGCAACAAACTGGCGGGAAACCGCGAATGACAAAAAAATGAGCGTTTACGATAAATACGAGACCGTGATCGGTCTTGAGGTCCACATCCAGCTGAGCACCAAAAGCAAAGCGTATTGCAGTGATCATTACGAATACGGCGGATTACCAAACACACAGGTCAGTCCGATCTCTCTCGGCCACCCAGGCACACTTCCCCGTGTAAACCGCACACAGGTTGACTTTGCGATCCGTATGGGTCTTGCACTGGGTTGCGATATTCGTGAACGGATGCACTTTGCCCGCAAGAATTACTTCTACGCGGATCTTCCGAAAGGATACCAGATCACGCAGGACAATACCCCGATCTGCACCGGAGGTACCATCACCGTGAAACTGAAAGACGGCATTAGCAAGACCATCAACGTAACCCGTATCCACATGGAAGAAGATGCCGGAAAAAGCATCCACGACCTGGATCCGTTTGATACGCTGATCGATCTGAACCGTGCAGGAGTTCCGCTTCTCGAACTGGTGAGCGAACCCGAAATGCGCAGCAGCGAG
>JAZKEZ010000077.1:0-2019 GCA_040386675.1 Bacteroidota bacterium | reverse complement strand
GAGGAAGCCTACCAGTACCTGACCGAGGTACGTAAACTGGTGCGCTACCTGGAGATCTGCGACGGAAACATGGAAGAAGGTTCGATGCGCTGCGACGCCAACGTTTCGGTACGACTAAAAGGTGAAACCGCTTTCGGCCAGCGCTGCGAGGTAAAGAACATGAACTCGATCCGCAACGTGCAGCGTGCGATTGATTTTGAAGCCAAACGCCAGATCGACCTGATCGAAGCCGGGAACAAGATCTCGCAGGAAACCCGCAGCTTCGACGCGGTGAACGGCACTACCTTTTCTTTACGTAGCAAAGAACTGGCACATGATTACCGTTATTTCCCCGAGCCTGATCTTCAGCCGCTGGTCATCACGCAAAAGAAAATTGAAGAAGTGCGCGCAGCCCTTCCCCCGCTTCCCGCTGCACTTTTCCAGAAATACACTTCAGAACTCGGACTGTCGGAATACGATGCCGGACTGCTTACTGAAGACAAGCAGATCGCGTTGTATTTTGAAGAACTGATCCGTCATACCCCCAACAACAAAGCCGCGGCCAACTGGATGATGGGCGACGTAAAGTCTTACCTCAACCAGACTGCTATCGAGATCACCGCATTCCCTGTAAAGGCCGAACGCATTGCACAACTCATCGCATTGATCGACGAGGGCAAGATCAGTCATACCACCGCCAGCAGCAAAGTATTCCCTGAGTTGCTGAAAAAGGATGCGCATCCGCTTGACATTGCCACTTCACTTAACCTGTTGCAGGATTCGTCTGAGGACGAGATCAGGGACATTGCCAGAAAAGCGCTCGACGTTTTCCCGGATAAGGTGGCGGCATACAAAGCCGGAAACAAAAACCTGCTTGGATTGTTCATGGGTGAATTCATGAAAATGGCCAAAGGCAAGGCCGATCCGAAGAAAGCCAACGAATTACTAAAAGAATTACTTGAATCCTGATAAGATGCGTCTATCCTTTCTATACCTCTCTGCCCTACTGGCATTGCTCATTTCTTCCTGTTCCGGTCCCGATGGTTTCAGCATCAAGGGAACCACCAAAGGCCTGGAAGGAAAAACCGTTTACCTGCAGAAATTCTCACAAGGTCTCCCGGTAAATATTGATTCTGCCGTAGTTGGAAACGACGGAAGCCTTGCTTTTGAAACCAAACTCCCGTTTACCGATTACTACCAGCTGTTCATTGACCAGAAAAACACCTTTGTTTTTATTGGTGATTCTGTGGGCGAGCTGAGTTTTACGGCAGACCAATCGCTTAGCGAGCCTACCAATATTGAAGGACAGGAAGACACCAAGATCCTGTATGATTTTGATGCGAAGCTGAAAGTACTGATGATGAAGGGCGACAGTATTATGCGTCTTGGAAAGGAAGGACAGATTCCGCGTGAGGAAGCTGTGGCAAAATTGCAGGTGATGAATACTGAGGCGATGGAGTTCCTTCACGGATTCATCGACCGTCACACCACTTCTCCGGCTGCACTTGCTGCGCTGAACCGCATGAACCCGATGCAGGACATGGCTTACTTCAAAAAAGTACTCGAAGGACTTTCGGTAAGAATGGCGCAAAGCGAATACTACAGCTTCCTGAACCGCCAGATCCAGCAGGTAGAACAACAAGGCGGCGTAATGCCGGCGGAACCTGAAAACCCGAAGCTTGCTGCCGGGCAACCTGCACCACCGATTTCACTTCCGGATCCGAAAGGAAAAACCCACTCGCTGGAAGAATTCAAAGGAAAAGTAGTATTGATCGACTTCTGGGCAAGCTGGTGCGGACCGTGCCGGAATGAAAGCCCGAACGTGGTTAAAGCCTACAACGCTTTCCACCCAAAAGGCTTTGAGATCCTGTCGGTTTCGCTGGATAAAAATGCAACTGCGTGGACCGCAGCCATTGCAGAAGATAAACTGAACTGGACGCACGTGAGCGAGTTGAAATACTGGCAATCGAAAGTGGTGGAAGACTACGGCATTACCGGGATTCCATTCACTGATCCAATCAAATTAGAAAACATTTGTGG
>JAZKEZ010000076.1:12829-17055 GCA_040386675.1 Bacteroidota bacterium | reverse complement strand
TTTCTGATCCTGTATCTTGTTATTTCTGCCGCGGTGGTTACAGCCCAGCGCCGCATATCGGTAAACGGTACCGGCGGTTTTCTGATCGCTCACCGCAAGGGAATGGAAGGATTCGTGAAGGGACACACAAAGGGAATTGAACTTACCTTCGAGAAAGCCTTTACAGGATCAGCGTCCTGGCACGGGAAATACCGCTTTCCTTCGGTAGGACTGGCGCTCGGTTTCCTGGATCCCGGTAACCCTGCGCAATTGGGAAAAGCCATCAGCCTCACACCTTATATGCGGCTGCCGCTTAGCTCAAAAAACGATCACCTGTCTTTCCGGTTCGGCCTCGGGCTGGGCATTCTCACCAAATCATACGATCAGAAGGATAATCACAAGAACATTGCAATCGGTTCTGCCGGCAATGCATCAATCATCCTGGGATTTTGGTACAAGACGCCATTGGGAAAGAATGCAGCAATGCAAACGGGCATTCAGCTTCAGCATTTTTCAAACGGAGCATTCAAAACACCGAATCTCGGCATCAACCTTCCGTTGCTTTCGCTGGGTGTACAATTCGGTAATCAGAAAAAAGTACAGTTGTCGGAAGTGGAGATCATACCAGAAAGTACTGAGCCTGATCGTGCGGCGAAGTATTACATTTCTCCGCGTTTCGGACTCAAGGAACTGTTCATTACCGGCGCTAACAAATACCCGACTTACACGCTTCATTTATCAAGGGTGCGCCGGCTTTCGAACAAGTATAGTTTTACCTGTTTTGCTGATGTGATGTACAATTCATCACTCGAGGAGGAAATGGCTTACCGTAACATCAGGCTGCCGCACCGTGCTGATTACATGCAGATCGGGGCAGGTGCCGGAATGGAAAATCATTACGGGAATTTTGCAGTATACCTTCAAATGGCCGCCTATCTCTACTCAAAACAACCAGAAACCGGTATTTTCTATCACCGCCTGGGCGTTAAACAAAACGTTGGCAGATCTGGCTACGTGAGTTTCGGAATCAAATCGCACTTTGCTACGGCAGATTATCTTGAACTGGGATGTGGAATAAAGCTCTGACCCTGTTGACGGCGCTGCTGATGCTTGTATTGGCTGGATGTGTGAAGGACGGCGGCGTTTGCCTTTCGTCTGCCGGTAAGGCTACTACAGTTGAGCGAAAGCTCGGGTCTTTTGAAAAAATGGATGTCGACCGCAACATCGAGATCGAGTTCTATCCCAATTCCACTGAAAACAGGGTGGAGGTAACCGGAGGTAAAAACCTGGTTGACGGATGTACCACCGAAGTGCGTGAAAATACCCTCTACATCACCAATACCAATAAATGTAACTGGCTCAGGGATTACCGGAGGAAAATAAAGATGAAGGTGTATTGCACAGCCATCAGTCAGCTGCGGTTTTCGGGTAGTGCCGACTTTACCTGTATGGATACACTGCGAACAGATGTATTCACCTTCCTGGGCTGGGACGGTTCAGGCGACGTGCGGATGAAACTGGAGGTTAAAGAGGCCTACATTAAACTCAATACCGGCACTTCAGACGTTTACCTTTCGGGTAAAAGTGATCTTTTATACTACTACAGTCTCACAACTGGCTATATTTATGGCAGAGACTTTATAACCCGCGAAGGGCACGTTGAACAATCGGGTTACGGAGATTTCCACATCAGTCCTTCAATAGCCCTGAAGGGAACCATAACACGATCGGGAAATGTGTATTGTCCGCAAGGCATACCAACCGACATAAGCATTTCAGGTTCAGGTAACCTGGTTAACTATTGACAGAATGAAGATATTCAGAATCCTTTTGCTATCGCTGTTTACGACCCTTTGTCTGGCCCTCGGAGCGCAGGATGTAATGCGTACCGTGATCTATAACAAAGCCATTAAAACTCCGCAGATGTACCTCAATGGAGTGGAGCTTAGCGGTGCATACCTCGATCTGAAAGGAGTTACACCCATTGCGCTTCACTTCGATGAGCTGGGTACCGATTACAAGAATTACCAATATTCGCTGCTGCACTGCAACTCAGACTGGACGCCGTCTTCACTGCTTCCGCAGGAGTATATTGACGGATATTTTGAGGATTACATCACCACCTATTCTACCTCATTTAACACCTTACAGGAGTACCTGCATTACACTGTGAACATTCCCAACGAGAACATGAAACTCAAGAAAAGCGGGAACTACATTGTGAAGGTATTCGAGGTTGGAAACAGCGACGCACCTGCCTTCACCATGCGTTTTGTGGTCTATGAGAACATCGCAAGGGTTACAACTATGATCAAACGCTCAGACATTGTCCAGGAACGTGAAACGCTTCAGGAGATTGACTTCAATATCGTTCCGCCGTTCAACATTACCAATCCGTACACGGACCTTAAGATCACCATTTTGCAAAACAACCGATGGGACAATGCTATCAGGGGACTCACCCCGACGTTTGTTCGCGACAATGAACTGGTGTTCAACTACGACAGGAAAAGTTCGTTTCCTGGCGGGAATGAGTACCGCCAGATAGACTTGAAATCGTTCAGGTACCAGACCGGAAGGGTGGCCAAGATCGTACAGGCCGACGGGGCATACCAGGTAAAACTGGTGAACGACATTGTCCGCAACATTTATCCGTACGGAAGTTACCAGGATCTTAACGGGGGATACGTGATCAAGAACGACGACGGAACAGGAGGGAACCCCAACAACGACGGCGATTATGCATCGGTAACGTTTACCCTCCCGCACGAAGCCGTTACTTCAGGGATTCTTTACATAGCTGGAGATTTTAACCAGAACCGGCTCACCGAAGAAAACCAGATGAAGTACAACTACAACATCGGCGCTTATGAATGCACCATGTTGCTGAAACAAGGGTATTACAACTACCAGTATGTGCTGGTAAAAGACAAACAGCAGCCCGATGCATCGTTTATCGAAGGTGCTTTTTTCCAGACCGAGAACAATTACACCATACTGATCTACTACCGTGACTTCTCCACCGATTATGACCGCGTGATCGGGTGTTATACCGCCAACAGCATGAGAGGGAATTAACCGGTTGGAAAGTTTTTTTGCTTGATTAATAATAATTTACAAAATTGCAATAGACTATAGACCCAATGGTAACTGAAGTTTCATCAGGCATAAAAATCAGCGTGGCTACTCAATACGAGGAGCAGTACTCTAATCCCTCAAGGGGTACGCATTTTTTCGTGTACTTCATCGACATTGAAAACCTGAATCCTTTCCCGGTGAAACTGATCAGCAGGCACTGGATCATCTACGATGCCAAAGACACCATCCGCGAAGTAGTAGGAGAGGGCGTAGTAGGCAAACAGCCGGTTATTGAATCCGGCTCAAGTTTCAGGTATAATTCCGGTTGCGATTTCAAATCTTTTATCGGCAAGATGAAAGGAACCTACACCATGCAGAACGTAGAAACCGGCGCATCTTTCGAAGTCCAGATCCCGGAGTTTGTGACTGAAGTGCCGCATTTCCTGAATTAAGTTTAAAAGTTTAAGGGGTTAAAGGGTTAATGGTTTAGAGCGGTGGAGACGGTTTAGACGGTGGAGATGGTTGAGACAGTTTAGATGGTGGAGACAGTTTAGACGGTTTAGACGTATACGGTTTAGACGGTTAACCATACTACCAGTTAGAACCGGTGACTGAGCCTGTCGAAGTCAGCCTCCCGAGTCAGCCTGCCGAAGTCAGCCTATCGACGTCAGCCATCTATCACCCCATCATACTCCCACCCTTCGAATTCAGTTACCTTCTCTCTCCACTTTTCTCTCTCCTCTCTCCACTCTCCTCTTACCGCCCCAACATCAATTCTCAATTATCCCCTCTCCATTCTCAATTGATTACTACTTTTGCCCTCTAAAATCATATACCATGCATAATGCCTTTTTTACGCCACCACTGGCTAAAAACGAACCCATTTATGCTTATGCTCCCGGGAGTAAGGAGCGTGAGAGTCTACAAGCCGCCCTCGCCGAACTTCGTTCAACTGAGATAGAAGTGCCAATGTACATCGGCGGAGACAAAGTATTCAGCGGAGATAAACGCCGGATGTCGCCACCACACGATCATAAACATACTCTTGGTTATTATCATTACGGTAATGAGACCCACGTAAAGCAGTCGATTGATGCTGCCCTTGCTGCAAAGAAAAAATGGGCCGCGCTTCCTTTCGAGCAGCGTGCTTCCATCTTTCTTCGTGTAGC
>JAZKEZ010000076.1:234-12819 GCA_040386675.1 Bacteroidota bacterium | reverse complement strand
CGATATGATCTCTGGTCCGGAGCGTTACCGCTTCAGCGCCGCTACCATGCTGGCCCAGTCTAAGAATGCCTTCCAGAGCGAGATCGATGCGGTATGCGAATTTGTTGATTTCCTGAGGTTTAACGTGCAGTTTGCTGCCGACATTTACAAGCAGCAACCCGAAAGTTCTCCGGGAATGTGGAACCGTTTGGAATACCGTCCGCTTGAAGGATTTGTATTTGCACTCACTCCGTTCAACTTTACAGCCATTGCCGGTAACCTGCCGATGTCGGCTGCGCTGATGGGTAACGTTTGTGTATGGAAACCCGCCGACAGCCAGATCTACAGCGCACAATACATTATGGACCTGTTCCGCCGCGCCGGATTGCCTGATGGGGTGATCAACCTGGTTTACGCTGACGGACCTGTGGTTGGAGATGTGGTGTTCAAGCACCCTGATTTCGCAGGACTTCACTTTACCGGTTCTACTGCCGTGTTCAAACACATCTGGAAAGAAATCGGTCAGAATATAGATAACTACCGTTCGTACCCGAGAATCGTGGGCGAAACCGGTGGTAAAGATTTCATTGTGGCCCACAAATCGGCTACACCGGCAGCAGTTGCCACAGCAATTGTACGCGGTGCATTCGAATTCCAGGGACAAAAATGCTCGGCTGCATCAAGGGCTTACATCTCACAATCGATCTGGAAAGACGTGAAGGAGCAGGTGATCACCGATGTGAAGTCATTCAAAATGGGGCCTACCGAAGACTTCTCGAACTTTGTAAATGCCGTGATCGACGAGCGTTCTTTTGATAAGATCGCCGGCTACATCGATTACATCAAAGATAGCCAGGATGCCGAGATCATTGTTGGCGGAGGATACGACAAGAGTTCAGGATACTTTATCGAGCCAACGGTTGTGGTAACCACCAACCCTAAATTCCGCACCATGTGCGAAGAGATCTTCGGTCCGGTAATTACCATTTATGTGTTTGCCGATGCAGAATTTGAGAAGATACTCGAAGTGGTAGATACCACCAGCGAATATGCACTTACCGGCGCCATCCTTGCCAATGACCGTTATGCGATCAATACTGCAATGGAGAAACTGGAGAATTCTGCAGGTAACTTCTACATCAACGATAAGCCAACCGGTGCCGTAGTGGGGCAACAGCCTTTCGGCGGTGCAAGAGGCTCAGGAACGAACGATAAAGCAGGTTCTTACCTGAATCTACTCAGATGGGTTTCTGCAAGAACGATCAAAGAGACGTTTGTTTCGCCGACTGATTACAGGTATCCGTTTCTAGGGTGAGTTTTTTAACCGCAAAGAGCATAAAGTTTTAACGCAAAGGGCACAAAGGAGATCATCACCTTTGCGCCTTTCGCGTTTTTCCTCCGCGGCCTTTGTGGTTAAAAAACCACCACCTTATCCACCTCAATCTCCGAGCACTTAAAATGCCCCTTCGGACACGCTTTATACCCATGTATACCGCAAGGCCGGCAATCCAGTTTAAAATCGATTTCAGCAATGAAAGATTGGTCTGATAGCGGACCGAAACCAAAGCCGGGTATAGTAGAACAGTAAAAGGCAGTAACCGGTGCATTTACCGCAGATGCAAAGTGCATCGGCCCTGAATCGTTCACATAGTTCATGACGGCACCTTTCATCAGTGCCGCAGATTCGAGGAAACTGAGCTTCCCGGCAAGGATGTCGATGCCCGGGTGTGTGGTCTGGGCAGCGATTCGTTGACACAGCTCTGCATCCCCAGGACCGCCCAGAAGGAAGATTTTGAGGTGAGCAGGAATTTTCGAAATGAGTTCTACCCATTTGTGTTCGGGGAACTGCTTGGTGAACCAGACCGATGCCGGAGCCATGGTGACATACGACTGATCGGTGCTTACCTTTTCAAAATCTACAGCAGAGGGATAGATTCTCGGCCGGATCATCCTGTCGTCGGTAATGTCGGCGATCAGTTTCAGGTTGCGCTTTACTTCGTGGTGCTCTGCGCTGCTTCCGTCATAACTGTGTTTAATTGCCTTGCTAAACCAAAACGAAAGCGGGTTTTTATCGAAGCCCACGGTTCTTCTGGCTCCGGATAAAACGGTGATCAGCCCGGTGGTGAAAAAGCGCTGAACGTTTACAACCAGGTCGTATCGCTCGCCGCGGAATTGTCTGATCAGGCTGAAGGCATTGCGGTACTTGCCCTGCTTCTTGTCAAACACCAGTACTTGTCGTAAATGCCGATTGTTGGCCAACAGCTTTTCATTTCCTTTTCTTACCAGGAAATCGATGGTCGCGTCGGGATGGAACTGCTTCAGTTTTTCAACCAGCGGAGTGGCCAGCACCACGTCGCCGATAAATGCAGTTTGAATGATCAGGATCTTCATTTGCTCAATTCAGGCGGAAAAGATACCGCAAAAAGAAACCCGTATTGCCCCGGCAGTACGGGTTTACTGTGTATTGGAATTTGTTGCTTAGTTGCTGCTCAGGTATTCTGCAACACCAGAGTGAGTGGCGTTCAGGCCTTCTTTACCGGCGCTCCAGTTTGCAGGACAAACTTCACCTTTGGTTTCAAGGAAGATCAGTGAATCAACCATACGCAATGCCTCGTCAATGTTACGACCCAATGGAAGATCGTTTACCAGCTGGTGACGAACCACTCCGTTTTTGTCGATCAGGAAAAGACCACGGTAAGCGATCATTTCACTCGTTGCATTCAATTCACCGTTTTCGTTGTAGTCGAAGTGACCGTTAAGCACGTCGAAATTGGTAGAAATGGTTTTGTTGGTATCGGCAACGATAGGGTAGGTGATTCCTTTGATACCACCTTGTTTCTTGTCCATTTGCAGCCATCCCCAGTGCGATTGCTCAGTATCTGTAGAACAGGCCACAACCGCTACATCACGCTTCTCGAATTCAGCAAGTTTCTCCTGGAAAGCGTGAAGCTCTGTAGGACAAACAAAAGTGAAATCTTTCGGGTAGAAGAAGAAGATCACGTATTTCTCGCCAAGGTATTGGTCAAGAGAGAAGTTTTCTACGATCTCTTCGCCGCCAACTACAGCAGCAGCTTTGAATGAAGGAGCTTTTTTTCCTACGAGTACAGCCATTATTTTTAGTTTTTCAGTTTATAATTTGAGTGTCAAAAGTAATTCGGTTAAATGAATTAATAGTATAAATGTGATTGATAGTTTCGATAGGCGGATAGGTAGGAACTATGGGGTTTCTCGCTGCGCTCGAAATGACGACTTTACTAATAGCTTATTGACAACTGTCATTTCGAGCGCAGCGAGAAATCTCCCTATTGCCACCTTTCCCATCATTTCAAGTACAACATGTCATTTCGAGCGCAGCGAGAAACCTCCACATTGCCACCGCCCGCATCATTTCGAGTAACCTACGCTATCGTCAAATACGCCAGCATCCCGCCCAACGCGATCACCGCGAACTTGTACAGGTTAAACCGGTGTCCTTCGCCGCTTTCGAACAGGATGGTGGTGGAGACGTGCAGGAAAATACCGATCACCACGGCCATCGACAACTCGTAAAAATGAGCGGAAATGGCAAGCAGCTGGTCTTCGAACAACGAACCGGCAAGCAGGCCAAGTGGCCCGGTAAGCGCAAAGATCAGCAAGGCGATCATGGCTGAAGAACGCTTGATTCCCGACTGGATGAGTACGCTCATAAGAGTTACCGCAACCGGAATATTGTGCAGGATAATGCCGGTAACCAGCGAATATCCTGAGAAATTCTCGAAAATGCCGTGGTGCTCCTCCATATTCCCGAGCGGAAGACATTCCAGGAAAGTGTGGATGCTCAGGCTGATCATCAGTGTGATCGGGAAGTTAGGTTCGGTTTTGCTGCTGTGAAAATGGAAATGTCCGTGTTCGATCCCTCCGGAGAGGAACTCGAGTACCAGTTGCGCAACAAAACCCAGCAGGATAAAGATACCAGCCAGGTGCTTCTCGGCTTCGTATACTTCCGGGAGAAGATGAAGCAGCGACAACGCCAGCAAATAAGCACCACTGAACGACAGCAGCAGCTTGAGGTTTTTTTGTGATTTGGGTTGGGCCATCCAAACCGTCATACCACTTAAAAGCGGAACAAAAAATAAGAGCAGTATGGCAAGAATACTCACAGTGCGGTGCTTTTGGCTACAAGGATCAAACGGGGTGAATTGTCTGGCTGGTAAGGGTTCAGCTGGTAGTCACCAAATGTATTAATTAATTCAAATCCGGCTGCCGTAAACAGTTTCCGGAAATCGGTAAGCGTGAGTGCCTGCACCTGCTCCCTGAATTCAAAATCCTTGCCCATATCAGAAAATGAAATGGTCTTTTCGATCAATCCGTTTTCCATTCGCTTCCGGATCTGGAATTCAATCCCGTCTATCTCCTTTATTTCATGCGGGATGAGTTGTTTTTCCAGGGCATGGGCATTGAGGAAATCAATCACCAGCCGGCCGTCCCAGGCGAGCATTTCGCGACAGGACTTCAATACCCTGATGTTGTCGTCGATGCAGTTGAAATACCCGAAACTGGTAAACAGGTTCAGGATAAAGTTGAACGTTGACGGGTAGACCTCGCGCATGTCGTGTACATGGAAATCGAGTGTCGGGTTGGCGTGCGACGAGGCTTCACGGATGTTTTCTTCCGAAAGGTCGAGACCGGTAACCCGGTATCCTTTCTGGTTGAGGTAGATCGAATGCCGGCCTTTACCGCAGGCCAGGTCAAGGATCCTCTGTTCCTTATGGAAACCCAGCGACCGGGAGAGATTCTTCAGGAATTTCTCTGCCTCTTTATCGTCGCGGTTCTTATACAGAATGTGGTAATACGGCGAGTTGAACCAGTCTATGAACCAATCTTTTTCCTGCTCCATCAATAAAAGAATAAAAAGACGATGATCGGAACGTAAATAAATGTCCCCATCAGGATTCCACGGGCACCTTCTTCCAGGTCGAACCTGAGGAACAACAGGAAAATAGCCAGGTTGAACAAGAGGCTTAAACTCGCAATAGGCGACTGGTAAGATCTTGTGCCGAGAAATACCGAATTTACAAAGTAAGAGAACGAAACCAGGAATTTGTTGCCGTAATACAATCCGTACAGGCAGAAACCAATCCACGGACCAATGAGCCCGAGAACGATCCCGGTTCTGAAATGATCGAGTTTATCCCTCATAATTCCAGCTGTTTAGACTTGCGATAGCATGGTGTGCGGTCATGTCGAACTGCACGGGAACCACCGATACGTAATTGTTTTCCAGTGCGAAAATATCGGTGTCTTCGCCTTTATCGCGTCCTTCAAACATCCCGGTGAGCCAGAAATAGGTGCCGCCGTGGGGATCGGTGCGTTTTTCGTAGCTGTCGGCCCAATAAGCCTCTGCTTGCCGGCATACCTTTATTCCCCGGATCTCTGATACCGGAATATCGGGAATGTTGACGTTGAGACAGGTTTTAGGCGGAATTCCGTTTTCAAGCGCGGCCTTTACCACACGGGATGCATATTCAACCGCACCGCTGAAGTCGGCTTCCCAACTGAAGTTGCACAACGAAAAACCGATACTCGGGATGCCTTCCATCGCTCCCTCGACCGCCGCCGACATGGTACCGGAATACAGTACGTTGATGGAATTGTTTGCGCCGTGATTGATGCCTGAAACCAGCAGATCCGGTCTGCGTTTCAGCACATGGGTAATGGCCAGTTTTACGCAGTCTACCGGGGTTCCTGAACAGCCGTAGGCTTCGATGCCTTCAAACTGATCGACCGGGTGCAGGCGGAGGATGTTATTTACCGTAATGGCGTGACCCATTCCCGACTGTGGTTTATCGGGAGCAACCACCACCACATCGCCAAAAGGACGCACAGCGGCTACAAGGGCGTGAATACCGGGAGAAATATAACTATCGTCGTTGGTAACCAGGATCAGCGGTCTGTCTTTCATCCTGCAAAAATATACGCTATGCCCTGTTATCCTTACTCCGGGAAGCAGGTTTCGTGAATTTTGGTAAACTTTTCTACAATCGTTCAAAAGCTCCGCACCATTCGTGGGCAAATTCCGTTATTTACACCCAAATACACATTCAATGATCAGGACGATTTTTTACACTACCGTAGCTGCAACGATTTCGTTCTCTGCTTTTGCACAGGAGCCCGTTCCGGTTACCTCTAAGGTCAGAGCCGCCACGATTTACCTTAATAACGCCGAGCTGCACAACGCTGCGTCGGTTTCCCTAAAAACCGGCACCAACCTGCTGGTATTTAAAAACCTCAGCCCATTTCTCGACGGTAACAGCATCCGCGTAAATGCTGACCGCGACCTCACCATTACCGGTGTAAACCTGAAAACCAATTACATGGACGAGGCTGATATGCCTCAGAACTTCAGGGAACTCGATTCGAAACTGAAAGACGCGACCACGAATCTTACCATTCGCCGCGCCTACAAGTCGGTTTACCTGGAAGAAAAGGACCTGATGCTGAAGAACAAAACCATTATGGGCGGCGACAGCAAACTTACTCCCGAAGACCTGAACGACCTGGCCAATATCTACAGGAACCGCCTGAAGGAAATCGAAATCAAGATCATCGAGATCGGGCAGGAGGAAGAAAAACTGGCGAAAGAAGTTGAGAAACTTAAAGCACAGATGGGCGATCGTGCCAACAACATGATCCGCAACCGTTCGGAGATCGAGGTCACCGTGGTGGCTACCGCACCGGGCACCGTAAACTTCGACCTGAGCTACCTGGTATACAATGCCGGTTGGGCACCAGGCTACGAAATCCGCACCAGCGACAACAGTACCGATGTAAAGCTGATCTACAAGGCCAATGTATTCCAGTCTACCGCGATCGACTGGAGTGATGTGAAACTTACCCTCTCTACCGGAAATCCTTCTGCGAGCGGATCACAGCCACAGCTTAACCCGGATTATGTGGATTATTACCAGAACCAGGGATTACAGCCGGTAAGAAGCATGATGATGAAAAAGGACAAATCGGCTGATGCTGAAATGGAAGAAGCTCCTGCAGCCAATTACGAGGCAGCAATGGCTCCGGTTCCGGTAACGGTATCATCAGGAAATGTGAACGTATATTTTGACATCGCCCTTCCGTATAACATTCCAAGCACATCTAGACCTACTTCAGTAGAGATCCAGTCGTTCGACCTGGCTTCAGAAATGCAGTACCTGTCTATTCCTAAAATGAACCGCGAAACGTATCTGGTAGCGGCGATCAAAGGATGGCAAAACCTGAACCTGCTTCCGGGTTCGGCCAACGTATATTACAAAGGCAGCTTTATCGGACAGAGCGTTGTTGATCCGGGTGCCGGAAAAGACAAGCTGGAAGTAAGTCTTGGCGCAGATAACGGCGTAATGGTAGACCGCAAGGACCTGAACCAGCTGAACAAAGATGCAGGACTGGTAACCGGAAACAAAAAGCAGTTCCACTACAAATTCACCGTAAAGAACACCAAACAGCGCACGGTAAATGTAAAAGTGCAGGACCAGCTTCCGATTGCCCGCAACAGCAATATCATCGTGGAATCTGAAAACCTGAGCGGCGGACAACTCAACGCCGAAACCGGAATCATTGACTGGAATATTTCGCTTCAACCCGGCGAGCAGCGGGAGTTTGAGTTGAAGTATACTATTAAATATCCTAAAGGAAACCGGATAGATCATTAAGCGGCGCGGTTGGTTTAACCGCAAAGGCCGCGAAGAATAACCGCAAAGGGCACAAAGTATAATCGCAAAGGGCGCTGAGATTTTTCTCAGCGCCCTTTTTGTTTCTCCGCGTTCTTTGCGCAAAATCTCTGCGCCCTTTGCGATTAACTAACTAAACCTCAAAAAATAACCCCTGTACCGTACGGTGACAGGGGCTATTCTATTCTCATCTGCAAATTCTCTCATCTGCAAATTCTCTCATTCGCAAATTCTCTCATTCGCAAATCATCTCATTATTTCTGATCGTCTTTCACTTCTTCGAAGTCAACATCAGTTACTTCCTGGTCGTTTCCGCCCTGAGGTCCCTGCTGATCAGCACCCGGTTGTCCGCCCTGGTCGCCAGCAGCGTACATTTCCTGTGCAGCAGACTGGAAGATTTCGTTCAGACGGTTGATCGCACCTTCGATAGCAGGAATGTCTTCTCTGTTTTCGTATGCTTTCTTCAGGTCAGCAAGAGCTGATTCGATCGGAGCTTTTTTGTCCGCCGGAAGTTTGTCACCGAATTCTTTCAGTTGCTTCTCGGTTTGGAAGATCACACTGTCAGCCTTGTTAAGGGTCTCGATGCTTTCTTTCGCTTTCTGATCTGATTCAGCGTTGGCTTCTGCCTCACGTCTCATTTTCTCAATTTCTTCCTGAGATAGTCCTGAAGAAGCCTCGATACGGATAGACTGAGATTTTCCGGTCGCCTTATCTTTAGACGAAACGTGCAGGATACCGTTAGCATCGATGTCGAAAGTTACTTCGATCTGAGGAACACCGCGTTGTGCTGGTGGAATACCATCCAGGTGGAATCTTCCAAGTGTACGGTTGTCTTTAGCTAGCGGACGCTCTCCCTGAAGGATGTGGATCTCTACAGAAGGCTGGTTATCGCTCGCGGTTGAGAAAGTTTCCGATTTCTTGGTAGGGATAGTAGTGTTAGCTTCGATCAGCTTGGTGAATACACCGCCCATGGTCTCAATACCAAGAGAAAGCGGGGTAACATCAAGAAGAAGTACATCTTTTACCTCACCGGTAAGTACACCACCCTGGATCGCTGCACCAATTGCAACTACCTCATCAGGGTTAACACCTTTTGAAGGATCTTTTCCGAAGAAAGCCTTAACCGCGTCCTGGATCGCAGGAATACGGGTAGAACCTCCTACAAGGATGATCTCGTTGATGTCGTTGATAGAAAGACCTGCATTTTTAAGTGCAGACTTACATGGCTCAATAGTTCTCTTTACCAGGTCGTCAACCAGCTGCTCGAATTTCGCACGGCTAAGTGAACGTACAAGGTGTTTTGGGATTCCGTCAACCGGCATGATGTATGGCAGGTTGATTTCGGTAGAAGTAGTGCTTGAAAGTTCGATTTTCGCTTTTTCAGCAGCTTCTTTCAGACGTTGAAGCGCCATTGGATCTTTGGTAAGATCAAGTCCGCCGTTTTCGTCTTTGAACTCCTGAACCAGCCAGTCGATGATCTTGTGGTCAAAATCATCACCACCAAGGTGAGTATCACCGTCGGTAGATTTTACTTCGAATACACCGTCACCCAGTTCAAGTACAGAAACGTCATGCGTACCACCACCGCAGTCGAATACTACGATCTTGCTGTCCTGGTGCTTTTTGTCAAGACCGTAAGCAAGTGCAGCTGCAGTTGGCTCGTTGATGATCCTTCTTACTTTAAGGCCTGCGATTTCTCCGGCTTCTTTGGTAGCCTGGCGCTGGGCATCGTTAAAGTAAGCAGGAACGGTAATTACCGCTTCGCTAACTTCCTGGCCCAGGTAATCTTCTGCAGTCTTCTTCATTTTCTGAAGGATCATGGCTGAGATCTCCTGTGGAGTATACAACCTGTCGTCGATCTGCACACGTGGGGTGTTGTTGTCGCCACGCTCAACTTTATAAGGTACACGGGAAATTTCTTTCGTTACTTCATCGTAACTGTTACCCATGAAACGTTTAATTGAGAAGATGGTCTTTATAGGGTTGGTAATCGCCTGACGTTTAGCAGGATCACCAATCTTACGCTCTCCTCCGGCAACAAAACCAACTACTGAAGGAGTGGTGCGCTTCCCTTCACTGTTGGCGATTACCACTGGTTCGTTACCTTCCATTACGGAGACACACGAGTTAGTGGTTCCTAAGTCAATACCAATTATTTTTCCCATTTGTTATAAGTTATTTAGCTTTTTTCGGAATATTTTACGGGCAAAAGACAAGGATTATGCCATCAAGGCAGATGTGAATTTGGTGTCAGTTTTCCTGACAAATGGGCACAAAAAAAGGAGGTCGCCCTCCTTTTCGTCAGTTTTATATGTGCTTATTGCGGACAGGTTACGTCGCCCTCTGTCAGCAATGTTGGTCTTCTTGAACAGAATTTCATACCCAGGTATTTCTCATTGATGGCAAGTGCACGGCTGGTAAGATCACCTAAAGGCATGCTGTTGTTGGTCACCGAATAACTTGAGAAAAGGCCGAGTCCGTTAACTACGTTAGAGAACTCCGGGCGCTCCTGGATGGTACCGGAAGTACCACCATTTACCTGGTTGTAGGTGAACAGCTCCTGTGCTTCGTTCGTCATCTGGATCACAATGTTCTTCACTGCACGGAAACTCACCGCAGCATCATTCTTACTCACCGAGATGTTCTCCATCATTTGTGCTACGTTGAATGCTGTCTGCAATTGCGGTTGTGTAGGCTCATCGAGCTTCGCAACAGTAAGTTGGGTATTGGAAAGCTCAATGCTCTTGCGGGTACTGTCGCCGTTCAGCAGGATCTCATCGTATTCAAAGAAAACCTTTACACGGATGCTTTTTACGTTTGGAGCAGGGGTAGATTTAAAGGTGATGGACGAATAGCGGATGGGGCTCGTACGTACGTTATTGGCCACCAGTTCGCGCTGGAGCACCAGTGCCTGTGGAGAATCCTGAGAAGATCTTCCCGCAAGACGGGTGTCTGCATGAACTTCCTGGCCGTTGTAAGCAAACTTCAGGCGGTAAAAGTGGGTTTTGTTGGGAAAGAAGAAATTCGATCCGCCTTCGATCACGTAATATTTGGCATTTCCGGAGTAGAAAGTTCCGGACGGTTTACCAGAAATTATGGTGTCTCTTAAAGCAACGGTAGTTTCGAGTGTAGTACCATTGTAACGTTCAAGAACCGGCGCAGATGAGAAATTGATTTCCGAAGAATCTTTTGCCTGTGCGTAATCAAGTGCATTTCCATCACCCAGGAAAGTCCTGGTGATTTTGATGACCTGAATGCCTTCAGAGAAATCAATAAGTCCGTAAATCACGGCAGTTGGCTTCGGGTTGCCATTAATATCCAGGTCGGTTTCGCAACCTGCTGCTGCAAGCAAAAGCGCAGCAACGCCCAGCACATATTTTAATCTTTTGATCATAGGAATTTCAAAGGTTAGCAAATGTAGAATTTTTAGGCAATTATGCCGCAGCTATGTTTTATTTCAGAAGTTTGCAATTGCTCAAAGCCGCAGCCTATGTCAGTACACAGTGAAGTAAAACGGGTAACAACTCACATTCTTCAGGAGATGAAGAACAAAGGGCAGAAAATCGCCATGTTGACCGCTTATGATTACTCCATGGCCAGGATAATAGATGAATCGGGTATAGACATCATTCTCGTTGGCGACTCGGCTTCAAACGTAATGGCGGGTCATGAAACCACCCTTCCCATAACGCTGGATCAGATGATTTATCATGCCTCATCAGTAGTCAGGGCAGTAAAACGAGCGTTGGTGGTGATCGATCTTCCTTTCGGTACTTACCAGGGAAACAGTAAAGAAGCACTTACTTCTGCCATCCGGATCATGAAGGAAAGCGGCGCACACACCGTTAAAATGGAAGGCGGCCGCGAGATAGTGAAGTCCATTAAGCGTATCCTTACTGCCGGTATACCGGTGATGGGCCATCTTGGACTTACTCCCCAATCGATCTATAAATTCGGAACGTATACGGTAAGAGCCAAGGAGGAAGAAGAGGCCACACGACTTATAGAAGATGCAAAGATCCTGGAAGAAGCAGGATGTTACGCCATCGTATTGGAGAAGATCCCTGCCAAACTGGCCGAAAAAGTTGCACAGGCAGTACGTATCCCGATTATCGGTATCGGAGCCGGCGGCGGAGTAGACGGACAAGTGCTGGTCATGCACGATATGCTTGGCATCACCAATGAGTTCAGCCCGAGATTCCTGAGAAGATACCTGGATCTTTACGACCAGATCAAAGGAGCGGTACAGCACTACATCAAAGACGTCAGAAACGAAGATTTCCCAAATTCAAAAGAGCAGTATTGAGCAGTTCCGAATTTGTACGGTCAACAGCAGATAATCTTCGTGTACTTTACGAAGACAATCACCTTATTGCCGTAAACAAGCGCCCGGGCGACATTGTCCAGGCCGATAAGACCGGCGATGCCCCGCTTTCGGATGTGATCCGCCAGTACATCAAAAAAAAATACGATAAGCCCGGTGATGTTTTCCTGGGAACCGTACACCGTCTGGATCGCCCGGTTAGCGGAGTGGTACTGTATGCGCGTACCAGCAAGGCACTCACGCGGCTAAACGAAATGTTCCAGAGTAAGGCTCTCGATAAAACCTACTGGGCCATTGTACAGGGAAAACCTGCCGCGAAAGCCGACCGACTGGTGAATATCCTCATAAAGGACGAGGCAAAGAACAAGTCAAGGATCTTGTCCAAAGAAATTCCGGGAGCGAAAAAAGCCATTCTTAATTATAAGGTACTTGGTTTCGGCGATAACTACTCTTTTCTCGAAGTACTGCTCGAAACCGGACGCCATCACCAGATCAGGGTACAGCTCAGTTCGATCGGATGTGTGATCAAAGGCGATCTTAAATACGGAGCAAAGCGCTCCAATCCAGATGGTTCTATCT
>JAZKEZ010000076.1:0-224 GCA_040386675.1 Bacteroidota bacterium | reverse complement strand
GCCAGGAAGCTGGAGTTTGTGCACCCGGTGAAAAAAGAGCCGGTGAAGATTGTAGCGCCGGTTCCGGATGAAAAGATCTGGCAGGATATGGAGAGGCTTTCGTAACCGCTGGTTTGACGCTTAGTTTGTTGCTGTCCTTTCTTTTAGAAAGAAAGAACGAAAGAAATTGTCGCTTCTTTTACTTCACTGCGCGTCGCTCACAACATTGCGACCCGTTCGGCGAT
>JAZKEZ010000075.1:0-2264 GCA_040386675.1 Bacteroidota bacterium | reverse complement strand
GCGTATTGCAATCGGAAGCGAAATAAATGGTAGCTGAAGTCTTGTCATCTGCCGATGACTTTGCGTACGCATACCTGAACGTCAGCCGTACCGGACCGGTAACACCCGAAAGGTCAGTGGTTTTTCCATAAAACTGATCCGATGTGGGTTCTAAAGACCCGAAATTGGCCAGTCGAACCGATTTAGTCCCGGTATACGCTGCAGCTGAGGTAATTTCCCAACCGGCTCCGGGATCCTGGCTGGCACCCATCCATCCTGATCCTTCCAGCGAATCCAGCTGCTCAAAGCTTTCGGAAAGCGGGTAAGCCGCGCCTTGCTCCGGCAACACCGTAATAAAATGATCGCGGGTTATGGTGTAGCTGTTCGATCCGTCGCCCACCGTGAGCGAAACGGCATACGTTCCGGCTGCTGCATAGGTAACGGTTGGATTTCGCTGGGAAGAAACGGCAGGAGTTCCGCCTTCAAACGACCAGCTGAAGGTATTCGAACCGCCGCTTCCATACGAAAGATCACTGAAAACGACAGAGGCACCGTCGCCCTGGCAGATCACCCCTCTGCTGCTACCGAAGTCTGCGGCGCACAGTGGTGCGGCATTGAGCGTTCCAGTGGCCAGGCGGTTACTTTGGCTCCACAGGTTGTTTCTTCCGGCGATCGGTGAGTTAAGACAAGCCTGCATCCTTAGTTTCTGTCCGGTGGTAAACACCCGGTTGCAGTACGAATAATCCATCACGTTCTGAACCATATCCCGGCTGCTGCCGCACGATTTGGCATTGAGGTTACACGTCTGCCAGCCAATGGTTGGCGGGGTATCGGCCACCAGATCGTCTATGCTGCAATCTTTGTTTACATCACCACAAGGCAGGTAATAAAACCCCGGAACGTTATTCCCTCCCCAGATGTGGTGAAGATTCAGGTAATGACCGCATTCGTGGGCCAGTGCAACAGACCGCGTATAATCCGACTGTTCTATACTTCCTACATAATTATAGCCTACCACAATTCCGTCCCATTCGGGAATGGTATCAGCATCTGCGGGCCACACACAGTGACCGGCCAGCCCTGCTGCCTGTGCCACGATGTAAATGTTCAGGTATTTATTTTGAGGCCAGTGTACCAATGTTTTTACCGAATGATCGCCCTTCGTGGTCAATGCGGATGCGATCCGGTTGATCCCGCTGTGACAATTTCCGTCGGGGTCTTTGGTCGCCAGCCTGAACTCTATTTTGGTATCGGCATGAAGCGGTTTAAACTCCTCAACCAAACTGCCGGTGTCGGCAAGCAGTTTACGGAAAGTCTTGTTCAGTACATCGATCCCGTCCAGGATCTGTGCATTGGAAATGTTCTCAGGTCCGTAATTGTGAATTACGTGGAATACTACCGGGATCACATACTCTGCATCGTCTTTATGATTTGCAGCAGAAACAAACTTTTTGGTAAAGGCTTCCAGCTCCTCGTCGCGGCGAATTACCGCCCGGGCTACTTCAGGCATCTGTTTCAGCGCGGAAATCCGGAGTTCATCTGCACCGCAGTGTTTCAATTCCTGTGCAAACAGGGAGAGCAGCGAGCAAGCAAGTAAAAGCGAGAGTATAGTTTTTTTCATAGGTGAACGAATGGATGGCGAAAATTGCAAATTCCCGGATAGCAGCGAAGGCAATCTGCGCCGCTTGTTGAATCCCTAAAGAAGTTGTTTTAACCGCAAAGGGCACAAAGTTTTAGCGCAAAGAACACAAAGCGGTCTTTTTTGCACGCTTTGCCTCTTTTTTTAGTACTCTTTACGGTTAAATTGATTCGCCTTTTAACCATCTCTCTACATTGATCAGCGTCTCCCGCTTAAATCCATTAACTTGCCGGTTGGAAGAATCAACGTACGAATGAATATATCACAGCACCGTGTTCCGTTAAAATGGGTTCAGCAAAAACTATCCAGAAGCCAGTTTGTAATGATCTCGGCAATACTGATAGGTCTTACTGCGGGTTTACTGGCTATTTTAATGAAAACCTGTGTGCACTATGTACACCATTTCCTTACTGAGAACCTTAAGATCGAAGCCAGGTACATCCTGCTGTTCATCAGCCCGGTAGTAGGGATAGTACTCACGGTGATCATCGTTAAATATCTTTTGAAAGGAAAAAGCGGCAACGGACTTTCGGCCATCCTGAAGGAAATTGCCCAGAATTCCGGGTTCGTGGCCAAGGAGAAAATGTATTCTCAGGTCATTACCGCAACTACTACCGTAGGTTTCGGGGGTTCTACGGGTCTTGAG
>JAZKEZ010000074.1:15291-18722 GCA_040386675.1 Bacteroidota bacterium | reverse complement strand
AGTGGCGCCACCGTTCAGGTTGAAACCGGAAAGCGTAAAAACGTTGGTTCCCGGTACAGCGACAACGGTTCCTCCGGTTCCCCCGGTGATCACTACATTGTTCGGATTGGCGATCATCAGTCCTGCCGGGATATTATCGGTAAAACCGATGTTCGACAGGTTGATGGCTCCGGATGAGGTGTTGTCGATGGTAAACGTGTAAGTAGCCCTTTCGCCGGAGTAGATCTGTTTCGGGGCGAGTGCCTTGGTGAGTTTAGCCGCAACGATGTCAATGGAGACACCGTAAGCACCATACCCGATAAACTCACTTCCGCCTGCCGATCCGGCCGAAACCTGGATCAGGTTCACGTTGATTGGCGTAGGACTGTTGGGCAGCGATCCTGTGGCATCAATAATATCGGCATCATACCAGTAGCTGTACCAGGTGCCGCTTAACAATGGCTTATCAAATGTATTGTACGGATTCCGGCCTTTAAAATCACCATCTATCGTCGCTCCGCCATCGGCTGTTACGTTGTTGGCGAGTGCAAAACCAACGGTACTGTTCAGGATGTCGCTGGTAAGTCCGGTGGTCGGGTCTTTCAGTACAGGTACCGGTCCGCCCTGGATACCGATCCCGCAATAATCCAGCAGTCCAATATCACCATATGATCCGGTTACTCCGATCACTGCCTTCACCGTTCCGAATGAAGGAACGATAACGTTTGGAATGATCAGCGATGCTCCCTGGCTGGTGAGGCACGCATCGGCAATGGTGATGTTTCGGTATTGGGAAACCGGGTTGGTGTACACAATGAACAATGCCCAGCCGTAACCCTGGTTGTCGGTTACGGTCGGGGTTACATCTCCTACCGCATACCTCCCTGTGGTTAACGCACTTCCACCCGGGGTTACCGTGGTGATGTATCCCTGCGCAGGAACAAGGCTGGTCACATCAATAATAAACTGTCCATATTCTTTGCTGGTACTCAGTGGGTTGGCAAGAAAACCGGGTGAAGTGGGGGTAAGCGGTACGAATGCGCCGGCGCCAACCTTGAATTTTATCCCCGTAATTTGTTTCATGGTCCCGCCAAGAGTGCCTTTGGCGTAAGCTTCCACGTACAAAATAGCCTTTACAATGGTTGATCCTGCGGGCAATACCAGGTCGGAAGTAGACGACATGGTGGTGCCTCCGGCGGTGTTGGCAAAGGTATTGGCCCTTAATCCCAGCGAGTTTCCGGCAAGGGCAAATCCGCCCTTTATACTGTTCTGGTACCTTACCGTCTGTCCAAACCCGTCGTAATAGCCAACGATCGTGAACAGGAGGATAAGCACGCAGGCAAGTGGATGAAAACGCTTTAGGGCTAAGGAATTGAAGGGTCTCATCAATCAGTTGGGGCAGTGAAATGGGTGAGATTTATGGGTTTACGCAGTGAAATTAACCGTGAGACCGGTACTTTTTACAATGGTTGTCCCAATTCTGACGGGAGATGGAAAAGATGATTCCAATGGTGTTTGGTACCTAAGAAACTGATAGTTAGCTTTTTAGATTCCGGATCAGAACTTTTTGTGCTGAATAAGAATCCAAATAGAACTTAATTAATAGAATAAAAGTTTGTAATCTATGGGTATTATAGATTTTGTTGACTGTTTGATGAGTAAAAGTCAGAATAAACGACTTGATGGAAAGCAAAAAAGCCGTCGGTTAGGACGGCTTTTTCAATAGTGATTATGAACCTTAGTTTCGTTCAGTGATCAGGTCGCGGTTGCGGGCCTTAAATCCAAACAGGTGGTTTTCTTTAATGATATTATCGACGTACCCCGGTACCATCTCTTCCCAGCCTTCTTCGCCTTCGCGGATCTTGCGAAGCACTTCTTTCGACTGGATGGCCAGTACATTCGGATCGTATTCGCTCAGGTCGATGATCCGGCTGTTGTACAACATGTAATCGTACAACGGTTTTACACGCGGATGGATCGGTGCGTTCGAACTCGTAAGTATTTCGTCGTTCTCCTCGCCGTGAGCCGGGTAGAGGAACATTTTCAGGTCGTTGTTGTACAGGATACCGAAAGCCTCAAGCATTCCGCCTTTCAGGTTACGATAGTACTTCTCATTGAAAATCTCGAGCATACTGTTCACACCAACGATCAGCGCCATGCGGTTACGCGTGAACTGGGCGAAATAGTTGATGAGCTTGTAATATTCTGAATAGTTCGAGATCAGTACCGTCTGACCAAGTGAGCAGAGAATATCTGCACGGTCAAGGAAATCCTGCTCGTCGATCTCGCCTTCGGCTTTCAGATTGCTGAGCGTGATCTCGAAAAGCACCAGGATATTGTCCTGGTTTACCTTGCTGTCGGCTATAAATTTGCTGTAGCCATTCATTACCATGTCGATGTGGACATTGGTAACCGGGCGGAAACTTCCGCGAATGGCCAAGATATTCTTTTTGTAAAGGATGTCTGATGCCTGCAGGTTGTTCCCGTCAGGACCGAACATCACCGCATCGGTCATGTTGTTCCTCACGAGCTGGAGACTCATCAGTCGGTTGTCTACCTTTTTGAATGCCGGTCCTTCGAAGTTGATCATGTCAATCTCGATGTGGTCCCTGCTCAGGTTGTCGTACAACGACTTCAGCAGTTCTTTCGGGTTATCGTGCAGGTAAAAACAGCCGTAGATCAGGTTTACCCCGAGGTCACCCAGTTTCTCCTGCTGAACGCTGGCTTCGTTATCGAGCAAACGGATGTGCAGGATAATGTCGCTTGGCGCTTCGTTGCAGTGACGCTGAAAACGCATCCCCAGCCAGCCGTGACCAAGGTTGAGCTTGGCATAGTCGATGGTGGTAACCGTATTGGCGAAGGTGAAGAATTTCTTGTTGGGATGTTTATCGCGCGAAAGACGTTCGGTGATCAGTCCGTATTCATGACTGAGCATTTTCCGGAGTCTCGACTCGCACACATAGCGGTTCTTCTCTTCTTTCCCGTAAATAGCATCGGAGAAATCCTTGTCGTAAGCCGACATGGCCTTTGCTATTGTGCCCGAGGCACCGCCGGCTCTGAAAAAGTGTCTTACCACCTCTTGTCCGGCACCGATCTCAGCGAACGTTCCGTACAATTCAGGGTCAAGATTAACTTTTAACGCTTTTTGCGATGAGGTAAGAATTACTCTGTTTATCTCTGCTTGCATAGTGTGAAAAGGCTTTGCAAAGTTAAACCCAATTAACGTACAATCGTTCGTCGATTGTATTTTTATATTCGCCTATAAGAGTATAAGCTTCACTTTATGAAAATAACTTTCCTGGGAACAGGTACCTCACAGGGAGTGCCTGTAATTGCTTGTAACTGCGAGGTATGCACTTCTACCAATCCATGTGATGCCCGACTTAGGACTTCAATCTTAATCGAGCATAATCAGGTGAACCTGGTGGTTGATACCGGTCCGGATTTCCGGC
>JAZKEZ010000074.1:13353-15281 GCA_040386675.1 Bacteroidota bacterium | reverse complement strand
GCACCTTGAGGCTCTGCTCTTTACGCACGAACACAAGGACCATGTTGCCGGTCTAGACGATGTGCGGGCGTTCAACTTCAAACAGAACCGGCACATGCCGATCTATGCGACCAAGTTCGTGCAGCAAACGCTCAAAAGAGAGTTCCTGTATGCCTTTGCCCACGATCTGTACCCCGGGGTTCCGCTGCTCAAACTTGAAACGATCGAGGCGGGTAACGAATTTATAGTGGATGGGGTGAAGATCCTGCCCATCGAGGTGATGCACGGCAAATTACCGGTAATGGCCTATCGCATCGGCGATTTTTCCTACATCACCGATGCCAATGCGATCAAACCGGAATCGATGCAATTGCTCCGCGGAACAAAGGTGCTGGTGCTGAATGCATTGAGAAGCACACCGCACCACAGTCATTTCTCGCTCGAAGAAGCCATTCGCATTGCACAGGACCTGGGAGCGGAGAAGACGTATTTCACACACATCAGTCATTTGCTGGGCAAACACCGCGAGATGCAGGAGCAGTTGCCGCCGGGGATGTGGTTGGCGTATGATGGACTTTCCTTAGAGGTAAGATGAGAGAGAAAAGATGAAAGATGAAAGAGAAAAGATGAAGGAGAAAAGATGAAGGAGAAAAGATGAAGGAGAAAAGATGAAAGAGAATGTAACCTTGAAAGGTAAAGCTTATATTTAAGGATGAAGTTATTCACCCGTTTCGTCCTTTCGGTGGTGGCGGTCTACTTTGCCGCCAGTTGTTTGCCAGGTATTCACATCACGGGATTTGTTTCCGCGTTGATTGTGACTTTCGTACTGGCCATGTTCAATGTGACTTTGGGGTATCTCCTTAAGATCCTTACGTTCCCGATCAATTTCCTGACGCTCGGACTGGTCGGATTGGTGATCAATGTAATGATGATCGCGCTGACGGATTACTTCGTGGAGGGTTTCCGGACTGACGGGTTTTTGTATGCGCTGTTGTTTGCGGTGGTGCTGGCGGTGTTTAATGCACTGATCAAGTTGATGTTCAGGAAAAAGAAGTGAGAGTGGTTTTTTAACCGCAGAGGCACGGAGGTGGTCGCAGGGAACACAGAGCTACTCAGCGGCCTCTGCGCTTACCTCCGTGCCTCTGCGGTTAAAAAAATCAGCTTAATATTTTAAACCGGCCCTTATTAAAAACCGCCACCGGCTTCCCTGTAAACTCCTGCCCGGTAAACGGCGTATTCTTCGACTTCGAGCGGATCAAATCCTCTGTAAAAGTCCATTTCAGTTCAGGATCAAACAGGGTAAGGTTCGCATGGCTGTCTACCTCAATGGAATGGGCTGCAATGCTAAGCAGTTTTCGCGGGTTATCGCTGATCTTCTCAATGATCTGGTTGATCGGAAGGTGCTTTTTGAGTTGGGTGTTCACCACTGCAAAAACGGTTTGCAGGCCAATAATGCCAAAGTTGGCCAGGTCGAATTCGAGGTTTTTGTTTTCCGGGTCTTCAGGAGTGTGATCGCTGCAGATCGCATCGATGGTGCCGTCTTTCAGTCCCTGGAGCAATCCGGCGACGTCTTCCTTGGTACGCAATGGCGGGAATACTTTGAAGCTGGTGTCAAAGGTATTCACCATGCTGTCGTCGAAGGCGATCTGGTGAGCCGCTACGTCGCAGGTTACATTCAGTCCTTTTTTCCGTGCTTCAGCGATCAGTCGCACCGATTCGCCGGTAGAAATGCAGTTGAAGTGAAGTTTGCCACCGGTGTATTCAAGGATCGACAGGTCGCGTTGTACCTGGATCACTTCACCAATGGCCGGCATTCCTTTTAGCCCGGTAAGGCTGCTGTTTACGCTTTCGTTCACCTGTCCGTGCGAGGTGAAGTATTTGTTTGACGGGTGACTGAAAACCAGTCCGTCGAATTGCTGCAGATACAACAGCGCTTTGGTCAGGATCCC
>JAZKEZ010000074.1:0-13343 GCA_040386675.1 Bacteroidota bacterium | reverse complement strand
TCGGTCTGTGTTTTCCCGTCGAAGAAAGCCACCGCACCGTGCTGGTGCATGTCGTACAATTCAGCGAGGTGTTTGCCTTCCGATTTCTCGGTAAGCGCGCCAAGCGGGGAGATCGAAACCACGTTATCCCTGCTGCGGTTCATTTTATATTCTACCGCGCCTTTGGTATCGGTAACCGGGAAGGTCTGCGCACCGGCAACCACGGTGGTAAATCCGCCGTAAGCTGCAGATTCAAGACCCGATTCGAGGTCTTCTTTGTGTTCAAAACCCGGGTCGCACAGGTTGGCGCTCAGGTCGATCCAGCCTTGCGACAGGTGCAGGTTGGGAGCTGAGAATTCAGTAGCATCAACAGCTTCAATATGATCTTCAATCGAACGGATCACGCCATTTTCTATTAAAATATCCTTCACGGTACCGTTGTAAGGTGAAGAAGCATCAATAATACGGGCCTGCCTGATCAGCAATTGAGTTATCTGAGCCATTTGGTTAAGATGATTTCTAGCGTTAGGAAGATCAGCGTGAACAATACGAACCATTTCCACAGCTTTTGCTGGTGGTAGTGGTTCCTGATCTCATTCGTTATTTTTTCGGGTTTCTCGTCGATCAGCGTAATGCTGCCGTTGCTTTTTGCACAAAGTTCATCGAGCTGTTTGATCGTATACAGGCGTATATCGCTTTCTTCTCTCGGAAGATTGATCCCGATCGCCGAGATGATGTCCTGTTCACCGCCAAGAATATCGAAATTCCCGGGATTGATGTCCTGAGCAGGCGGATACAGCAGGATGTTGTCGGCGGTTTTCCGTACCTGCGGAATGATCTCGTGACCGGAAGTATTCACCGGTCTCATCCGGAACAGGTTTTCCTGCGGGGCAGATTCGGTTTTGATTTCTATCGGACGACTGTCACCGATCACGAACGACATTTGCTGCAAATAACCGCTGCTTTCAGCGATCCGGAGTATGATCGGGGCAAACAGCCCGTGTTGTGAGAAGTTGCCGTTTTCGAGGTTCAACGGGGTGTTGAATACGAAGAGCTTTCCGCCGGTCACAGTGGTTACCGAAAGGAAGTCGCTACCATTTTGCAATTTCAGCAGGGTTTGTGCCTTGCCGTATGAACCTTTGGAAGTGAGGAATCCTTTTTTAGAATTCGGGAGATCGAGGTTGGCCGGGATCTTATCAAAAATATTGCGGTAGAACGGATGCTTGCTTTCCAGTCCGCTTACTTTCACCGTTGAGGTATCTGCCGCGGTGAGTTGAATTCCCGAAGTCCTTGAGAGTAAAGCGTTGTAAGAAGACAGATCGCTGTTCTTTCCCGGAAAGATCGCTACTGATTCGCCTGATTTCAGTTTCGCGGTGATGGCATTCCCCAGTCCTGAAGAAATGTTTTCGATCCCGTTGAGGATCAATGCCCCGGAACCTTTGAGAGCGTTGTAATCGGTGTTTTGTTCTGAGAATGAGGTGAACAAATAGTCGGCATCAGAAGAAAACAGGTTGGCAATGGCTGGATTCACCTGCTTGCCTTCAATCTCGATCACCCTGAGCTTGTCGTTAACCTTGTAAGCGAAATAATAGTTGTTGTCGAAGATGATCGGCGCATCATTCACCCGAACCTCGCAGCGGTTGATCCCTGAACTGCGGTTCACGAACGAGATGGAAGCAGTGCCCGTGCTGCCGGCCGGAACCGAAGCGTTGGCGATACCGCCGGGTTTTCCGTTTACCATCAGTTCGATGGTCACGTTATCGGCATTCTCGGTACCGTAGTTCACCAGTTGTACCGAAAGTTCTTCGGTGCCGTTCAACAGGTGAGTTGGCGTGGCGAACCACAAACTGTCGATCGCGAGGTTATTGCTTGCATTGCCTGAAACCGGAACCAGCGATACATTCTTCGCATCAGACCTGAACAATTCTGGCAGTGCAGCAGTCGATTTCTGGAAGTCGGATACCAGGAAAGCCCGGACAGGCTTGCCATTGGCAACCGACTGGATCTTTTTCAATGCAGCCGACAGGTCTCTCGACGCATTGCTGGCTTTGATGAGTTCGATCTCATCGAGCGCTTCCGTTTTGGTGAGCTGGCGTTGCAATTTCCCGGTGCTGTTGTTGGTTGCCAGGATAAATGCGGTGTTTTCAGGATACGCTTCTACAATGCTTCTGCCTTTGGTAATGGCTTCGGAAAGCAGGATGCCTTCTTCGCCCTTGCTTTGCATGCTTGGAGAATTGTCGATGTAGATCCCAACGGTCGACACCTGCGGAGTGAGGTTGGTGGGCGATGGGACGAACGGTTCTGCAAAAGCCAGTACCAGCGCTGCAACAGCGAGTAAACGGCACAGCAGGATCAGCAGGTTTTTAAGTCGGGAAGTGGATTGGGTTTGTTCTTTAACCTCTTCGAGCAATGCGACATTGGTGAAATATACCCGTCTGAACTTCCGGAAATTGAAAAGATGGATAATGACCGGGATGGCCAGTAAGCCAAGGGCAAAAAGGAACGCGGGGTTGGCAAAACTCATCAAGGCGGTAAAATTAATGAAAAATGAACCAATTGAAAGCTATGGAAGCGCTTTAATCTTCTTTGTTTTCAAGGTGTACTACAAACGGGAAACCGGTGGTCATATTTTTTCAAAAGCGCCTATGCCGAAAAGAGCGTAATCGTATTTGCACGGATCGACGGGATCGAATTTACGCAGGGTTTGGGTAAGTTCACTTACTGCCTTCCAGTCGTTCTGGGTACGGTTGAGCAAACCGAGCCTTCGCGCCACGTTGCCGCTGTGCACATCGAGCGGAAGATACAGATCGGCGGTAGATAACGAATTCCATATGCCGAGATCGGTGCCTGCATTTGCCGGACGGATCATCCAGCGGAGGTACATACACAGCCTTTTCGCACTCGATCCCGCCAACGGATCGGCTACGTGTTTGGTGGTGCGGGGCAAATGCGGCGAACTGAAGAACAACTGTTTGAAGTTGCTGAGCCGCGTAGCAAAATCGGCGGAAGGATCGGTACCCGCGAAAGCCGCTTCCAACCCTCCGTGATGAGCATACAAATTCTTCAGTGATTCAACGAACGTCAGTGCATCGGTTTCGTTGAACGTCCGGTGTACAAAGCCTTTGAACCGTTTCAGGTCTTCGGGTTGATGGCCGGTGATGAACTCAAAGGGACTGTCATCCATGAACGCCATCCATTTTGAAGCATTGTTGATTATGGTCTTACGCTGTCCCCAGGCAAGCGTCGCAGCAATAAAGCCTGCAATCTCTATGTCTTCTTTCCTGCTGAACCGGTGCGGGATCTGGATGGGATCGGTCTCCATGAAAAAGTCCTTTTTACTGACCTGCAGGTATTTTTCTTCAAGAAGGGAGTGGAGTTGTTGGCGGTTCATGATGGATAGCGAAAACACAAAGGTAAGGCAGAACTAAGAGTTAAGAACTAAGAGTTATGAGTTGGGGCTGCTGAAGCCCTTTGTTCATAAGGGTTTTGTATCTTGGCACAGCAATTGTTTCGAACGGTTGTCTCACTGATCAATTGCGGCTTCGGTGACTCAGATACAACTAAAATTTACCGTCATGAAAAAGATACTCGTCCTACTGCCCCTCATTACACTACTCGGAATGGCCAGACTGAATGCCCAGGTTTCAGTGAATGTGAATATTGGCGGCCCACCGGCCTGGGGACCATACGGTTACAACGATGCGCGGTTTTACTTTATACCGGATATTGATGTGTATTATGATGTGTGGGACGGCTGTTACTGGTACCAGGATTACAATCAATGGATCTGTCGCCCGACGCTCCCTCCGAGATATGCCGGTTTCGACCTTTACGGCTGTTACAAAGTGGTACTCGATTACCGAGGAGGCTATCCTTACCGTTACTACAACGACCATCGGATCAGCTACGCACGCTACCGCAACTGGAGAGGCCCGTCGCAATATACTTACCGCGACAGGGGATACGTAAACGGATATAGCCGTGGATACAGCAGAGGTTATCAACGTGCACAGGTGAGGGGAAACCAGGGAAATCACCGTCCGCAGATCGAGCAGGGCAGGCCAGGAGGTCGCCAGCAGGCTGCTCCGGCAACCATTAACCAGGGCAGCAGGAATCAGGAACGCGGCAATGCTCCAATGCGTGGCAATAGCGGAGGAAACAGAGGCGGAGGAGGCGATCACGGCAATCGTGGCGGAGGCAATCACGGAAACCGCGGAGGTGGCGGCGGACGTGGCGGACGCTAAGCGATGAATACCAGATATAACAGATCATAAAAAAAGCGGCTCAATGGCCGCTTTTTTTATGTGAGAGCATTGCTGCGCCGGTTACTTCCAGCGATCGAGCTTATGCATGTTCAGGGTGAACATCCCGGTTAGAAACTTCGGAATGCCCATTTCGGTCATTTTCCCCTTTACGCGATCTTTCATTTCATTCACGCTGATCTCAGGATGTACAAAATTACCTTCCCTGTAACAATGACTACAGAACTTTTCTGAAGTCGTTCCGTCTCCGTTGGTTCCACCTCCCAACGGATCTTTTTTTAGCGGCATGCCGCAGCTTTGACATGAACTGTTCATAGGATAGTGGTTTGAGGATCACTAAGATAAAAAGTTTAATGGGTTAATGGGGAAATGTGTAAATGTGCAAATGTGAGAATGGGTTAGAGTTCCTGGCCGTTGTAGGGGTTGTGGGAGCGCTTTTTGAGGTGGAGGGTGGCGGCGGGTTTTACAGAAGAAGCACCGAATTTTTGCTTGATGCTGTCGAGGGCAGAATAGAGTTTGTCGGTTTGCTCGCTGTTGTCGAAAAGTCCGGCTTGTCCCTTCTCGGAGGCCAGGTTGCCGAGACGGATTCCGATGAGGCGGATCGGGGTATTGTGGGTGTATACTTTGGCAAACAGTTCTCTTACAGCTGCCACGACCTCTGCATCACTTTGTGTGGCTGAAATGGTAAGCTGCCGGCTTACGGTTTCGAAGTTGTTGTACCGTATTTTGATGGCAATGGTTGCCGCGAAACGCTGTTCGCGCCTGATCTTGTGTCCAAGGTCGCTGCTCATAGCCACCAGTAGTGAATCGATAAAACTGCGGTCGGTGGTATCGGTATCGAAGGTCGTTTCTGTAGAGATGGATTTGCGGTCGCTGTAAGGTTCAACCGGGTTGTTGTCGATGCCGTTGGCCTTTTCCCAGAGCACGCGGCCCATTTTTCCAAGTACCTGTTCGAGTTGTGCGGCTGAGGCGGTTTGCAGCTGGCTCACTTTGTGAATGCCCATTTTCATCAGCGTTTGCTGTGTTTTTTCACCGGCCATGGGGATTTGTCCTACGGTGAGCGTCGCCATAAATTCCTTTTCTTTCCCGGCTTCTACCCTGAACTGCCCGTTGGGCTTGGCTTTCCCGGTGGCGATCTTGGCTACGGTCTTGTTGGTGGCAAATCCGAAAGAAATGGGCAATCCGGTTTCTGCAATGATGCGCTGCCTGATCTTGCTGGCATGTTCGTAGGGATCGAAAAAGCGGTCCATGCCACTCAGGTCGATGTAGAACTCATCAATTGATGCTTTTTCCATCAGCGGAACATTGTCTTCCATGATCCGGGTGACTACGGCTGACATTTCTGCATAGCGCCGCATATCCGGTGAAACGATCGTTGCCTGCGGGCACAATGCCTTTGCACGGACAATCGGCATCGCAGAGCGGACCCCGAATTTCCGGGCTTCATAACTGCAGGAAGATACCACCGATCGGTCGCCGTGACCACCCACAATGATAGGAATACCGATCAATGCCGGGTTATCCAGTCGCTCTACCGATACGTAGAAGCTGTCGAGATCGAAGTGGACGATATGGCGCGGTGATGCAGACAGAAAAAAATAATGTTTTTTATTTCGTCAGGAAAATGTTTGTATTATTGTCTTTTAGAAGAAGAGAAAGTCATTAGCAAAAGAAACCACTAACAAAGATACTATGTCCATTCACAGCAATCTCAAAATTCTTCGCAAACGGAAGGGAAGAACGCAGTCGGAAATGGCCGAGGTACTTGGATTTACGCGATCCCAGGTAGCCGGGTACGAAGGCACGATCAATCCCACGATCGACGCACTAATCAAGCTATCGGAGTATTTCAATGTGACCATCGATACACTGATCAAGGAAGACCTGGTGAAACTCAGCGAATTCAGGCTGAGCGAGATCGACCGCGGAATGGACGTTTACATCAATGGAAATAAACTCCGGGTACTGGCCACTATGGTCGACCAGGAAAACAACGACCTGATCGAGGTGGTTCCCGTGAAGGCCAAGGCCAGTTATGCCGCCGGTTACGCCGACCCTGAATACGTGGGTGACTTATCGAGGATGAGCTTCCCGTTTTTGAATCCGGGACGTAAGTACCGCGTGTTCCAGCTCGACGGGGATTCGATGCTGCCGATCCCGGACCGCGCTTACGTTACCTGCGAGTACGTAGACGACTGGTTCCAGATCCGCGACGGGGAGAAATATGTGGTGGTGACCGAGCGCGACGGAGTGGTGTTCAAATACGTGTACAATCACATCAAACAAGACGGGAAACTGTTGCTGTGCTCAAGTAACCCGTTATACAAGCCGTTTGAAGTTGAAGTGAATGATGTTAAAGAAGTCTGGGCGTATCGCCTGACGATTTCGTGATATGGCAAAAGACCTTTACATGGTGGCACTGGTTCCACCGAAGAAGCTGGTAGAACGGCTGGAGGAAGTCCGCCAGGAATTTGCAAGCAATTACAACTGCAAGGCTGCGCTTAAAACGCCGGTGCATCTCACACTGGTTCCGCCTTTTCAACTGGATATTGAGAAAGAAACCGAACTGGTGGAAGCACTCAAAGCAGGAGAGGAGCTGAACCGGTTTGCTGTAGAACTCAAAGATTACGGGTACTTTATGGACAATGAGGTGCTGTTTGTTTCGGTAAAGCCTTCGGTAGAGCTTTCGGTGTTGCAGGAAGCAGTAAAAAACTGGGTACACGACGGATTCGAGGTTTCGGAGAAATACCACAACCACGAGGAATTCAACCCGCACGTAACGATCGGCAGGAAAGACATTCCGAAAGGACGCTTTGCCGATGCAGTGAATGAATATTCTACACTGAAGTTTGCGGCAAAGTTCGAAAACAAGGCGTTTTACCTGTGGCGGCACGATGGAAAAGCCTGGCAGATCCACACGCGTTTCCCGCTGCGGCCTGCGCCGGAACCGATCATTGATGTGTACCACGAATACCTGGAATCGCCACTGGGCTGGCTGAAACTCGTTGCCGATGATCAGTCGCTGATCGAACTGGCTTTCATGACCGAGAAGCCCGGAGAGGCAAGGCCGAATGCACATACCGCGCAGACGGTAAAGCAGTTGCAGGATTATTTTGCCGGCGATCTTAAGGCGTTTACCGTTCCGATGAACCCGCAGGGAACTGCTTTCCAGCAAAAAGTATGGAAGCTGGTGAGCGATGTAGGCTTCGGACAAACCCAGAGTTACCAGGCAATCAGCCGAAAATACGGCGATGTGAAAGCCATCCGGGCCGTTGGGTCGGCCAATGGAAAGAATCCTATCCCGGTAATCATTCCCTGTCACCGCGTGGTGGGCAGCAATGGCAACCTCGTTGGTTACAGCGGCGGATTGTGGAGGAAAGAGTGGCTGCTGGCACACGAGGCTAAGTTTGGCGGACAGCAGAGTTTGTTCTGATCTTCTGGCAACATTATTGCCTTGTTTTCGGCCTAATTCCATCGCTATGAAAACGCTCTCACTGTATATCCTCGTTGCTACCCTCGCTGTCGCCTGCCTTTTCGGCTGCAAGAAAGATTCAATGCCCGGCATCAATCCGCAGTCCGGGATGCAGATCATCCTGACCGATGCGCCAGGGGATTTTGATGCGGTATACATTGATATTCGTGACGTTATGGTAAGCAGCTCCGACAAAGATGAGTCGTGGGTAAGCCTCGGCGGTGTCCGTCCGGGAATGTATAATCTGCTTGAATTGACCAACGGTGTCGACACGCTGATTGCTGATGCTGCACTGGCACCCGGAAGGATCAACCAGATCCGCTTGATCCTGGGTGACAACAATTATGTAGTGGTAGGTGGGCAACGGTATCCCCTTAAGACCCCGAGTGCACAACAATCCGGGTTGAAAATTAAGTTCAAGACCGACCTGGTGGCGGGTGTAATCCAACTCGTGGTGCTTGATTTTGATGTAGCCAAATCGGTTGTGGAACACGGTAACGGGGATTATCACCTTAAGCCCGTGATCCGTGCCTTTGTAGATAAATCGGGCGGTGTGATATCCGGTCAGGTAGTTCCGGCGGTTCCTTCCGTAGTGGAAGCAGTAAGTCCTGGTGATGGAACTTCTGCATACACCAGTGCCGACGGACGTTTTGTACTGCGCGGATTGCAGGACGGCGTATATACCGTTACCATTACTCCTGCAACTTCAAGCGGTTATGCTGCCAAAACCATTGCCAATGTGGTGGTGAAGAAAGGCGAGGTAAGCAATACCGGCGTCACTGTTCTGAATCCGTAAGGTTAAAGTGACCGGCTGTTTCGGGCCACGGCTTTTTTGGCTTTACTTTGCCGCATGCGCAACAAATCGCCATTATTCTACGCTTACGTAGCCTTTGCCCTGGTGAGTTTTTTCTGGGGAACCACTTATCTCGGTATACGTATCGGAGTGCGGAGTATTCCTCCCTTCTGGCTGGCCGGTTTGCGCCAGACTGCCGCGGGATTGCTGGTGATCGTATACTGCCTGTTTCGCGGAACCAAGCTACCGGCCTGGAAAGAATATTCTAAGACGATCGTCCCCGGTCTGTTGATGATCGCCGCCGGAAACGGACTGGTGACGTGGGCCGAGCAGAACATCGAAAGCGGACTGGCCGCGATACTATGTTCCATGAACCCTGTGTGGGTAATGCTGCTTACCTGGATCTTCGTGCAGAAGGAAACCTTCGACCGCAAGCTCATTATGGGTGTGGCGCTTGGTTTTGTGGGCATCCTGGTGATCTTCTCCAACAGTCTTTCAGATTTTACCGATCCGCGTTACATCAGCGGGATCATTGCCATTGTGCTGGCCAATATCGGCTGGGCAGCGGGAACACTGTACGTAAGCAAAGTGAAAACCGGTTTGTCGCCGGTATATGCGGCCGGATGGCAGATGTTTACCGCCGGACTGGTGCTCGCGGCGATCAGCTTTATCACCGAAAAACCCTTTGAAACCGAATATACCACGGAAGGTGTGCTCGCGCTGGTATACCTTACTATTTTCGGATCAATCGTAGCTTACGGGGCTTTCCTGTATGTGCTGAAGCACCTTTCGGCGACGAAGGCATCGGCCTATGCTTACATCAATACGGTTGTAGCGGTACTGCTGGGCTGGATGTGGCTGGGAGAGCAGATCACACTGAACATTATTCTGGGTACGCTGATTACGATCTACGGGATTTACCTGGTGAATTCGAAGAAGAGGGGGAGGGTTGAGGAAGTGGCGGTTTCGCCGGTGAATGAACCGTGATGTGAATTGAAAATTGAAAATGGAGAATTGAAAATGAGGATGATTGTTACAAGTAAGATGAATAATATGAAGTTGCTTATAATATTGGTAATGGCCGTTGGTGCTGTTGCGTGTTCAACGGAATCTGCGGTAGATGTTGCTAAGGTGAAGCAGGAAGTACTGAGTGTGGATAGTGCATTTAGTGCGATGTCGGAAGATAAGGGGATGAGTAAGGCTTTTTTATATTACGCTGATACGAACGTAGTGGAGTTGAATAACGGTGAGTATCCTACGATCGGGATCGTGGCGATGAGCAACCGTTTCAGGAGGCTTGATAATTCGAAATTTGTTATGCGCTGGAAGGCGGCGAAGTGTGAGGTGGCCTCATCCGGCGACCTGGCGTATACTTTTGGCGAATGGAGGATCGACCAGGCTTTGCCCAATGGAGCAGACACCACGCTGTACGGTAATTATGTGAGTATCTGGAAGAAGAACGACCGCGCACAATGGAAACTGGTGCTCGATGCCGGTACATCTACTCCCGGAAAGATGGAGTTTAGCAGCGCGGGATTGTAGAAAGTGTCCGGTTTGTTTGGTAGACCTGGATCAATTGTTATTTTTGCACCCAACAACGCTGGCCAAGTGTTGGAATTGGTAGACAAGCCACTTTGAGGGGGTGGTGCCCGTTTGGGCGTGCAGGTTCGAGTCCCGTCTTGGTCACAGAAGTTAACAGGCGAGCTGAAAGGTTCGCCTGTTTTGTTTTTGTGGCTTCTGTAAGGAAGAAGTTACAGGCATTCTGTTAATTGCCACAACTGACATTAATATCGTAATATTGCAATATTAAAATACGGTAATGGGCATCACCAAGACAGAAGAATTCACTGAGCAACAGAATAAGCTGGCAGTTATCGCCAAGGCAATAGGTCACCCGGCTCGTATTGCGATCCTTCAATTTTTAAGTACCAGCCAATCCTGCATCTGCGGAGATATTGTTCATGTGCTGCCATTGGCGCAACCAACGGTATCTCAACACCTGAAGGAACTAAAAAATGCTGGACTGATAAAGGGAACCATTGAAGGTAAAACCATCTGCTACTGCATTGATACGGATGGTTTAAGCGTGATTCAAAATTTCTTTGGAGAACTTATGTCCAATGTGTCAAACATCAACAAATGCTGTTGACCATAGCCTGTAGTTATGGCGACCAATTCATTCTTAAAACAAAACATACCGCTGCCTCGCTTCCGATGCCTGTGAGATAACCGAATTAACTGACGCAAAAAATGAGTCAACAAGCTGCTGTACACCAAGAGAAAAGTGTTGCTAAACCTTACCGGAAATACTGGAAAAAGTACCGTAAACCCTTAGTCATAACGGCTGGTATTACCGTGTTAAACCTCGCCTTCGGGTTTGATGCGCGGTTTACGATCATCAACCTATTGTGGCTCTTGGTATGAGGAACGTTCTTATTTTGTGTACAGGTAATAGTTGCCGAAGTCAAATCGCAGAGGGTTACATCAGGCACTTTTCGGGCGGTGATGTAGGGGTCTATAGTGCAGGAATTGAAACACATGGTGTTAATCCAAGGGCAATTGCAACCATGCAAGAAGATGGGATTGATATCTCTAACCATACTTCAAATAATGCGGGCGAATACATTTCTATTCCATTCGATTTCATCATAACCGTTTGCGACAATGCTAAAGAAAACTGTCCATATTTCCCTTCGGGCGGAAAACGGTTATACCATAGCTTCCCTGATCCGGCTGGCGCAGAAGGAACGGAAGAAGAAGTGATGCGGCAGTTTGCCTCAGTTAGGAATGAGATCAGGGAGTATGTGAGAAACTTTGTTCATGAACATCATTTGAACGTTTAATCACTTCATATTCCATCTGAGATTATGGCTTTCGCTTCCTGGTCTAACCCTTCGGTATCTGCACCTGCCGAAATAAGTAGCTTAATGCATTCAGCCTGGTTTGCTTTGTTAGCGGTATCGTTTGAAGTAATGCAGTGAATAGCCCATTGCAGCGGAGTACTCTGGTGCTGGCTGTCTGTTAAGTTAATCTTGGCACCGGCAGCGATAAGCGCGACGACCAGTTTATCGCTCCCGCAGTAGGCTGCCCAATGCAATGCAGAAGCTCCATCCGATCCTATTACGTTGGAGTCTGCACCATTTTCAAGTAAGAATATTCCATATTGCTCTGCATGAAGGCTGGCCGCAGCTAAAATTGGTGCATCTTGTTTAGAACCCTGGAATCCTTCGATACTTGCACCATGTTTAAGGAGAACTTTGGCCAATTCTAAAGCATCCTGATCTGAAATCCTGTTGCTGAATACCGCATCAGCGATCCTATGCAGAGGATGCGCGGTTGTTTGACAAAACAGATCGAAGGGTATGGTAATTCCCTCATTTGCCATATCCGGTTTAGAAGAAAGTAAATGATCCAGCCCAGCCGGATCATTTTTCTCAATCAGTGATTTTACCGTAGGTTTCCAAAATGCCATAAAGTCCTCATTCTGTACCAAATTTAACTTTTAGAGGTTAATCCCCCTCACCCCGTCACCTTCAAATACTCAATCTGCCTACCATTTAGATCAAAGTGAAATTTTAATACGATCGGACTTCCGTCGAATGCACCGGAACACTCTGCGGACAGGACACTTGAGGAACCATTTTCGGTGTATTCAACAGGCTTCATCACTGATCTGTATTTTTTGTTGGATTCTTCTATCATCAGCTGGATCTCGCCTCGACCTGTATGGGCCTTGCCTTCATCAAACATTACTCCTGTTTCAGAAAAGCAATTGGCGTAGGCAACACTGTCGAAATCGTTTTGTGCTTTTATTAAGTCGGTTACTACTTTTGGTAAGTTCATGGTTGTTATTTTTTAATGATTATCTGTATTTGAATAAATGTGGAAGCGAAACTTCCCTCTTGTTTTTAAAATTTAACCGCAAAGGGCGCAAAGGTTAGCGCAAAGAACGCGGGGGTTAAACAGTTGGAATGGTGCCGCCGTCGATCACAAACTCGGTTCCTGATAAATAGCCGGCTCTTGGTGAAACCAGGAAACCAACCAATTCAGCTAATTCTTCCGGTTCGGCAGGTCGGCCATAGGGTATGCCGCCAAGCGCATTGACCACACTTTGTTGGGCTTCATCGATAGAGATGTTTGAACCCCGGGCGATCTTTTCCAGGAAATATTTCACATTCTCCGTTTTGATCCATCCTGGCGAAACGGTTAGCACACGAACACCTTTTGGAGTGACTTCGTTTGATAAACTTTTACTGTAGTTGATCAGTCCTGCTTTTGCAGCTGCATAGGGCAAAGTGGCATCAAATAAAGGCAGCCTCCCCTGAATCGAAGCGATGTGGATGATCACTCCGCTCTTTTGCGCAATCATTTGCGGCAAGAATCCGCGATCCAGGCGAACAGGCGCAAGCAGATTGGCTTGCAGGGTCGATTCCCAATCTGCATCCGTTAATACGGTAAATCCACCGGCGGGTGTTTCGGAAGACCCGAGGTTGTTTACCAGGATGTCCAGTCGTTTGTACGCCGACAATACTTCGCTGATTACTTTTTGTGCTCCTTCTGCCTTGCTCAGATCGGCAGGAATGAAATGCAATTGGTCGTTAGCTTGTTCCGGTGCGTTCCTTGCCGTGATAATCACTGTTGCGCCGGCTTGCAGCAGTCTGTCTGCGATTGCTTTGCCGGCCCCTTTTGTCCCTCCGGTTACCAGTGCGATCCTGCCAGATAACTCGTTGTTGAAATTAAATGTATGTTCCATTGTTTGGTAGTTTTGTGCAAAGCTGGGAAGTATATAACTTTCTGGAAATAAGGGAATACCGAATTGCATAGGGACAAAATTTTC
>JAZKEZ010000073.1:5073-25490 GCA_040386675.1 Bacteroidota bacterium | reverse complement strand
CCTCCTATTACTCACTTCATTTCCCTATCTTCACCCCATTAAAAACCCTCAACATGAAAACCCTCGCTACCCTCATCCTTAGCCTGATAGTATTATCCGGTTATTCCCAGGAGTATTTCTCTTTTATGGATACCAACAGCACCTGGCGACAGACCAAGCTTGTACGCTGCGGTCATGGGCCCAGCTTCATGGAATACACTCGTCATGATGGACAAGTGTACCTGCGATCAGACACAATGATCAACAACAAGATATACAAAAAGCTTCTTTTCACCGGCCATTCATCATACTACCTGTACAACCATGGGGACACCAAGAATAGCTATGCCTTCCTGTGCGACTATTACTATGGTGCAATACGTGAAGATTCGTTGAAAACTATCTTCTTCAGAGATTCCACAGGCCACGAAAAGCGTCTGTACAGTTTTAATTATCAAATGGGCGACAGCGTTAACCTGCACGATGATTCAAATATGCAGGGATACTCGAAAGTAAAAGCGATTGATTCTGTCTGGGTATAGGACCGTTATCGAAGGAGAATTGTTTTTGATTTTGGCTTTTCATACGTAGAGGGTATTGGCAAATACTACGGTTTACCAAACTGGACAGACGGTTATGCGCCCTGTGGTGGTAGCTCGTTGTTTGAGTATTTCTATAAAAACACGCCGGCTTATCATTTTGATAAATCTGAGTATCTGAGTGGATCTCCTGATTCAACTGCCAGTTTACTCAGCTGCACGCCATCGGGAACGGGAGAAATAACGAGCTCTGAAGGACCGGTAGTTTACCAAACCCGGTAAAAGGAACTTTATTCATCCAAACCGACCAACACCGGATCGCAACGGTTAAATTGTATTCCGCACTTAGACAATGTGTGTATTCGGCTGGTATTTACGATACCCACGCGGAGATCAACACGACTGGTTTTCCAGCTGGCTTGTATTACATAGAAGTGAGGGATGAAAGAGATGTGGTTGCGGTGAAGAAGGTGGTGGTTGAATAAAGACCTGGGTTTTTAACCGCGAAGGAAAGACCAATAATTCTATGTCCGGGAGGTCTCTCGCTGCACCTCTTGAGGTATCTCACTATACCGTGAGGTCTCTCGCTGCGCTCGAGATGACGGTTTTAATATAATGATGGTGATGAGATTTCTCGGCTGCGCTCGAAATCCTCGTCACCGCCGCTGTGGATTTCGAGCGCAGCTGAGAAATCTCTTTATTTCCCCCCTTAATACCACCGTCATTTCGAGCGTAGCGAGAAACCTCCTCCTTTAACGAAAGTCTTATAATTCTATGCCCGGGGAGGTCTCTCGCTGCGCTCGAGATGACGGTTTAGTATAATGATAGTGATGAGATTTCTCGACTACGCTCGAAATCCTCGTCACCACCACCACAAACCTCACCCCACAACCCCCACCGCATTATACCCCCCATTACTCAACCCATACTCCATTCCATTCACCTGCTGTAGAAAATCAATCCGCAGCAAATGCAGCAGCACTCCGTCACCCTCAGGCAACTCCGGAAGGGTGAGTTCCACATTTACAGGGTCATTAGTTAAAGCAAACACCAGCGGCTCAGAGCAAACCAGCCTGCTTTCGCGATGAATGAAATTGATGCGGAGCGCGGCGCTCTGCATATTTAAGTGAGTGGCACCAGGTGGATAACTAATATCCTGCGAGGGCACCAGCGGATCGGGACAGCTTACCTTACCGGTAGCAGCATCGAGCAGCAGCGGAGCAGACAGCAGCCCTTGTACACTTACCTCCTTATTAAATAGAAAATCCCGTAGCAGAGTAAACCCTTCGGGAGTTTGCAATCCATTATGCACATTACGTTGGCCCCGCACACCGATCGTATCCAGTTTCTGGATCTTACTCAACACCTGGGTCAACCGGTACGGTAAGGTTTTATCGTTGATGCCGCTCGTAAAAGAATGAAGGCTCTCGCGAAGGAATTTCCCGGCTTTCGAAGCGGCTCCGAACTCAAGTCCATTTTCCCGGGTACGGGAAAAGGCCGGATCAGTCTTCACCCGATCACCGCTTACCCCAGCCTTTTGCCGCACCAGGTAGCCATATACACTGTTATAGAAGGTCAGCCCGCCTATGGTGCCTTCAAACTTCAGTATTCCTTTCTGCACACCCATACCACCAATATTATTTACATAAAACCATCCTTTAAGATAAAAAATTGCCGTGTTTTAAGCAAATCAGGTAGGTGATTGAAGTAACCCTGATGTAGGTTTAATGTAAGTTTAGTATAACAATAGTGTAATGTTAGTGTAGGCTTAAGGTGAAAATTTTCTTAATGAGGTCTCTTGCTGCGCTTGGGGAGGTCTCTCGCTACGCTCGAGATGACGGTTTTAATATAATAAGATGATGTGATAATAAGATGATGTGGATTTCGAGCGAAGCCGAGAAATCTCCTCTATCGCCCCCGCTATCATTGTCATTTCGAACGTAGTGAGAAACCTCATAAGAGCGCAATGAGAAATTTCCTTCTCCCTCCGTTATTACATCGCTGTCATTTCGAGCGCAGCGAGAAACCTCACAACCGCAGCGAATAACCCCACAACTCGCACCGCCCCCAACAAAAAAAAACCGCCTCGTTTCCGAAGCGGTCTCCTATAACTCGTAGTTCTTAACTCTTAGTTCTTAACTACTTTAACAGCGTGTTTCAACCCACTGCCATTCATCGTGATCGTGTACACTCCCGCAGGCATATTATCCATCTGTGGCAATGTCCAGGTATTTAATCCCGAGTTGTAAGTAATGGTTTCAGACACCAATTGACCCAGGTTGTTGTATACCGTAAAGGTCACATCCTGTTTGCTTGGAAGGTTAAAGCTGATGCGTGTTCCGGTGATGAACGGGTTAGGCATCGCGTTCGATACCGCATATCCGTTGCCGATCTCATTAAGGCCGGTAGCATCTACTACATAAACCGTTGATGGGGCAACCACCAGGTTTTTCGCATTCAGTTTTTCATCAAACGCTTCAGCGTGGGTAACCGATGAGTTAATGTTTATTGCAGTTTGTGCACCTTTTGCTCCGATCACTTTGTATTGAACAAAGAACAGGGTATCATTTGCAGCAAGTGATTCGTTTTTCGCGTTGTTCTCTACCCAGCTCAACATCAGCTTACCATCGGCAAGTTGAGTTTCTCCAAGTTGAGCGTGGTGTTTTGCATCAACAACCGATTGATATTCCAGTACCGAGTTGTTCCACTCCATGGTGAACTGGTAACCGGCCACGTTGCTGAAACGTTTGGCAACTACAGGAACCAATACGGTCTGATCGGTCGATACGGTCTTATCAGGAACTTCAAGTGCAAGTTCATCCATCACACCCAATGCAGGAGTAAACGTTTTGTACTGATCTACTTTACCGATCTCGATCACAGTAACGTCGAACAGGTTAACGGTTTTGCCAACTACTACCCCACTTACTTTTTTGCTTGCAGTGTTCGTGATGTAGCTATAAAGCGAAGCCTGACCGAAGTTGTTCACGAACAGCGGCAGATCCGACAGCGCATTCTTACGTTGCTGCAACACATCAAGCGTATTCACTTTTTCATTGTTATCTACATCAGCAGCTATTTTCTGGTTGTCGTTAAACTCAACGCTGATCAGTACGTACTGACGGTTAAGGATCGCGTCATTTACCCCTGTATTGATACCGTTTTCACCACTGTTGTCTGTAAATGTCAGGCTTACCTCAGTACCAGGAACAGCACGGAAGTTAAACTTATTGAAGTTTGAAGTTACCGCGAAGTCGTTCTGGAAATTACCTTCGTTCAAACAGCCCTGGCAATGTACCGTAGTGTTTTTGGTCCAGTTGTTTTCGTTTGCATCCGTCACTGCGCCGGTTACTACAGCAAGTCCGGTAAGACAGTTCGCTTCGAAATCTCCGCTTACTACCGCAGCAGTTCCCAGTGAAGTGATCCAGCTGGTAGTTCCAAGTGCAGGAGTATAACACTCATTTGCAGTATCAGCGGCCATTCCTGGTTTAACCACGATGGTAAACAAGGTAGCTGCACCGTTCAGAGCCACATCACCTGCAGCATACGTGAATTTCCCGTTTACGATATCAGCAGTAAATGTTGAATAAGTAAAGTTTGGCGTGATCGATACTTTTTCTTTTACAAAACGACCAAAGTCGATGCTTCCTGAAATGGTATCGAACGCATAGTTCGTATTGCTTCCGCCTGCTTTTACCACGAAAGTAATGTCAGGATTGCCCACACCGTTGGTTGTTTTTGCCTGGGCCAGAGAAAGTTCAAAAGCCGGAACCTGTTCTACATTCAGGATGATATTCTTCCGGGTAACATTAAAATTAACATCCACTACAGAATACGTAATGTCATAGGAACCTTCCTCCAGATGAACCTCAACAGCATACGAAGTATTATTGTCAGAAGTCTTGGAATAGCTCACCGAAAGAATACCGCAGTTGTCGCTTTTTGAAGCAATGAACGAAGAAAGATCGATTACCGCCTGCGATTCGTTTTCTGCATAGGTCACAGTGTAAGGACCAGTTACCATGGTTACTACCGGAGCAATGGTATCGATTCCTGAAGTAGTGATTGCAAAAGCAACCGGCTGGATACAACCTGCTGCATTTGTGGTTACGATCGAAACCGTATCGCCTGAAGTCAGGTTAAAGCTGGTCGCCGAAGTACTGCTGTAATCACCTGAGATCGTGTAAGGATTGGTCAACCCGCTCAATTCAACCGCAATGGTCGTATTCGGGCAAACGGTGTAGGCAGAACCTGAAGTATAGCTCTGTCCATCAAGTTTTACCACAACTGCATCGTAAGCAGCAGCCGTTTTGATGGCCGTATCACTCACAATTCCTCTGCCCGGATCGGAAATAAAGAAGCTGTGTTCGCTAGTTCCAAAAGCAGTGTTACCGCTGTAGATCAAGGCAGTTTTTGCCTGATTCAGGGTTGCTGAAACCTGGCTTCCGTCAACAAACAGTTTAAATCCGTTTGCATTGGCAAAACCGGTAGAAGTAAAAGGAACAGTTACCGAAACATCAGCAGGACACACATTGAATGTACCCAGTGTGATAGTTGGCTCCACACCTGTTACACAAATGGCTCCGAAGTTTACCGCAGGGATCACTTCTCTTACCGGAGCAACTTTACCCCACATGGTGTAGGTATAGGTCGAATCCAATAACGGTGTGTTACAGATCGTATCCAGTGTAGCGTTTTCTGCCAGTTTCACTTCAATGGTGAAAAGGGTATCGTTGTCGTTAAGGCTGAACGGAGAAGTTGCAGTGTATGCATAGCTGATCGTACCGTTGCTGTGAATGGTCGGGTTATCCTGTTCGATACCGCTTACGCCTTTCAGCTTGTCAGAGATCCTTACAGAAAGGATACTATCTACAGAAGCTCCCGGCTTGATGTTTCCTTGCAGGGTACTGAAGTTATTGAACAATTTCACCTGTACTGCAATGGTCTGGATAGAAGATGCCCTTCCGGTGATCGCTGAAGTGAAAAGCTCCGGACTCGGACCACTGTATGACGATTCATACGCACCAAGATCCGTTGCTCCTTTTTGGAACCTTGTACGTCCAAGAATATCTGTGGTACCGTGAAGTGTGCTGTCATAAGCAGATCCTCCTCCTACAAGTACACTTGAAGAAGTAAGGTCAAAATTGCCACCAAGCTCGTATACTTCACCGTAAGCAGGAGCGATTGCGCTGATGAAACCTACGCTGGCAACATTGCTGGTGCTATTCACCACATTGGCTCCTGCAGCATAATTACCTGAAGCAGAACAATTGGTAAAGGTCACTACTTCTAAGCCACTGGTTGCATTGCTTTCGGCATCCGACTGGTCGAAGACACAATTTTCAAAAACGATCGCAGTACTGGCAACTGGTTCGCCGAATAAATGGCCCTGGCTACCGGTTATATAATTCCCGGCAAAGGTACAGTTGTAAAATTTACTGGAACCTCCGGTAAGTGACATCAACGGTTTAGCTGCTCCCGGTCCTCCGACAAATGTATTCTGAGAGAGCACGCAGTTGTTTACATTGAGAACAGAGCCGTCATTGGTAATTGCTGCACCCAATGAGTGACCGACAGTTCCCGAAATGAAGCTGCGGCTTAGTTCCACAACAGTTTGTGGCGAATTCGCGCTAAGCACCAATGCTCCGCTCACCCCGTCCAAATAGGTATTATTTGGATAATCATCCTGACCTCTTACTGATCTGCTGTAGATCAACCTTAGACCATCGAGACGTGTTACTCCTGCATCAACACCCGCAAGTACAAGAATGTGTGCGGATCTTGTACCTCCATTTAGAGGACTTCCTTCGCCACTCAGGTTAACCACGTTATTCACCAGGTCAACTTCTGCAGATCCTCCGCTGGCGTAACCACCGTACAGGTTGATACCAGTGCGGTTAAGTACAAAGAACACACGGGAATCGTTACCCGGGGTACTTCCGGCAGGGTAATATGTTCCCTTGGCAATACGGATATCGTATCCTCTTGTATCGCTATTGGCAAAATCTATTGCCTCCTTCAATGTTTTGAAGGCCGTGGTCCAGTCTGTACCATTACCAGACACAGCGATGCTGGAGTCTACGTAAATGGTTACAGGCGCAACAGACCGTGTGGTCCGTGTTCCGGCTGAGGATGCGTGGCCAGCGCCGGCCGTTGCATGTATCCCAAAACCAAGGATAAAAGCAAACGCAAAGAGAGTACTCAGTTTTTTGATCATTGTTGTTAAGGTGATATAGCTTATGGTGTAGGTACTTGGTGAGCGTATCTGGTATTCGCGGCGAAAGTAGTGTCTGTTTTATCACTACCTCATTTTATGTGACCAACTACATGATTTTGTGACAAACAACATGCGGCCGGCTAAAAAGTCTGCAAAAGTAAACCGCTTATACCCAGCAAAAAACAAGGGACATTACAATTGCATTACATTCCGGTTGGATTAACCGCAAAGTTTAACCGCAAAGAGCGCAAAGTTTTTTCGCAAAGACCGCGAAGCCTTGCGTAACCTCTTTGCGTCCTTTGCGGTTAAAAAAACCTGAACACAAAAAAACCGCCTCGTCTCCGAAGCGGTCTCCCTATATCTCTTAGTTCTTAGTTCTTAACTCTTAGTTTCCTCAACCGCGCTTTCAGGTTTTTCCTCAACAACATCGAAGATACCTCCGTTCAGCAACAGGCTGTACCAGGTAAACAATTTCTTCAGGTCGCTTGGATAAACGCGCTCACGGTCAAATTCCGGAAGGATCTTCTCGAAATAGGCATACAACTCAGCGCCGTCGCTCTTTGGGTCGATGGCTTCTGACTTATTGGTATGCGCATAAATGTTGTCCATTACAACACTCAGTTTTACATCCTCATCGTTGGTGTACATACTGATGTCTTCCAATGCACTGATCTTGTGCGATGCCAATGCCGGCATTTTTTTACCATCAGCAAGGCTTTCCACTACAAGGCCGTTCTTGGCTCTTGATACCACTTTGTACAATCCTGGTTTGCCTGCAATAGCAATGATTCCGGTTAAATTCATGTTCTTTCGTTCTATTTAAAAGGAGTGCGAAAATAATAAAGTAAGCGATACGGCTTGCGTTTTTTCGAAGCTTAAACGACCGGCATCTCTTTTTTAGTGCAGCGACAAGAGGTTGGTGATGAGAAAAAACAGGATCGCTGCATTGATCCCGGTACCGATCGCCAGGTTGGTCCACACCTTACCCAGCTTCATCCGTTCGGCACGGGTACGGTAGCCCCTCATGTACTCCGCACTTCGCCGCATTCCCTGGTCAGGAATACTGAAAGTTCTGTCTTTCGGCGGCGAAAACGAGGTGACCACTGCCGGCGCAAGTCCCACTACCGGCGAAATGATGCCCGTTACCATGGTAACCGTTGCCGCTGGTTTGTAGCCTTTGTAATACAATTTGGCGTCTCTCCTGCCCCGCTCGTAATCGCTCAATGCGGCACCGATCTGCTCGGTGGTACCGTTTCCATATACAATGTAATCCACGTATTCGCGGGGAATCGTATACACCGGTCCGTCGGCAAACTTAATGAGCTTCACGTCTTCCGGAGATACCTCGGTAACCCTGCCGGCTACACGCACCCCGTTTATGCGGACGATGGTGTCCTGGGCAGAGCAGATGAGGGCGGAAAGGAGGGTAAAAATGAGGAGGAGGGTTTTCATTATTTGGCGATTTGTTGATTCGTTGGGGTCTCTCGCTGCGCTCGAGATGACGGGTATAATTTATATGAAGAAGAAGAAGAAAATTTCTCGCTCCGGTCGAAATCCAAGATCCGTCTGGATTTCGACCGAAGGGAGAAATCTCTTCTCATTATGTATTTGCAACGTCATCTCGAGCGCAGCGAGAGACCTCCTCATACTACTACCAAACTTCCATACATCACCACAATCACCTAGTCATTCAACAACGTATTCACCGCCTTCGACAAAATCTCAAATGCATTCTCCGCCATCTGGTTTTCCTTATCCAGTGTAGGGTTGATCTCTACCATTTCCAGGCAGCACACCTTATCGCTCTCTACCAGCCTGGCAAGCAGGTTACCCGCTTCACGTTCGTTCATTCCGCCGGGTACAGGCGTTCCGGTGCCCTTTGAGATAGAAGCATCCATACAATCCACATCAAAAGAAATGTAGATCAGGTCGCAGTGTTCAAGGGTACTGAGCGCTTCAATGGCCACTCTTTCCACTGTCTTTCTGCGGATCTCTGCCAGCGGGAAGTTACGGATGTTGTGTTTTTTGATCAGGAAATCCTCAGCAGGCTCGATGTCGCGTACATTAATATATACCAGGTCCTGGTAAGTGATCTTCGGACTGCTTCCGCCGATATTTTTCAGCGAGTACCAGTAATTGATGGTCTCCTGGTCCAGCTTGTTCGTTTTCTTTTCGAGGTTATCTTCTGCAAGGACCGCCGCAAGTGGCATTCCGTGCATATTTCCCGAAGGTGTGGTATAGGGCGAGTGGATATCGGCATGCGCATCTATCCAGATCACGCCAAGCGTTTTCTTCGGATTTGCCTTCTTGATCCCGGCAATACTTCCCAGCGCAGTGCTGTGGTCGCCCGCAAGAATGATCGGGAATTTATCGTCCTTCAGCTGCTTGTGTACCTCGTCGCAAACGCGTTCGCAAACCGTAAGAATGCCCGAAATGCGTTTCGCATAAGGCTTACCGGTAGATTCGAGCAGCAGGTGGTTTTCATCCGGGATACTGATACTCTGGAAACGCTTGAAAAAACGACTTCCAAAATCGAGTGCCGCAATTTTGATAGCATCCACTCCAAGACTTGCTCCCCGTGTGCCGGCTCCAAGTTCCGACTTCACTTCTATTAACCTGATCTCTTTCATTACTCCTGGCTGCGCCTCTAGATAAGCGACAATGACCGCAAACATAAGGATACAATCTCAAACCATTATGAAAACCAGGCCTTTCCGGAAGTAATTACTGTCAGCACGGTCTCTCTCAAAAATTATTTCCTTTTTTCAGTTAAAAACCGTTCAGGTTCATACACTAAGCGTATTTTTGCCGCAAATTTTTTTGAGACATGCAGAGTTATGCTGAATTTCTTGACCTGAGCGTTGGCTTCCCACAAGGCAGTTACGAGGTGATCGATGACGAACTTTACTTCAACGACCTCAACCTGATGGAGATGATCGAAACGTACGGTACACCACTTAAATTCACCTACCTGCCGAGTATCTCGAAGAACATCCAGCAGGCAAAACTGTGGTTCCAGCAGGCGATCATCAAGAACGATTACCGTGGAAAATACGTGTACTGCTACTGTACCAAAAGCTCCCACTTCCGCCACATTCTTGAAGAAGCACTGAAGAACGACATCCACCTGGAAACTTCTTCTGCCTTCGACATGCCGATCATCGATCACCTGGAGAAAAAAGGACAGGTACGCAAAGACGTGATGGTGATCTGCAACGGGTTTAAACGCGAGCAGTACAAGCAATATATCGTGGATATGATCCGTGATGGCTTTACCAATATCATCCCGGTTCTCGACAACAAAGAGGAATTCAACTTTTACGATGATGAGTTGGCCGACAAAGAAGTACAGGTAGGTATCCGTATCGCTTCTGAAGAGCAGCCGGACTCCCAGTTCTACACCAGCCGCCTCGGGATCCGCGAAGACGATATCGTTGATTTTTACCAGAACCGCATCAGCAGACACGGAAACGTAAAGCTGAAACTGCTTCACTTCTTCATCAATTCAGGCATTACGGATACACCGTACTACTGGAACGAATTGGAGAAGCACGTTACCACCTATTGCAAGCTGAAGAAAGTGTGCCCGGACCTGAGCATGCTGGATATCGGCGGTGGTATGCCTTTCAAGACCTCGCTTTCGTTTGAATTCGATTACGAATACATGTGCAACGAGATCGTGAAACGGATCAAAGAGATCTGCTCTGAGCACAACGTGGAAGAACCCGACCTGATCACCGAATTCGGAAAGTACACCGTAGCCGAGGCTTCCGGTATCTTATTTAAGGTAATTGGCCGCAAGCAGCAGAACGACCGTGAAAAGTGGCTGATGCTCGACGGAAGTTTTATTACGACCCTTCCAGACGTTTGGGCACTTAACCAGCGTTATATCACGCTCCCGATCAACAATTGGGAAAACGAATACGAAAAGGTGTACCTAGGCGGTATAACCTGCGACGGGCAGGATTACTACAGCCAGGAAGCCAACGAAAACGCGATCTTCATGCCTAAAACACGTAAAGTACAGTACGTTGGTTTCTTCCACACCGGTGCCTATCAGGAAAGTCTGAGCGGCTATGGCGGAATTCACCACTGCCTGCTACCCACACCGAAACACGTCCTGATCCGCAGAAACCGCGACGAGACCTTTAACTATGAAGTTTTTGGAGAAGAACAAAACTCGAAGCAAGCCCTGAAGCTGTTGGGTTATTCCTGATTCCGAATTTCAAGTTCCAAATTTCAAATTGGGTCTGCTTCTTAGGCCTTGAAATCTGAAATTTGGAACTTGAAATTAATTTACCCCTACCTTTACCCACCTCATAATTTAACACACACCTTAAATCCGTTAGGTAAGCTGCCATCGTACCTGTGATGTCAATACCTGGAAGGGTGTAACTTAAAACTGATGCCGATATTAATTTTCTTTTTAGCCCACTGGTTCATTTCATTATTCAGCCAGACCTTTTTTCTTCATCGCTACGCATCGCATAAGATGTTCAAGATGAATACTTTCTGGGAGAAATTTTTCTACTTTCTTTCATTCATCTCGCAGGGATCTTCGTTCCTGAACCCGAGAGCCTACGCCATTATGCACCGTATGCACCACGCATACAGCGACACCGAGAAAGATCCTCACTCGCCACACTTCTTTAAAGATGTATGGTCGATGATGATGACGACCAAGAACATCTACAACGACTTCGTAAATAACCGCGTAACCCCGGATCGTGCATTCGACGGGAACTACCCTACCTGGCCGCTGATCGACAAGATCGGTGACATGTGGATGGTACGTGTACTGTTTGCCTTCTCGTACATTGCATTTTACGTTGCGTTTGCCACACACTGGTGGATGTTCCTGTTGCTTCCTTTCCACTTCCTGATGGGCCCGGTTCACGGTGCGATCGTAAACTGGTGCGGACACAAATACGGGTATTCTAACCACGAAAACGGTGACCACAGCAAGAACAGCCTTCCATGGGATATCCTGATGATGGGCGAATTGTTCCAGAACAACCACCACAAAAGCGCCAACAATCCTAATTTCGGACAGAAATGGTTTGAGTTCGATCCAACCTACCCTGTGATCAGAACGCTGTCGTGGCTGCGGATCATTAAGATGCAACGGTCTAAATAGCACCCGGAGAAATCCAATTAGGAACCCAATTCGTTACTTTTAGTGTTCAACTACACAGAATGAAAAAAGTAACGTTAATTGGGTTCTTTCTTTTGGTACTGGTCGTGATGACCTACCAGATCATTACCACCAGCAATGAGAGCAGCCTGTTTACCCTGATGAACCATTGGGGTGAAGAAGGCATCGATCCTTATCCATGGTTCAAAGCCACGCTGTGGGATTTTTATGCCAACTTCCTGTTTATCGCCCTGTTTGTGATCTGGAAAGAAAACTCCTGGTGGCGCTCCTCGCTCTGGATCATCTTCCTGGCCGCAATGGGAAGTCCGGGGACCGCATTGTATGCACTCATTAAGATCATCGTCCTGCCTTCGGGAGCACCGCTCAGTCATTTGGTAACGCAACGCCGCCTTTACTGATGGAACTGCTGATCAACGCCGGATGGGTAACCCTGCTTTGCTGCGTGACCATGTTCATTACCTGGCTCATTGCCATGAAACTGGACAACTACAGCATTGTAGACGTGACCTGGAGCTACAACTTCCCGCTTAGTGCCCTGTTGCTGTACATCATCAGCGACGGATGGGGCCCGAGAAAACTGCTGATCACTCTTTGTGTCTGCGCCTGGGGAATCCGTTTGGGAACGCACCTGTTGGTCCGTATCCTCGGACACCTTCACCAGGAAGACGGCCGCTACCAGGAACTTAGAAAACGCTACGGCAAAAAACTGAAAGGCGAATTCCTTTCTTTTTACGGAATGCAAGCCGCAAGCAACGTTTTTCTCGTACTTCCTTTTTTAGCGATGACAGCCAACAACACTCCGGAGTTTTCAGTTGTTGAATATGCCGGTGCAGCGTTCTGGTTCCTTGCCTTCCTGGGAGAGACCGTTGCCGACCGACAGCTGGCCAGCTTTAAGAAAGACCCGAAAAACAAAGGAAAAGTGTGCAACGTTGGCCTCTGGAGCTGGAGCCGCCACCCGAACTACTTCTTCGAATCGATGATCTGGGTGGGTTATGCACTGATGGCTGCTGCCTCGCCTTACGGCTGGCTCGCCTGGTTGTGTGCCGGATCGATATTGTTCCTGTTGCTCAAAGTAACCGGGGTCCCAATGTCGGAAGAACAATCGCTGAGATCGCGTGGCGACGCCTACCGCGCTTACCAGAAAACCACAAGTAAATTCATCCCCCTTCCACCAAAGGGAAACTAACCAATACCTAATTACAAGTTCCGCATGAACGCATTATCACTCGTTGAAAAAAACCTGGTACCCGATTTCCTTATCCGTTCAGGAATAAGAAAACTGCTGAAGCAAAGATTACGTGACGAAAGTACCGGCAACGAAGAAACCCAACAAGAGAAATACAACGACCTGATCGATTTCCTGAAAGGGAGTCCGATCGCAGTAAATACTGCTGACGCAAACGAACAGCATTACGAGGTTCCTACCGCATTCTACCTGAGATGTCTTGGGAAAAACCTGAAATACAGCAGCTGCTACTACCCGACCGGGACCGAAACACTCGACCAGGCCGAAGACATTATGCTGGCCCTTACCTGCGAGCGTGCCGAACTGACCAACGGGCTTGATGTACTTGAGCTGGGTTGCGGCTGGGGATCGCTGTCATTATATATGTCGGCAAAATTCCCGGGAAGTAACTTTACCGTGGTAAGTAACTCACGTACCCAGAAAGAACACATCGACGAACAAGCCAAGAAAAGAGGCATCCGTAACCTTACCGTGATCACTGCCGATATGAACGTGTTCAACATCGACAAAAAATTCGACCGCGTAGTTTCTGTTGAGATGTTTGAGCACATGCGTAACTACGAGAAATTGTTTGCACGTGTAGCCGGATGGATGAAAGACGATGCCAAGTGTTTCGTACACATCTTTACCCACAAGACCAATCCTTACCTGTTTGAGGTGAAAGATGAGTCGGATTGGATGTCCCGCTATTTCTTCAGCGGAGGTATCATGCCAAACAACCACCTGTATTACAGTTTCAACGATCACATCAAGATCGACCGTCACTGGGTGGTGAACGGACAGCATTATGAGCGCACCGCCAACCACTGGCTGGAAAACATGGATGCGCATAAAAAAGAACTGATGCCGCTTTTCGAACAGACGTACGGCAAAGACAAAGCCAACCTGTGGTGGGCTTACTGGAGGATTTTCTACATGGCCTGCGCCGAATTGTGGGGATACAACGGAGGTAACGAGTGGATGGTTTGTCATTACCAGTTCTCTAAAGTATCGGCTAACTAACAATGCCAGAACTGATTCGCACGCTGCTGCTGGTCTTTATGGCCGCGGTTTCCATACTGTGCATCATACTTCCGCCTAATTATTTGCTGTGGCAGATCAAGATCGTGGTGTCTGAATATTCACACATCCCGGTATTGATCACGCTGCTGCTGTTCCTGGTTCCCGGGTTTCACCGCCAGTACTGGATGATCCCGCAGGTCATCCTGCTGCTTACCGCGCTTTCCCTGTTTCTCTTCCCGGTCTACGAGGCCGGGCAAATTGCAGGGAAACTGCCGCAGGAGCTGGAGAAATCATTCGGACCGGCCGAAGTAAAAACCGATCCGTTCTCGGTCGTTAAGATGTTCCGTTCGGCTCCCGACGGACCTTTGCCAACCACGCTCACGTATTATTCAGACGGAAGGCGTTCGCTCGACCTCGACTTTTACCAGTCGCAGGAAAAGAAAGCCGCACCGCTCGTGATCGTGATCCACGGCGGCGGATGGGACAGCGGGAACAAAAGCCAGATGGAAACCTTTAACCGCGTACTTGCGGCAAACGGATACAATGTGGCTGCGATCAACTACAGCCTCGCCCCCGATTTCCAGAGTCCGCAGCAGCTGGACGATGTTCAGCACTGCATCGACTTTCTTTCGGCCAACGCCGGTAAGTACCAGGTCGACACCAGCCGCATCGTACTGCTCGGAAGATCAGCCGGCGGACAAATTGCGCTGCAGGCCGGTTACAGCCTTCATTTGCCGCAGATAAAAGGGATCGTGGCGTTTTATTCTCCCGCAGATATGGTTTGGGGATATTCGCTTTCTACCGATAATTCGGTGCTGAAATCCAAAACGCTGATCACTCAGTATATGGGTGGAACGCTGGATGAAGTACGGCACAAATACGAAGATGCTACGGCCATGACGCACGTTACGCCATCTTCTCCTCCAACGCTGATGATCCACGGACTGAAAGACAATATGGTTGCTTACGGTCACAATCTTCACCTGATCAAAACGCTTACCCCCAACCACGTTCCGCACTATCTCCTGAGCCTTCCCTGGGCCACGCACGGAGCAGATTACCACCTGAACGGCCCATCCGGACAATTGTCTACCTACGCCGTTCTTCACTTTTTGACTGCTGTAACTCAGGCTAAGGGATAATGTTAGCCATTTCACAGTACATTTTTAACGATTAACTGACTCTATTTCCGCTAAATTGCGGCATACTTTACATCCAGTACAATGCAAAAAATCGCCATCGTTGGCACCGGGATTGCCGGAATGGGCTGCGCTCACTTCCTGCAACACAATTTTGACATCACGCTATTTGAGCAGAATGATTATGTCGGTGGTCACACCCACACCGCCACAGTAGAGGAGGATCACCGTGAAATCAAGGTCGATACCGGCTTTATTGTTTTCAATCACATCACGTATCCTAACCTTACCCGCCTGTTCAGTCAGCTGGGAGTGCTTACCCAGAAATGCGAAATGTCGTTTTCAGTACAGCACAAACCTACCGGACTGGAATATTGCGGTTCAGGTCTCGACGGACTGTTTGCACAGCGCAAGAACATTTTCAGCCGCAGGCATTTCAGGATGCTGCTGCAGATGAAACGTTTCAACGATGAGGCGGTAAATGATCTCGAAAGCGGTTTCGTATCCGGGCTGAGCATGGCGGATTACTGCACCCGCAAAGGTTTTGGGGATGATTTCCTGTATAAATACCTGGCTCCGATGAGTTCTGCACTCTGGAGTACCCCAACCGATATTACACTGAAATACCCGGCCGAGGCCCTGATCAAATTCTTCAGGAACCACGGGCTACTTGGACTGAGTACGCAATACCAGTGGTTTACCGTGCATCAGGGCAGCTGGCAGTACCGCGACAAACTGATCGCCCCGTTCAAAGACCGTATCCGCGTGAACAGCAAGGTTGTTTCGGTAGAAAAATCAGGCGAGCAGGTAATGGTAACGCTTGAATCGGGAGAGAAGCAATTGTTTGATAAGGTGATCATGGCGGGTCATGCCGACCAGACCCTGAAAACACTGAAAAACCCAAGCGACCTTCAGAAAGAACTGCTTACGCCTTTCGAGTATCAGGCCAATATCGCCACGCTACACAGCGACGAATCAGTAATGCCTAAGAAAAAGAAGTGCTGGAGCGCCTGGAACTACCTGATCGCTGAGAAAGACGGTCAGCTGGTAACCACCACGGTATACAGCATGAACCAGCTTCAAAAGGTGAGCAAGAACAAAGAATACTTTGTGTCGATCAACGATCCGGGATTTATTGATCCTAAGAAAGTACACAAGACCATCAGCTACGATCACCCGATCTTTACGGTTGCCGGTTTTGATGCGCAAAAGAATCTCCCGAAGCTGAACGAAGACGGGAACATTTACTTTTGCGGCAGCTACTTCCGCAACGGGTTTCACGAAGATGCACTCTGGAGCGCGGTAAAACTGTGCGAGGTGCTGACGGGAAAAACCCTTGAAATAAAACCGGTTTACAAAAAGTAAGCGTATATACCCTAAACACACGATTTGAATTCAGCACTGTATAAATGCCTGGTAATGCACCACCGGTTCAGTCCAAAGACGCACCGGTTCCATTACCATACCTTCATGTGGTGGATCGATCTCGATGAACCGGCTGAACTCGCAAAGAAGAATTTCTTTGTAGGCTACAACCGGTTCAACCTGTTTAGTTTTAATGATAAAGATCATGTTGGCGGGGAGTCGAATACACTTACCGTTAAAGAAAATGTGATCGCTTACCTGAAGGAAAAAGGTCACGACTGGCCGGGAGGAAAGATCTATCTGCTCACCAATCTCAGGATGTTGGGCTACCTGTTCAACCCGGTATCATTTTATTACTTCATTTCGGATGATGGAAGGCCCGCATTTTGCATTGCAGAAGTCGGGAACACCTATTACGAAATGAAGAACTTTCTCCTCACCGATTATGACGGGAGCGTTTTTGAGCTGCGTACGCCAAAACACTTTTACGTTTCCCCGTTCACCAAACTCGACGACGAGTTTCATTTCCGCATTTCTGTTCCAGGCGAACAGATGAACATCAAGATCGATACGTACCGCGGTGACGATAAATTCTTTATCAGCACCCTTACCGGCCGTCGTAAACCCCTCACTACGTGGTCGGCAATCAAAATATTTTTGAGGTTTCCGTTCCTTACGCTTCAGATCATTTTCCTCATCCACTGGCAGGCACTTAAGCTGTGGATCAAGAAGATACCCTTCGAATCGAAGGCTGCGAACAAGGACCTCCAGAGAGAAGTAAATCGCAAACATAAATCCCTCGACGAAAATTTATCGTAATTTTTTCCAGAAGCCCCTAACGGCCAAAAACTATTACAAAACATCATGTCAGTCACCACATTAGCCATATACAAGCCAAAGTCGATCTACGAGAAGATCACTATCAACATTATGTCTTCAATGCCATACGGTAGATGTAACCTTACCCTTCCGGGCGGTGAGGTTTTCGAGTTTGGTAACGGCGACGGTGTTAGTTGCAATGTAACCGTACACAACTACGACCTGTTCAAGAAGTTCATCCTTTTCGGAGACATCGGTTTCGGGGAGTCTTATGTAGACGGCGACTGGGACTGCGACAACCTGACCAACTTCGTGAGCTGGGTACTGCTGAACGTAACACACGTTCCTACCCTTTCAGGAAACCAGATCTCTACAAAGATCGGTTTGAACCTGCTCAACTTCATCAATAAGGTGGAGCATTACTTCCGCCGCAATGACCTGAGCGGATCACGCCGTAACATTTCAGAGCACTACGATCTTGGTAACGATTTCTACAGCCTGTGGCTGGATGATACCATGACTTACAGTGCGGCTTATTTCACTGAAGAAAGCCTGGACCTGAGAACTGCTCAGCTGGCCAAATACGAACGCCTTTGCGAGCAGCTTAAACTTCAGCCTGAAGATCACGTACTTGAGATCGGATCAGGCTGGGGAAGCATGGCCGCTTACATGGCCGGAACTTACGGTTGTAAAGTAACCACCATTACCCTTTCTGTAGAGCAGCAAAAACTAGCCAGGGAGCGCATGAAGAAAAACGGCGTTGATCACCTGGTGAATGTTGAACTGGTGGATTACCGTGCAGTAGAAGGCAAATTCGACAAGATCGTTTCGATTGAAATGCTTGAAGCCGTTGGTGCCAAATACCTTCCGGTATACTTCAGCACCGTGAACCGACTGCTGAAACCACAGGGAATTTTCGCAATGCAGGTAATTACCTGTCCTGACAGCCGCTTCGATGCATTGAGAAAGAATGTAGACTGGATCCAGAAGCACATTTTCCCGGGTTCATTGCTTCCAAGTGTAGGCGCGATCAACAAAGCGGTAAACGCAACCAGCGAACTTACCCTGGTAGACCTGAAAGACCTTGGCCTTGATTACGCAAAAACGCTGAACAGGTGGCACAAGACCTTCAACGAAAAGCTTGACGAAGTAAAAAGCCTTGGTTTCGACAACCGCTTCATCCGCAAATGGAACTACTACCTTTGCTACTGTGAAGCTGCATTTGCCATGAGAAACATCAACGTGATGCAAATGGTTTACGTTCGCCCGAACAACTTAGTACTTTAAATGTGCAAATTGGTAAATGTGCAAATGAGAAAGCGCACATTTACCAATCTGCTCCACTCATTTCCACATTCTCACATTTACCCATTTTCTAATTTCCACATTAATTTCCAATGAAAACTAAACTCCTTCTATCGCTACTACTTATGGGAAGCATCAGCGCAGTATTGTTCAGCATCTTCGGTTTTTCGAATGCAGATAAGACCGTAACCGCTCCAACATCTCTTTACCAGTACAAGATCAAGAGTCTTGACGGCAAAAGCGAGATCGATCTGAGCAAATACAAAGGCAAGAAACTGCTTTTGGTAAACGTGGCTTCTGAGTGCGGCTTTACCAAGCAATACAAAGACCTGCAGGCGCTGCACAAGCAATACGGCGATAAACTGGTGGTGATCGGTTTCCCATGCAACCAGTTTGGTGAGCAGGAACCAGGCGGCCCGTCAGAGATCGCTACCTTCTGCGAGAAGAACTTCGGTGTTACTTTCCCGCTTACCGAAAAGATCAATGTGAAGGATGAGAAAGGGCAAACCCAGCATCCGATCTACGCCTGGCTGACCAACAAAGAGCTGAACGGTAAGATGAATTCTTCAGTAAAATGGAATTTCCAGAAATACCTGATCGACGAAAACGGTAACCTGGTTGATGTGTACTACAGCATGACCAACCCGATGAGCGATAAGATCACGAAGCAACTGTGATTCGGTTGTTTGTTGAATTGTTGATGTGTTGATTTGTTTAGATCCAGCATCAACCAATCAACAATTCAACACATCAACAATTCAACCTATACAGGCATGGAAAAGCGGAGCAATTGGTTTAGAAGAAAGCTGGTTGATCCGCTTTTCAATTTATTAAAACAGGGCGTTGAGCCTTCGCGGCTGGCACTGGCAGTGTCATTGGGCTTTACGCTTGCATTTTTCCCGGTGTTCGGGGCACATTCGCTGCTTTGCCTGGGCGTGATCTGGGCCTTCCGCCTGAATCCGGGTGCTGTGTTCCTCGTCAACAACCTCGCCTATCCCCTGCTGTTTGTCCTGTATCTTCCACAGATCCGGATGGGAGAATGGCTGTTTAACGCCGAACCTTTTCCCTTTTCGGTTGAGCAGGTGGTTTCGCTGGTAAGCAATTCGCCGCTTGAGGCCATTAAAACTCTTTGGGATGCCACCATGAGGGCCATTGTTGCCTGGTCGGTAATTGCAGTGTTTACTGCGCCTACAGTGTATTTCATTATGCGTGCGGTATTCGTTCGCTTCATAAAAAAGGCAGATAATACATCTTTACAAAATCCCGGACTGTAATAAGCTCGTATATAGGGGTTCATTTAAATCTACCCTATGAGAAAACTTATACTTCCGGTATTATGTACTATACTGGGACTGTCCGCCAACCGAACGGAGGCACAGACGGTCTACGCGCTCAATACAGCGGGTAACCAGATCAGCGTTTTCAACGCCGCCACGCCAGGCACCATCGCCAGAACACTTAACGTAACAGGAACCACCGCGCTTTCATCAATCGTAGGTATGGACTTCAGACCGGCAACCGGTCAGCTGTACATCCTCGGCTACCTGAATGTTGCCGTGAAAACCGGTCAGCTGTACACCGTTGACACCCTCTCAGGTTTTGCTACTCCGGTAGGTTCGCCTATCCTGAACTTCCCGATCGACGGGCACGT
>JAZKEZ010000073.1:3861-5063 GCA_040386675.1 Bacteroidota bacterium | reverse complement strand
TTCAATCCGACTGTTGACCGTATCCGTGTGGAAACCTCCACCGGTGTCAACTACCGTCTTCACCCGGTAACCGGTGCAATTGCCGCTACCGACAGTACATTGCGTTATGCTCCGACCGATGCCAACGTGGGCAAAAAGCCACACATCGGAACCGGTGCCTACACCAACTCATTCATCGGTTCGACCACTACCCAGCTTATCGTTTATGATGACAGCCTGAATGTGTTTGCGCTTCAGAACCCGCCAAACAACGGTGTGTTGAACACTTTGTTTTCTTCTGGTATCAGCGTGAACATGTCTGATCCTACTTCAGACATGGATTTCTGGTTTGACAAAACTGCTGGTGTAAACAAAGGTTACTTTGTTGCCAACAACGGTGCAGATACCCAAGACATTTTTTACATCCTGAATGCAGGTACTGCTTCGATCACCCCGGTTGGGAACATCGGCAGCAACCTGGCCATTAAAGACATCGCCATCCGCATCGACCGTACCGCACCTGCAGAAACCGGTAAACTGGCTTATGCAGTAAGTTCTACTGTTAACCTGCTTTCTTTCCGCACCGGAACTCCTGATTACATTATCTCTGCAACACCAATAACCGGTATCACCACAGGATATACCATTAAAGGAACCGACGTAAGACCACTTACCGGCGAACTGTATGCATTTGCCTACAACGCAACTTCTCAGACCGGGAAACTTTACACCATTAACAAAACTACAGCTATCGCTACACAGGTTGGCGATTCACTGCGCACACTGAACGTAAGCGGCGAGATCAACTTCGATTTCAATCCTACTGTTGACCGTATCAGACTTTCTTCGTCAAACAACAAGAACTACAGGCTACACCCGGTTACCGGTGCAGTTGCTGCTACCGATCTTGACCTGAACTATGCTGCCGGTGACGTAAACGCCGGAAGAGATCCTTTCATTGGTGCTGCAGGTTATACCAACAGCTTTGCAGGTGCTACCTCGACCACACTTTACGTGTACGATGATTCACTGAACGTATTTGCAAGCCAGGTGCCGCCTAACAACGGAACACTGAATACACTTGGAAGCTCCGGAATTGCCGTTAACCTGGTAGATCCTACTTCAGATCTTGATATCGCTTTCGATACCATTACCCGCACAAACACCGCTTATTTCACTGCAAATACCGGTACCAGCACTTTTGATAAACTGTACACTGTAAA
>JAZKEZ010000073.1:0-3851 GCA_040386675.1 Bacteroidota bacterium | reverse complement strand
ACACTGGTTGGTAACATTGGATACGGAATTGCAGTAACTGATCTTTCGGTAAACATCGACCGTACTGCACCTGCTGCAAACGGACCATTGGTATATGCGATCACTTCAGGAAACCAGTTGATCAGCTTCAACTCCGAAAACCCTGAGTACATCCGCTCACAAGTAGCTATCGGCGGACTTCCTGCAGGTTACGAAGTAGTTGGTTCTGACTTCCGCAACGCAAACGGCGGATTGTATGTCCTTACTTACAACACCACCAGCAAGACTGCACGTGTAAACACCATCAACCTGACCAACGGTCTGCTTACCCCGGTTAGCGCTGATTCTATCACTGCGATCGACCTTAGCGGAAGAGTGGCCATGGATTTCAACCCAACTGTTGACCGTATCCGTGTGGTAACCAGCAACGAGAAAAACTTCCGTCTGCACCCGGTAACCGGCCTTCTTGCCGCAACCGATACCAGCCTTAGCTATGCAAATGCTGATGTTAACTTCGGAAAGAACCCTAACATTGGTTCAGCAGCTTACACCAACGCCCGTTTCGGTGCTACCACTACTACACTTTACACTTACGATGACAGTTTGAATATCCTTACTACACAGGTTCCACCAAACCAGGGTATTCTGAACACTGTAGGTAACTCAGGTGTGATCCAGTCGACTGCCACACTTACCAGCGACCTTGATATTTACTACCACTCAATGTCAGGTACTGATGTTGCTTATTTTGCTGCCGACGTTACCGATACTTACGATAACCTGTATACTATCAACCTTACTACAGGTGCAGCCTCACTGGTTGGACGTATCGGTACAGGTTCTGCTATTAAGGATATCGCTGTTAAGCCAGATCTTTCTTCAGTAGGCATTAACGGTGTACGCAAGGAAGCCGGACAACTGAACATCAGCCCTAACCCGGTAAAAGATGCAACAACATTGAAATTCGAACTGGCAGAAACTCAGAAATACGAAATCCGTATTCTTGACATCGCAGGACGCACTATCTCTGTTCAGCACAGCAAATCAGCAACTGCAGGTATCAATACTGTAAACCTGAATACTGCTGATCTTAACTCAGGTATCTATGTAGTATCTGTGAATCTTGAGAACGGCGAAAGCTTCGCTGTGAAAATGATCAAATAAGTTTATTTATTGATCTGTTGAACGGTTGATTTGTTGACTGTTTAAACGAAACTTTTGAATATCAGAAAGCCGATCCTGCAAGGGGTCGGCTTTTTTTGTTCGAGGGGGATTAGTTTGGTTAACCACAAAGGACACGAAGGGAGGATGACGGAGAAAAGAAGCAAACCAAAAAATAAAGGGGTAATACCAATAAAAAATCCTGTCCCAAATAGGAACAGGATTTAATTAAGTGATATATGCTAAGCAGTATGGCTTTGGCCTCCGTCTAAACCGTCTAAACCGTCTAAACTATCTAAACCGTCCAAACCTCAAGCAACCAATTCCTTCACCTTCAGCGCTGCCTTCACGAAATTCACGAACAACGGGTGCGGATTCTGAACGGTACTCTTGTATTCCGGGTGGAACTGAACACCGATGAAATACGGGTGGGAAGGGATCTCAACGATCTCTACCAGTTTGTTTTCCGGGTTGATACCGCTCGCGATCATTCCTGCTGCCTCAAATTTAGGCTGGTATAGGTTGTTGAACTCGTAACGGTGACGGTGACGTTCGGTAATGTCTTTCTTGCCGTAAATGGTGTGCGCAAGTGTGCTTTCCTTCACTGAGCAGGCATAGGCCCCAAGACGCATGGTTCCGCCCTTGTTGGTCACCTTTTTCTGGCCGTCCATCATCGAGATGACCGGGTGAATGGTTTTGGCATCCATTTCAGTACTGTGTGCATCGGCATAACCCAGCACGTTACGTGCAAACTCGATCACCGCACACTGCATACCCAGGCAGATCCCGAAGAACGGAACATTGTTGGTACGTGCATACTTAATGGTTTCGATCTTTCCGGCAATTCCGCGCTCTCCGAAACCGGGAGCAACCAGGATACCATCAAGTCCGCTGAAGGTTTGTGCCGCATTTTCTGCGGTAATGTCTTCAGAATGCAGCCATTTGATCTGCACCTTGGTCTCGTTCTGCGAACCTGCATGGTGCAGCGCTTCAGAAATCGACTTGTAAGCATCAGGAAGTTCTACGTACTTACCTACAATACCTACACAAATATGGTTTTTGGGATTCTTGAATTTAGAAAGGAAATCTTTCCAGGTTCCCAGATCAGGTTCAGGATAATTGGAGTAACCCAGTTTTTTAAGTACCACTTCATCCAGGCGCTCGCGCTGCATGTGCAACGGAACATCGTAAATGGTATCGGCATCCATCGCTTCGATCACCGATTCGCGGGTCACGTTACAGAACAAGGCCACTTTGTTTCTTACACTTTCGGTAAGCGGGTGCTCAGTACGGCACACCAGGATATCGGGTTGTACACCCAGTTCAAGCATTCCTTTTACAGAGTGCTGGGTAGGTTTGGTCTTTAGCTCTCCCGCTGCAGTTACGTAAGGAATAAGCGTAAGGTGGATCACCAGGCAGTCGTTCTCCAATTCCCAGTTCAGCTGGCGAACAGCCTCAACAAAAGGAAGTGATTCGATATCTCCAACGGTACCACCAATCTCGGTGATCACGAATTCGAATTCATTTTTCTGACCCAGTAACTGGATCCTTCTCTTGATTTCGTCGGTGATGTGAGGAACAACCTGTACAGTCTTTCCAAGAAACTCGCCTCTGCGCTCTTTCTCAATAACCGTCTGGTAAATTCTGCCGGTAGTTACGTTGTTGGCCTGCGAAGTAGGTGTATTCAGGAAACGTTCGTAGTGACCAAGGTCAAGATCTGTTTCAGCTCCGTCTTCGGTTACAAAACATTCGCCATGCTCGTAAGGATTCAGTGTTCCCGGATCGATGTTGATGTAGGGATCGAGTTTTTGGATGGTAACCGAAAAACCGCGTGACTGTAGGAGTTTTGCTAAAGAAGCAGCAACGATACCCTTACCGAGTGAAGAGGTAACCCCGCCCGTTACGAAGATGTACTTTGTGGTCATAAAACGTGATAGAAAAAAATGTAACTACGGGGCGCAAAGTTAGAACAAAAACACATTCATCCCTGAAGAAATAAGAATTAAGAAGTAAGAATTAAGATGCCGGAAGCCGAGATAATAATGACGGCGAAGCCAACACGAAACCTTTAACATGTCATTCCGAGCAGAGCGAGGAACCTCAAACAAAAAAAGCAGGAACCCAACAAATGGATCCCTGCTTTGTATTTTGATAAAATGATCTTAGAAGAAGAATGCCATGTTCACACTTGGCAGGATCGGCAGCTGGTTTACACGCTTGAATCTTACGCGGTCGAAATAGAACATGTTTTCGCGGTTGTAAGCGTTTGATACACTTGCTCCAACTTCAAGTCCCATACGCTCTTTAAAGCGGTAGGTCTTCTTGATGCTCAGATCCAGACGGTGGTAGGTTGGCAGACGGGCCGCGTTGTAATCTCCGTAAAGAATCCCAAGTTGTCCGTTGTTGTTGGTGATGTCGTTTCCTCCCCCGAAAGTGTTTTTCTCGTAGAATCCGGCAGTCTGTGTGTAAGGAAATCCTGAACCGAAGTTCCAGCGGAGACTGGTCTCCCAGCTGTTGTTCTTACCAAAGCTGTATGAACTCACGATGTTGATGTTGTGACGACGGTCGAATACAGGGAAGTATTCGTTGATTCCATCGAAACGCTTCACTTTGCTCAACGAATACACCGCATACAGGTTGAATGCCTTGTAATCGTATTTAATTACGAAGTCGATCCCTTGTGCAGTACCGGTTTCAATAATGAAATCCTT
>JAZKEZ010000072.1:10350-20024 GCA_040386675.1 Bacteroidota bacterium | reverse complement strand
CTTCCACCTGCGTTAACAGTAAGGAAGTAAACACCAGCGCGAAGCGTTGAGGTCATTGTACTAAGATCTTCTTTTTGTCCGCCTTCTGAAACAACACCAAGGTTTTTGCTAACAGCAACTTTACCGGTAACGTCAAGGATGTTAAGAACTACTTCAGTAGGAGCACCTACCTGGTATTCTACAACAGACTCCTCAGTGATCGGGTTAGGATAAACCGTTACGTTAAGGTTTGCTGCAAGTACAGATTGAATTCCTGTTACTGATGAGATCTGGAAATCATCAATGTAAATGTTGTTGCTGTATGAAGAAGAAACGTATCTGAATCTGAAACGTACATTGTCTTTAGCGAAGTCAAATGCAGAAGCACCGGTACCACCCTTAACTTTAGTACTGAAAGATTTCCACTCATTTTTGTTTTGAGGAGTGAAGCCCTCTTCGTGGTAACCACCGCTGTAAAGCAAGCTCTTGTTGAAGGTCTTAATAGTAGACCATGAACCACCACAGTTTGCAGAACCTTCCAACACAAGAGAATCTTTCATGTTAACAGAGCTGGTAGCTTTAGTTGCAGCTGCATAATTGAAGAAAAGGATGTAGTCAGCTTTACCGGCAAGGTTAAATGATGGAGTGGTAAGGATATCCACGTCACCGTTACCGTCAACGATAGTTCTTCCGCCACCGATTTCTGAAGCGTTAAGCATTACAGAACCCGGGTCCCAGTATCCTGCAGCTTCAGTTGGTTTCCATGAAGTCTGGTTGCTTTCAGGATTCCCGATCAACCAGCTCTCTCCGAAAATACTGTTGTTTCTGAACGATTGGATGTAAGGTACTTCAGCAGCAGTGGTCTCATCAGAAACAAATACTACTCTGGTGATGGTTTTGGTCGCTTGTCCGCCTGAACCTTTAACAGTAAGGGTTGCAGTTTTCCAGCCTGGGGTACTGTAACGCACGCTTGGCGCACGTGAAGTTGAGCTTGCAGGGTTACCGTCAGGGAATGACCAGGTACGCTCAGTTACGAAGTTCTTGGTAGTGTTATCTGTAAATACAACAGCCGTGTTGCGGCAAACGGTAAGCTTGTCAGGATAGAAATCTGCTTCCGGAGCACATACTTTATTGGTTACTCCATTGATCCCTGTAGCAGCAAGGTTAGCGTCAGCAAACAAATTGTAACGGAAAGCTACTGCGGCTGAATCTGATGCATTTTGTGGGAAAAGTACAGCACGCATACGGAATACCTGTCCTGGAGTATACATCTGCTGGCAGTATGCATAATCCATGTAGTTCTGGTGGTTTTCAACAATCACGTGGTTGGTATCGCACACACTTGGCATAGACTGGCAAGGGATCGAGTTAGGGTTGAATCCTTTAGTGATTGGAGTATCTTCTACCTCATCATCCCCGCAAACGGTTGCAGGCTCGGTGTTACCCCAGATATGGTAAAGGTTCAGGAAGTGACCAACCTCGTGGGTAAGTGCACGTGCACCACCTGGTCCTGAAGTACCTCTGTCTCCGGTGTAGTTAGACAACATGCTGATACCATCAAAGGTAGAGCCTGGTCCTACTGCTGAAGAAGGGAAGGTAGAGATACCTGCCGCTCCGTCAGGAAGAAGGCGGGTTACCCAGATGTTAAGGTATTTACTTGGGTTCCATACACCGAAACGTGCACGGTAAAGTCCGTTGCGTACCAGATCGGTTTCAAGGGAAGCAATACGGTTGATACCGTTGGTGCAATTCCCGAAAGGATCGATAGTAGCCAGTTCGAATTTGATGTTGGCTTTTCCGATCTTATTCTTGAAAGGCGCGATCACTGTAGCAGTATCTGCGTTCTCCTTCATGAAATCCTCGTTAAGGATACGAACTGCAGAAAGCAGCTGGTCATCAGAAATGTTTTCCGGACCGTATTGGTGAATAACGTGGAAAACAATTGGAATCGTAACTACGCGATCAAGGTCAATTGCCTGGGCACCCTTCTGGGCGTAATTCTCGATTAGTTTCTGAAGTCTTTTGTCCGACTCAATCTGGCGTTGCAGGATCGAAGGATCGGCCTGGATCAGGGCTTTTGTGTGCTCATCGGTACCGCAGAGCTTGTGATCCTGCGCTTTTGAGACAAAGGTCGCAAGTCCCATGGCAACCAAAAAACCCCATTTAAAGTAATTGTTTTTCATACACCCCTTATTTTTGCTGATTTTGTGTGAGTTAAGCATTTTTTAGTGAATATTCCGTGTTTTGATGGGTACAAAATAATAGAGGAAATCCGGTCTCAATTTTTAGTCGAAAAGAATAACCTGTAAATCACTGGTTTTTAATCGTTAGGCGAAACTTTTTCTCTTTGCGTCAATGCAAAAAGTGGATAAATTTAAGAATTCCCTGCGTACAATTAACACCGCGGTAATACTGCGCTAATCGTTAATACAGGCAAAATTGGAATGTTGAATTGCTATTTTGCCAGGTTGTACAGGTTCTTTTGAGAGATGAATCTAATCATCGGGGCGACACAAAAACGGTGACATTGTCCCAATGGTATTGGAATTCAAAGATTTAAGAGTTTTTAGCAAATCAAGATGATCTTTTTTAGTTGCCTTTCCATCAGCAAAATGCTGCTATTTCAGCGGTTCCGATTCGTTAATTGTTGAAATTTAACCGCGGTAATGACTGCCGCGCCAGAGATGATTCTGCACCGGCTGTTTTACTAAATTGGCCCCTATGCATTTCCTCAGGTTGTCCGGGCTTTTTGTACTGATGTTATGCAGCTGTTTTTCCGCCAATGCCCAAAAACTGCTGGAAGAATCGCTCCGCGAAGAAAGCGCCTACACCGCACAGCACTGGCGAACGGAGGAAGGATTGCCGCAAAATTCGGTGCTTTCGGTCACCCGGGTGAAAAGCGGCAATATCTGGATACTCACCTACAGCGGTATTTCATCGTTCGACGGCCGTAAATTTATTACGTACAACGAAGCGAATGTCCCGTTACTGAAAGGATTGTTCCTTACCGGAACCAGCTCTGACCATACCGGATCGCCAGTACTGTTCACCAGCAAAGGTTCATTCATCCTCAATGCATCCGGAACAGGATTTCAACCCTGGAAGATCGGGAGTTCAAATGTGATCGGCGACGCCAGATCTGAAAATGGCGATCTGTACCTCGCCACCTACGATGGTAACGTATTCCGAAAAACCGGGCAGGGTAAACCGGTAAAATTATTCTCGGTAAACTCGTCGATCCACAACATCCTCTACAGTAGCGGTAAAGTTGTGGTTACGGGCAGCCGCGGACTGTTTATCTACACCGGCGATTCACTCCGCAGGGTCCGGCTTGGTGACGACAGCGACCTTGCCTGTTCTTTTCCCGTGTGGCAAAGCATGTATTCGGGTCGGATGGCAGCAACCACCAGGCAGGTTACGGGAATGTGCCGCGTAGACAATGACCGGATTTGCGTCTACCGCAATTGTGACAATAGCGCCATTTATTATGTCTCGCTTTCTACCGGGCATGTCACCGCGGTAAAAGTCGACCTCGACGGCGGTGCAATTCTCGACCTCACCTTCGATACCCACAATAAAGTAACCTGGATAGCCACCAATAAAGGAGTTTACTACTGTCCCGCGGGTTTCACGCAATTCACACGGATTCCGTTCATCAATGATGAGTGTTATTCGCTGGATACGGATCTTGAGAACAACACCTGGATCGGTACCAAATCGGGCTTGTACCTGCTTAAACCCAAGCTGTTCCATACTTACAACCGCACAGATGGTCTTGTGCCCGACGGTATTGGCGGGATCCTCGAAACCGCTCCTGACGAAATCACCATTTGCAACAGCGACTGCGGCGGCATCTACCAAATGAAAAAAGGCGTCATTTCCAGGATGCCTTACCCCGAATTACAGGGCATCTGCGGATGGTCGCTGCTTAAAACGAGTTCCGGGGTCTTATATATCGGAGCAGGACAGGGCAAATTGTTCAGCATCCGGAACGGGAAATGCTCTCGCATACCATTACCCGACGAATGCCGCGATGTTGCGGTGCTGAGCCTGTACGAAGATTCGCAGGGAGTGCTCTGGATCGGAACCGGCGCAGGACTGTTTACCAAAGCCCCGGACGACAACGTAAAAGCCTATAAGGACTTCACGATCAAGGGAATGGTGATCCAGATCTTTTGCGACAGCCGGTCAAGATTGTGGATCGGATCCAGTTCGCAATTGTGCATGCGTGAAAACGGAAAATGGAAAGACTTCAGTCCTTCGACCGGTCTCAAGGTGAATTATGTAAGGGCCATTTACGAAGACCGGGATGCCAACATCTGGATCGGCACGCGGGGCGAGGGATTGCTCCGGTTTTACCAGGACAAATTCACCCGCTATGCCGGGAAATTCAACCTGCTCGATAATGATGTCTGGAGCATTGCCGAAGATCGGGCCGGTATGCTCTGGATGAGCTCCAACCAGGGAATAACGGTCGCCTCGCGCAGTGACCTGCTTGCTTTCGATCAGCGTCAGGACAAAACAGTGAGGGTGCGGCATTTTGACCGGACCGATGGAATGATCAGCTCTGAATTCAACGGTGGCTTTATGCCGGCAGTGATCAATGCTTCTGATGGCCGCTTGTGGTTCCCGGGAGCCAAAGGACTCAGCGTGGTCGACCCGAGGAAGGTGGATTTCTCTCCGTTCGCCATTCCTACAAGCGTGGAAAAAATGGTTGTAGATGGCAACGAGGTGGAGATACAGCGGCAGGTGAACATTAAAACGGGTAATGAACCCGCAAGGATCCAGTTTTTCTACACCGCACCGGTATTTGGTCACCGCCAGGATGTGGTGTTCCAGACGCGGCTCGAGGGTTACGACGTAAACTGGAGCGATCCTACGGCAGCCCGGATGAAGGAATACCAGAACCTCCCTCCCGGCAACTATAAATTCCGGGTAAAGGTGTACGGATCAACCAATGGAAACCAATCGGGTGAATCCATTGTACTGCTGAGTGTTCCGGGACCATTATGGAAAGAACTCTGGTTTATCCTTGCGATATCGGTGATCAGCGTGATCGGGGTTGCAGCGGTTTTCCTGCTCCGCATCCGGTCCATCCGGAAGAAGAACGAAAAGCAGCAGCAGCTCCAGAAACAGTTTGCAGCGCTCGAATTAAAGGCGCTGCAATCGCAGATGAATCCGCACTTCATTTTTAACTGCCTGAATTCGATCAAGTATTTTATCGCTGTACACGATGAGGTTTCTGCGGGGAAGTACCTGCAATCGTTCTCAAAATTGCTGCGGCGTTTCCTGGAACAATCCGATCAGAGTACGATTTCCCTTTTCGAAGAACGCGAATTGCTTTCGCTGTACATCGAGCTGCAGCAAATGCGCTTCACCCGACAATTCACATATGCGTTTAATACTACAGGGATCGATGCCCGCAAGATCCGTATCCCTACCATGCTGTTACAGCCTTTCGTGGAAAATGCGATCATTCACGGACTGATGCCGCTGGACGATCCGGGACAATTGCTGATCAGTTTTGAACAAATCGGGAATGCGTTGCAATGCGAGATCCGCGATGACGGAGTGGGCAGGAAAAAGGCCGGGGAGAAGAAAAAGAGCATGGACCGGTCGATGGGAATCTCGATCACCGAAAGTCGTATCGAACTCCTGAACTATTTTAACGGAAACTCTATTAGCTTTGAAACGTTTGATACCTATTCAGACGGACGGGAAAACAGCGGAACCACGGTAAGAATTTTAATACCTATAAACACAGATCAACATGCTTAAGACCATTGTGGTTGATGACGAACGTGCAGGCAGGGACCTGTTGAAAGTGATGCTCGACAAGTGTTGTCCGCAGGTAGAAGTGATTGCCGATGCCGATTCTGTTCAGCAGGCCATTGCCCTGATCACACAGCACAAGCCCGACCTGGTATTCCTGGACATCGAACTTTCAGACGGAACGGGCTTCGATGTGCTTCAAGGCATTCCCGATCATCAGTTTGCCGTGATTTTTGTGACGGCTTACGATAAATACGCAAGCAAAGCATTTAAATACAGTGCGTTAGATTATTTATTGAAACCGGTTGATGAAGATGAACTCATTGAGGCGGTTAAAAAAGCGCAAAGCGGTAGGAGTGATCTCGACCTGAAGCAAAAGATCACCCAGTTCCTGGAACAGTACAAACCGGTCAATCCGCAGCAATCCTCAGGAAAATTGGGCATTTCTTCGCTCGACGGTTACGAATTTATCGACATCGCCACCATTGTCCGTTGCGAAGCAGACGGAAAATACACCACTTGCTACCTGACTGAGGGCCAGCGCATTGTTTCCTCGCGAAGTATCAAGGAATTTGAAGAGCAGCTAAGTGCCAGTAATTTTTTCAGGGTACATCACTCGCACCTCATCAACCTGAAATTTATCCGCAAATACCACAAGGGCAGGGGAGGTTACGTGATCATGAACGACGAGAGTTCGGTGCCGGTAGCGGAACGCAAGAAAGACGAATTCCTGAACTGCCTCCAACGCATCTGACACCAGCCGGAGCCGGTAATAACGGCAAAGGGCCCAGAAATCTCTGAGCCCTTTGCGCAAAACCTTTGTGTCCTTTGCGGTTAAAAAAAATAACCCTTCACTTAAAAATCAAAAGCATGCTCCGGCGTAGTCCCGAATCGCTTCAATGTGTTCACGTGCGATCTTAACGCGCAGCCAAAACTCTTGTTTTCCAGGTATTCAATTCCATATTCCTCAGCTGTTTGCTTAACAATCTTTGAAATACCCGGGTAGTGCACGTGACAAATTTTCGGGAACAGGTGATGTTCGATCTGGTAATTTAGTCCGCCGACATACCAGCCGATGAACTTGTTATCAGGGGAAAAGTTGGCAGTTGTATTCAATTGGTGGATCGCCCAGTCGTTTTCGATGGTTCCCGATTCGTTGGCTAACGGGTGATGGGTATCCTCAACCGTATGTGCAAGCTGAAATACCACTGTAAGGATCAGTCCGGCTATAAAATGCATAAGCAGGAAACCCGGTAAAACCTGTAGAAAGGAAAGTCCGCCAATGATCATCGGAACACCGAAAAACACCGAGAGGTAAACCGTTTTCAACAAGATGATCTTGGCAAGCAATACCCTGTTTTCTTTTTCATTGTTAGGATTTACGCCACTTTTCTTGAAAGAAACGAACTGAACCAAATCTTTGGCCACTACCCAATACAAACTAAGCAGTCCGTAAAAGAAGAATGCATATATCCATTGGAAGCGGTGAAAACCTTTGACTTCGGTATGCGGAGAAAAACGCATCACCAGGCGGTCCTGGATGTCCTCATCCATAGGAACCACGTTGGTATAGGTGTGGTGAAGAATGTTGTGCTGAAGTTTCCAGTTGAAAGCTGATCCGCCTAAAAGAGCCAGTGTCTGGCCCATCATGGAATTCACCGTCTTGCTGGAAGAATAGGCACCGTGGTTCCCGTCGTGCATTACACTCATACCGATACCGGCAAGGGCAATGCCCATCAACAGCCACAACGACATGGAAAGCCATGGATTGGGATTGAATACGGTAATCGCTACAAAAGGGAGAATATATGCAGATAACAGCACGATCGATTTAATGACCATGGTGCTGTTCGCATGTTTGGAGATGTTATTTTCCTCGAAATAACCATCTACGCGTTGCTTTAATACTTGAAAGAACCTGGTTTTGTCGTTGCTGACAAATTTTACTTTTCCTTTTAAACTCATCTAATTGGCGTTGCGTCACACCGATTCAGTTCGGTATAAGCTTTCCTAAAACGCAGATTCTTAGGCCTGATTGTTCGGAAAACAGCGGCGAATATAAGTTATTCTTCGCCTAAAGGTGTAAAACCCGGTTGAACGTAGGCTTCCGACTTACCAATGAACTTGGTTCTTCGACCAATGAATACGGTAAAAAACGTTAATTGATTGATAATTAATGATTTTTTCCCGATTAGTGAACACGAGCAATCAACTGACGGTGATTCTAGCTTATGACCTCAGTTCAATGGAAGATCCTGTAAATACTGCAAGGCAGCACTTACTTAATGTCGACGGTAAGTAGTTTTTGTCCTTCAATGTAGGCTTCCAACTTGTCGCCGATTTTCACAGGACCAACACCCGCCGGAGTACCGGTAAAGATAAGGTCACCGATCTTGAGGGTACAGTATTTAGATACGTGAGCGATCAGTTGATCAAACGAGAACAGCAGATCTGCTGTATTTCCTTGCTGAACAGTAGTTCCGTTGATGTCGAGCTGAAAGCGGATCGCATTCATTTCCCCCAATCCGGATTTAGGCAAAAACTGCTGACTCACCGGTGCGCTGTGGTCGAATGCCTTGGCAATTTCCCAGGGAAGTCCTTTTTTCTTTTGAGCATCCTGCAGGTCGCGCGCGGTAAAGTCGATCCCGATCCCAATCTCATCGTAGTATTTGTGGGCAAACTTCTCGCTGATGTTTTTCCCGAGTTTATTGATGCGCAGCACCAGTTCCGCTTCATAATGCAGGTCGCTGGTAAAATCCGGGTAGATAAACGGATGGTTATTCGGGATGAGCGCAGTTTCCGGCTTCATGAAGAACATGGGCTCGGTAGGGATCTCGTTCTTCAGTTCTTTGGCGTGCTCGGCGTAGTTGCGGCCGATACAGATAATTTTCAATGGGGAAGTGTTTTAGCTTTAGTAGTTCAGCTGCTTAAAAGTGAATTTCAAATTCCAAATTCCAAGTTGGTGCACTTATAAGCAGCATCTTGAAATTTGAAATTTGAAATTTGGAATTTGAAATCACTTTGTATCGATCTGGATCTTGATCTTCTTCAATACATTCTTCGTATCCAGTGCAAACTCCGCCTGCAGCATCCAGCCGTAATAACCGGGTTCCAGTTCAAATACTTCTTTTACAGGCTTGCCTTTGTGTTTTCCAAAATTGAAGCACGGAACGTCTTTGTCGTTCAACGCAAACCTGCCGGCGATATCGAGCGTACGACTGTTGCGTTTGGAGAATTCGTGAAGGAACTCAACGCTCGACTGGATCTTATCGCCGTAGCGGTCGAGCTGTGCTTCAAGGATCTCGTAAGTCGCAACAGCATCTGCTTCGGCACTGTGTGCGTTTTCGAGGTTCTTGTCGCAGTAAAAGCGATAAGCAGCGCTCAGGGTGCGTTCCTCCATCCGGTGAAAGATGGCCTGGACATCAACCAGCTTGCGGTTTTCCACTTCCAGGTCGAAGCCGTATCTCAGGAATTCCTCCACCAGCAACGGAATATCGAAGCGATTGCTGTTGAATCCGCCAAGGTCGCAGCCTTTCAGGAACTCAAAAATCTCGGGTGCCAGCTGCTCAAACGTCGGACTAAGCGCAACATCCTTGTTGGTAATGCCGTGAATCGCCGAAGATGCTTCAGGAATCAGCATTTCAGGATTTACCCGTTTGGAGTAGGTCTCCTTGCTCTGATCGGGCTGGATCTTTACTATGGCAATTTCTACGATGCGATCGGAAACAATGTTGGTCCCGGTAGTCTCCAGGTCAAAAAACGCGATCGGGCGTTCCAGGTTTAATTTCATAAAATGGATTTACTGGTAACAGATTACCTGATAACTTGGAGCATCAGCCACCTTTTTACGGTCTTTCACCAATACCACTTTGTACTGGCTGCAAACGTTTTCAGGTAACCTGATCTCGAATATATAATCCTGG
>JAZKEZ010000072.1:0-10340 GCA_040386675.1 Bacteroidota bacterium | reverse complement strand
CGGCAGGAATGTCTTCAAACTGGAAAATCCCTTCGCTGTCGAGTTTTACCGAGCGGATGATCTCGCCGTTGGCATTCAGGTAACTGATGTCCTGGTAAGCCATCGTCGTCTCAGGATTGCCGAAATGCTGCAGTTGCCAGGCATAGCCCTGCAGGTTGGCTTCGGTCTTATCGATGAGCGGCATATTGGCGGCTCTCGGCGAAACCGGTACATTGGTACCCAGCGGATCGAACAACATGGTGCTGTTTCCGGCCTGCATTTCACAAGGTGCAACGAAATCTTCAGTTCTTACTACCGCACCGTTCTTGCGGTACTCAATGTTGTACTTGGTACACGGATTCAGGTATACCGAGAAATTCCCGGTACGGATGTTCGGTATGTATACAAACTGTTCGCGGGTCAGTACATTGGTCAGTACGATCTCGTTCACTTCCTCAGGTTCTTCCGTTTTCGGGGCTTTCTGAAGATCGATCTTGAAAGTAGCCTGGAGACGCGGAGGCAGTGCAGCAGTATTGCTGAAGAAATTCACCATGTAAATGTCAAGGTCTCCGTAACTGTCTTTTCCGCGACGCGAGTAAAACGCACTTTTCCCATCAGGTGCAATACTGAAATACAGGTCGTCTTCTACCGTATTGATTGGGTAACCCATGTTCTCACCGGTTTGCCATTCTCCGACAAGCATTGAACGGTAAATGTCGAAACCACCCATACTGCGGTTCGAATTGGAAGAATAGTACAATACGCGTTTGTTCGGATGCAGGAACGGCATGTCTTCGTCGAAGATCGTGTTCACATTCGGACCAACGTTCCTGGGTTCGCTCCACGAGCCATCCTCATTGCGGTAAGCAAAGAAAATGTCGGATCCGCCGTAACCGCCAAGGGTTTTCGAGGCAAAGTAAACGATGGTGCGGTCGGCATCCACGTTAAAATTCCGGCCCCACGCAAGCGTATTCTGATCGTAAACGAGTGGGGAAGGGGCCTGCCACGCGCCGAAGGCGAATGTGCTTTCGTAAATATCGGCGGTAAGGGTATTGTCCTGGTACAACCACAGGGTTTTAGAATTCAGGGATATTCCTCTCACTACCTCATTTCCGGCAGAATCCAGGCTGATGGGCTGCGCATCCACCCATTGTCCTTCAGGATTCAGGTTGGCCACATAAATGTCGTCAAAGTATTTACCGTTTTCGGCGTCAAGCGCGGGGGCAGTGGTCGGACTGGCGTCGTTTGAAGGTCGTGCGGTGGTGAAAAACAATTCGGTTCCGTCAACGGTTACAAACGGACTGTAATCCGCATAAGGAGAATTCACCGAAGGACCGAGGTTGGTTACGCTTACGTTCTTCTTAGGTTCTTTCACCATTTTCTCGGCAACCGCCACCTGCTTCAGGTTGATCTCTGCCTGTATGCGCAGCGGATCGTTGGCTTTGGCGACGTTGGTGAACAAACGGTAATGTCTTTCTGCCTGAGCAAAATTACCATCGAGGTGATAAGCCTGTCCCAGGAAAAACAGGGCATTTACCGGCGCAAGGGCATTGCGTTCCGGGTATTTGTCCAGGTATTCGAAGTCGGTGTGTTCTGCTGCTTTGGTGAGATAACCGATAGATTTGCTGCGGGAATTGTAGCTTTCAAGATATGCCCGTCCAAGCCAGTACTGGTAGTTTGAATTTCTTGAATCCTTCTTTACCAGTTCGTGCAGCATCGAAAGTGCCTTGTCCGGGAAACGCTTCTCCACGAGTTCAATGGCTTTCTTCAGGCGAACCTCATTGGTAAGCTGCGGACCGGTTTTCGGGAGCATTATCGCCACATCCGCAGAATCGGGATCGGAGGTGATCCGTTCGGTATACAGGCCGTATTCCTTGAGTTGCTCTTCGCTGTATTTCTGTTTCTGCTTCGGACGTTTCTGTACCTTGGGAGGAAGCGGCTTTTCTTCCTTCTCTTCAGCTTTCGCATTTTTGCCCTTTACCGGTGCCGTTTTGGCAGCGGTTTTGGCTTTTGAAGTGGTCTTGGATGGCGGGGTAACCGATTTACCCGCAGGTACACTTTCCAGGTTTACCGGGGTGCTTACGGGTGCTTTGATATCGACCGGCTTTTGATCAGCCGGTGCTGTAGTAGTTGTTTTCGGCTTTTCCTGCGTTTTGGCAGGATCGCTTTGCTTTTTAGTCGACTTCTTCTGGTTCTTTTCGTCCTGCTCCTTCTGGATGTTTTTTCCTACTTCCAGCAGTACTTTTTTCTGCTCTGCGGGAAGCTTGTCGAAATCCTTCTGTGCCTTTTCCTGTTCGGCTTTCTTGGGGTCAGGTTTTGTTCGGTCGTCGCGTTTGGGAGCCTGGGCCGAAGCTGCGTTCCAGCCCAGGATCATTACCAACAGTAAACCGGGAAAAAATCTCATAACTAAGGCTTATGCGTTTAAGACGCGCAACTTAGTTAAATATCTCTATTGATGTCAAAGTTTTCAAGGAAATCTGCCACCCTGCGGATGAAAGAACCGCCCAGCGCTCCGTCGATCACACGGTGATCGTAAGAGTGACTCAGGAACATAAAGTGACGGATACCGATCACATCGCCTGTCGGGGTTTCGATAACCGCAGGTTTCTTCTTGATAGCACCAAGCGCAAGGATCGCAGCCTGTGGCTGGTTGATGATCGGCGTACCGAACACGTTACCAAAAGTACCAACGTTGGAAACGGTGTAGGTTCCGCCCTGTATCTCGTCTGGCTTCAGTGCATTCTTACGGGCACGGTTGGCCAGGTCATTCACACTTTTGGTCAGTCCGGCAAGGTTAAGCTGGTCTGCATTCTTGATCACCGGTACGATCAGGTTGCCGCTTGGAAGTGCAGCTGCCATACCGATGTTGATGTTCTTTTTGTACAGGATCTTGTTGTCGTCTACCACCTGGCAGTTGATACCCGGCATTTCGCGGATCGCACGTGCAATGGCTTCGATAAGGATCGGAGTGTAGGTAAGTTTTTCTCCGTAAGCCTGTAGGAATTTGTCTTTTACGCGCTCTCTCCAAAGTACCATATTGGTTACATCGGCCTCTACAAACGAGGAAACGTGCGGACTTACTTTTTTCGACATCACCATGTGATCGGCGATGAGCTTGCGCATACGGTCCATCTCAACGATCTCGTCGCCACCAGAAAGTGAAGGAACGGGAGCGCTCTGGGCCGGTGCGGCTTTTACTTCAACCTTGGGAGCCGGAGCAGGTGCAGCAGCCTTTTCAGGAGCGGCCACATCAGCGATCGAATGGCGTCCGCTGGCTACGTAGCTCAGAATATCGTCTTTGGTAATTCTTCCGTTGGAACCGGTTCCCTGGATGCTGTCGAGTTCAGTATTGCTGATACTTTCAGTTTTCGCAATGCTTTTTACCAGCGGGGAAAGGAATTTGTCTGATTTTTCGTCATCGGCAGCAGCAACAATCTGAGGAGCTGCGTGACTTACCGCGGCGGCTTTCTCTGCCGGGGCTGCTGCAGTTGCAGGAGCTTCGGTTTTCGGAGAGGCACTTCCACCGGTTTCGATAATGGCGATAGGCTGACCTACCTGAACCACATCGCCTTCCTGGCACAGCAGTTTCCTGCATCCGGTGCGGGAACTTCGCTGTCTACCTTATCTGTAGCGATCTCAATTACCGCCTGGTCTGCTTCGATGGTATCACCTTCGTTTACCAGCCATTTGATAACGGTTGCTTCAGCAACGCTTTCGCCCATTTTCGGAAGTAGAAGTTCTATCTGTGCCATAGTATGTCTTGTATAAAGAGGTGCAAATTTAACCGATTAATTATTTCCTGCAACCTTAGTGATAGTCAGTTTATTTATCGGTGATTGGTGGAGTATCCGGAATATTTTTCTGATTAAATTATCCTTGCAGGATTTGTATGCTGATTTTTGAGTGTAACGCAGTACTCACGCGGGTTTGTTGCCAAGCTCACGCAGCCGCTTTACTGCAATCAGCACATCGCGGTACCAGGCGTAATCTTTCGCATAGATGAGGTTCGATTTGATGATGACCTGCTCGGGCTGACCTTTTTCGGTAACCGGGATCACTCCTTTTTTAAGATTATTAGTGCGCAGCGTCTGACTGTATTCTCGGTTAAAACCCACCCAACCGTATTCGCCCGGAAGTACGAACAACAGGTTTGATAAAAACCCCTTTTTGTTGTGCTGGAAAAGGATGAGCAGGGGCGAGGTAGCCAGGAAGATCAGGCTAAGCAGCAGATCGGTAAGTCGTTTGTTGCGGGTATTCGCGGCGCTGTAAATCCCGGCCATTTCCAGCAGGTAGTAATCGCCCTGGCTGTCGATCGAATTGCTGCCGATAATGAATTCGCTTTCGGGCGGGGCAATCTTGAAATCAACAGAACTGCTTTCCACCTGGGTCATTTGGGTGATGATCTGCCTGGCCGTGAGGTCTTTACCAGAGAAAATGATCTCGTTGATCTTTTTGAGTCGTACCAGGTCGTTCAGTTTTGGAAGTTCTTCGGTGTTGAGCAATACAAATTCAGGTTCACCGCGGTAAGAGGCTTTTACCAGTTGTACCAGCCGTTCCTGCTCGTCGCTTCCGCCAACCAGTGCAAAACGCTTGTGCAGATCGGCATCGCTGCCGTAAAAACCGACTTTCAGTTGCTTCAGGATCAGCCTCGAGATCAGTAAATACAACAGCGAACTGATGCTTCCGGATACAATCATGATCCGCGAGAAACGCCATTCTTCGGGCAGCAGTGAATACACTACGAGTGCGATCAGCAGACCGTACAACGCTGAACTCAATACTTTGATGTACCGGAACGGACGATCGTAAGCGGAGTTAAAAAACAACACCAGCATCCAAAGGGTGCTGTACAGCGGGAATGCAAGGGTTATGATTCCACGGTCGAGCAACTTGGCCGATACGGATTCGTAAACTCCGGAGGCGAGCCACATCGCACCGGTCATTGCCAGGATGTCCAGCACAGGTAACCAGCTGACTCTTAACAATCTGCTTATCACCGCAAGCGAAGCGCGGAACCAGATCGCCATATTGATCATAAAAGAGAACAATCCCGCATTGCGGTTCGAAAAGTGCTTGCGGGCGAAGATCACCATGGCGTTGTAGAACACGTAGACGTAGTTCAGGCTGCCTTTCTTGGTGCTTTCGCCTTTGTAGTGAATGATCTCAGTTTCAGCGAAATAGTAGTTTTTGTAACCGGCAAGCGTAATACGGTACGACAGGTCGATGTCTTCCCCATACATGAAGAAGGCCTCATCCAGCAAACCTATCCGATCGAGTACCGATTTGCGCAACAGCATAAAAGCACCCGAAAGCACATCAATCTCGTGGTTCTTTTCTTTGTCGAGGTAACCCAGGTGGTATTTTCCAAAGGTGCGCGACCTGGGAAAGAAACTGGATAAGCCGAATATTTTGTAGAATGAAACTGCCGGAGTTGGCAGTCCGCGCTTGCTTTCGGGAAGGAAATTTCCTTTTCCGTCGATCATTTTAACACCCAGTCCGCCGGCATCGGGATGCTGATCCATAAAGTCACAGACCTTGCGGAACGTGTCTTCCTGCACCAGTGTATCAGGATTGAGCAGGAGTACGTATTCACCGCTGCTTTCCAGTATGGCCTGGTTGTTTGCGCGCGAAAATCCCACGTTATCGGTATTGGCAATGAGCTTTACTTCCGGGAAGCGGTTCCTTACGAGTTCCACACTGCCGTCCACCGAGTTATTGTCTACCACAAACACTTCAGCATCCATTCCTTTTATAGCGATCAGTACCGAATTGAGGCACTGTTCGAGGAAGAACTCTACGTTGTAGTTGACAATGACGATGGATAACTTCATGGATTATCCTTCAAATGGAGTTCGGTTAATAATACTCTTGCCCAGCGTGAGTTCATCGGCGTATTCCAGTTCGTCACCAAAGGCAAGTCCGCGGGCCAGTGTAGAGATTTTTACACCAAGCGGTGAAAGCTTTTTATAGAGGTAGAAGTTAGTCGTGTCGCCTTCCATGGTCGAGTTCAGGGCGAGGATGATCTCGGTAGGGTTTTCAGTGGTGCAGCGCTCGATCAGCAGTCCGATGCTCAGGTCGCCCGGACCAATGCCTTCCATCGGCGAGATCACTCCGCCGAGTACATGATACGAACCAAAGTATTGCTGTGTACTTTCGATCGCCAGCACATCTTTTACGGTTTCCACCACGCAGATCAATCCGTTGCTCCGTCTTGGGTTAGAACAAATCTCACACAATTCGGTGTCGCTCAGGTTGTTGCAGCGCTTGCAGTTTTTGATCTGCTTTTTCATGCGGATAAAAGCATGTGCAAACTGCTCAACTTCTTCATCGCTTCTTTTCAACAGGTGCAACACCAGTCGGAGTGCAGTTTTTTTACCCACACCGGGTAAAGAACCCAATTGTTCGGCTGCATCGCGGATCAGTTTTGAAGAAATTTCCTGCATTTGCGCCAAATGTAAGTAAATGTGCTCATTCGTCCATGACCCATTGGCAGCGATGTTCACAACCCGACTTTTATAACCTCTTTAAAGTAGTTCACCGCGCTTACCGTGGTTTTTTACTTTTGACCCAAATAGAAAGAATGACACCCACACTTATTATAGCGGTCATCGGACTTTATTTCGCCATTTTGGTGGGAATTGCCTGGATCACCTCACGAAATGCGGATTCCGACAGTTACTTCCTCGGCAATAAAACCTCGCCCTGGATCGCGGTAGCCTTTGGTATGCTCGGGGATTCGCTCAGTGGCGTTACCTTTATTTCGGTGCCCGGTGCCGTTGGTGCCGCAAAATTCAGTTACCTGCAGCTGGTGCTCGGTTACCTGGTCGGCTACTTCATCATTTCGCGGATATTGCTGCCGCTGTATTACCGCATGAACCTCACTTCGATTTATTCTTACCTTGAGGAGCGTTACGGGCGAAATGCACAAAAAACCGGTGCTTTTTTCTTTATCCTTTCCCGGATGCTGGGTGCCGCCGGGCGATTGTTCCTTGCGGTAACTGTGATCCAGTTTTTTGTGTTCAGTAAACTCGACGTTCCGCACTGGCTCAATCCTTCAGGAACCGGCGTACCATTTTGGTTATCAGTAAGTATCATTATCCTGCTGATCTTCGTGTACACCTACAAGGGAGGTATTAAAACCCTGGTGTGGACCGATACATTCCAGTCGTCCGTATTGCTACTGGCTGTAGTGGCATCAGTAGTGGTGATCGCATCGAACCTCGATCTTAGCTTCGGCGGAGTAGTATCCACTATCAAAAACAGCGAATATTCACAGGTGTTTTTCTGGGACTGGGCACCAAAGAACTTCTTTTTCAAGCAGTTTCTCGGCGGAGCGTTCATCGCGGTGGTAATGACCGGATTGGATCAGAATATGATGCAAAAGAACCTCAGCTGCCGTTCACTTGGTGATGCACAGAAGAATATGGAATGGTTCAGTCTGGTGATGGCGCTGGTAACGATCTTTTTCCTTTGTCTCGGTGCCCTGCTGTGGACTTACGCAAACAAGATCGGGCTTGAGCTTCCGCTGAACAGCGCCGGTAAACCCGATACCGACACGCTGTTTCCGAATCTTGCCTTGAACCACCTTGGATTGTGGGCCGGACTTCTCTTTATCGTCGGACTTACCGCTGCTACTTTCTCCAGCGCCGACTCGGTACTTACCACGCTTACCACCTCGTTTTATGTGGATTTCCTGGAGTATGATAAAAAGGGGCTTACGGAAAAGAAAAAAACAAATGCCCGACACATTATTCACATTGCCTTCGCGGTGATCCTGCTGATCGTGATCCTGCTGTTCAAGCAACTCAACAGTTCGGCGGTGATCGATACTGTGCTGAAAGTGGCCACTTATACCTACGGACCGTTGCTCGGGCTGTTTGCTTACGGGATCTTCACCAAAACCAAAACACGCGATGCACTGGTGCCGCTCATCTGCTTACTGGCACCTTTAGTTTCGTATCTTATCGACATCAATTCGGTGAAATGGCTCGGCGGATACCAGTTTGGGAACGAACTGCTGCTGCTCAACGGCGGCATCACGGCACTTATGTTATGGATGGCCAGGCAAAAAGATGCGCCAACCGTTTTGGTGAATGCAGGATAAAGGCTGAACCAGTATGAATACCGTTATACGACTGTTGTTTCTTACCGAAGGCAACCTGGGAAGCGATCCCCGGTGCATGAAGGGCGTATGGTTGGGCCGGCACGCCGGTTTTAACATCCACGTGGTTTCGTTTACAGCACACGACCACACCGATGCGGTAGAAGAAAAGATCGTGGAAAATGACCCAGAGATCGTAATCTTCAAGATCGACCTGCAGAAACGGAATGTATTCAGGAAAGCAGCGGTAAAGGCACTGTTTGTAACGTGCCGGGCGCTGTCGTACATCTTCCCGGGATCGGCGGCAATTGCTGCACGGGCACGCGGGATAAAAGCCATCGAACTCATCACTTTCGCCCGCAAACACTACCACCGCACCAACATCGGGGTAACGCACGGACCGAATACCATGTATGCAGGCTACGTGCTGAACAGGGAAATGGGCAGCGACATCATCGCCGATATCGACGGCTATTATCCCGATTGCGGAGAATCGCTGCACAACGGCCGGCTCATGAAAACCCTCCTGAAGAAGACCCTTCCCAAAACCGTTTATTCGACGTATTCGTCTTCACTGATCCGTGACCGCCTGGTGAATGAACTGGGTATCCCGGAAGAGAAAACCTGTACAATCAATAATTTTTTTACCCGTCGCGATTTCATCAAACCGCTTGCGGTCAATCACCCGAAACTCAGGCTGGTGTGGTTTTCCCAGGAAGTTACCTTCGGCCGTGGACTGGAAAACTTCCTTCCGGCAGCCGAGAAAGTGAAAAACCACATCGAACTTACCCTGATCGGTACCGTCGATCCGCTGTTCGAGCAGGAATGGTTAAAAGGAAAAGGACATATTTCATTACCGGGCTGGATTCCGAGACGCGAGTTGCATAAGCGCCTGGCCGGGTTTGATGTGGGAGTTTCGGTTGATGATCCGGGAACGTCAAGCCGCGACCTCAATCTCAGCACCAAACTGCTGTCGTATTACCAAAGCGGCTTATTCATCCTTGCATCTGATACTACTGCACACCGCACATTTTTTGAAGAAAACCCGGGGATCGGCGAACGGGCAGAAAATTCTGTCTCCGGTATGCTCAAGGTGCTGAATGAACTGATCTCAATAAAAGAAAAGATCAGGGCAGATCGCCAGCACCGCTTCGAACAAACACTTGAATCGGGTTACGAATTCCAGGCCGCCACACAAATGCGCCAATGGAACACCCTCAACCTCTACGAATAATTAGAGTCATCCCGAGCGCAGCGAGGTACCTCCTAGTTCTTACCTCTTAGTTGTTAGTTTGACAGCGTCCTCGTCGCAGTCAAAATCAACACAATAGAAGTCAGAATCGAAACATAAGGCGCTGCCTCACGCAGGAATTCCCCGGCGTATTGTCTCCGCGGATCCACGTAGATGATGTCATTTGCTTGAACCGGCATATCGGCCATGGCCAGTCCTTCTACCGTACTCAGGTCGAGTTTGTAGATCTCGTGACCGCCGGCCACCCTGCGGATCAGTTTTATCTTTTTGGATTTCCCGCGTTCGTCGATACCACCAGCCAGCGAAAGTGCTTCGAAAACGCTCACGTTGGTGTTTACCAGCGGCACAACCTGGCTGGCTCCGTTTCCTCTCGAAACGATCACGCGTTTGTTTACTACGTTAAGAATGATAAACGGGCGAACGTAAATGCTGTCGTATCTCGATTCCAGGTAGGCTTCAGCCTCGCGTAGTGTCATTCCCGACACATCCACTTTGCCTACGTACGGAAGTTTTACCTTTCCGTCGGCTTCTACATTATAGGTGTTGATGAGTGCCAGCTGCTGTTGCTGCTGAAATGCCGTGTTACCAACACCTGCATCAACTGAGCTTCCACCAAGTATCTCGAAACCGCTGTTCTTGTAAAACCGGAAGGTGATCTGGTCGAAAGGCGAGATGCGGTATTCCTTATATTCTGAAACCGGCGGCTCCGAAAAGGTGGTGGTTTTACCATCTTTAAGCATGATGTATGAGTTGATGTTGCAGGAACTCAGCACAAAAACGACTATAAGGAAGGAAAGGAATCTCATCAGTTAAAATAAAGTATTTTTACCCCTGTAAAAGTAGCAAAACTACAGTACGTTCAATGATTTCAGCAACAAGCCTTTCCACCATACATACAGAGCAACTCGAAAAACTCGTTTCTCCAGGTTCTTTCTTTACCGATCGGCAAACACTGGTCGACTATGGAAGCGATGAAACCGAGGATCTGAGTTTTCCTCCGCAGATCGT
>JAZKEZ010000071.1:0-9774 GCA_040386675.1 Bacteroidota bacterium | reverse complement strand
GACGGGCCTATAGCTCATTCGGTTAGAGCAACTGACTCATAATCAGTAGGTGCTTGGTTCGATTCCAAGTGGGCCCACCAGCAACATCAACACCTTTGAAACCATCCATCCAGGATGGTTTTTTTGTTTTTACACCCCGGACTGAATGTACTTCTGGGCTATGTTGGGCATACACTACACTTACACTAAACATACACCATCTATACACTACGGTTACACTATTGTTACCTGAGGTATGCTTCAGCCGGTAGGAGATAAGGCAGTATTGGTACTCATTCCGGAATGGTGGGCTTTGAACTTTACCAGGTCGTTGTATACCGTTTCGGCCAGGATCCTTATTCCTCGCACACCGCTTTCTACGCTTACTTCTCTTACCCGCGCCATTTGTAAGGCATAGTATTCATTTACAAACTCCTGCCGCGGATCCTCGAAGCCAATGAGGGAGAGCACTGCTTCAGCCATGTCTACGCTGAATGTTCCCTGGTCGGAAAGGTGAAGGTCTGATAGGCCAAGGAGTAGTTTTTCGTTGGTGAGGTTGGCCTGGAGGAGGGAGAGGATGAGGTGTTGGTGGGTTGAGGAGTCCATGGTTGATCCGATTTGAAGTTAATGTTATCCGTTTTTCGGAACAAACATATTTATTTTCGGACAGATTGCAAAATGAATTTTCTTAAAAACGGAAAGACTTATCCGGATAGATAATTTTATGTTCTTAAATTCAGATCAGCATGACGGCTTTAGGGCTTTATCTTTCCAAACGATCCATCAATAGATCAGAAGTGTCCAGAAGAACCGGGATCAGTAAAACCCGCTTAAGTGAACTCACCAATACGGCAAGCACCAAATTGAGAGTTGATGAACTTTACCTGATCGCGTTGGCGATTAACGTTGATCCGTGTGAGGTGATGAAGGAGGTTTGTAGGGGGTTGAGGTTGGAGGGTGAGTGAGTAACGGCTGGAAAGCCTAAAAAAAGTCATTTTATATTGTGTGTTCATTTTTTGAAACTCTGAAAGCCCAGTTCAGAGTTATTGAATATATCCAGATTTTAATCGTCTAACACGACTTGATGATGGAGGTATTAAGAAGTTTTCTTAGCGATCTATGTTAATGGGATAGTTGGCGATGGACTTCACTCTAACCAGTGACATTACTCTTTATCCATTGAGCCTAATAGATTTTGTGAGGATAAGCTGGATAGAATTGTAAATGTCTATATAGAATAAAAGTCCGGTAATTTTTTACTACTGACAGACCTTAAAAGGGCGGGTAATTTTTAAGATCGTAGTTTCTTTTAATAGCTCGTTCTATACCAATCTGATTTCGCGTCTAACGTTCACTAAATCTCTAGCGAACGCGGCCACAGTTAAAACTCCAAGTGGTTTTCTGATCGACACTCCTTACTCCCCCATCACCACATCCACCACAACCGCCCCCACAAGCTCCCCCGAAATCACCGGTTCCTTTTGCGTCATCCCATTCACCTCAAATCTCTTGATGCTGCTTCCCTGTCCGCTTAGGTTTACTGTGAGTTGCGCCTTGCGGTACTTGATGTTAGTGAGTGAAAATTCACGCATTCCCTTTGGTAAATAAGGGGTAAAGCGAATCGTTCCTGCATCTGCGAAATTGATTCCCGCGATACCGGAAAGGATCATGTCGATGTAAGCCGTTGCCGACCAGGTTTGTTTGTTGCACGATTTCCAGTGGAAGTCGCTTTGCCAGCCGCCGTCGGGAGCTCCGGTGATTGCGTTGTAGATCTCTTTCAGGTCTCCGTTGCCTTTGTCGGGATCGAGGGCCAGCTGCGTAAGTCCGTAGAGTTCTTTTTCGAATACCGGATAATTGCCGGTTTGTACGGCTGCCTTGGCGAAGAAGCCATTTACCTGCGGCCATATCAGGTTGTTGTGGCGTCCTGGTTTTTCGGCTGAATAGCGCTCAAAATCAGGATATATTGAAGTGATTCCGTAAGGAGAAGTTTTGGCGTTAACGATCAATGCCTTCGCTTCTGCTTTAGACAGTATGCCAAACAGGGCGATGTAAGAAATGCCAAGTCCTTCCTGGTAGTCGTAAGGTTTGTTCTCCCGGTCCAGGAAGTAGATGCAGCTGTTGGTTGCCGGATTGTAGAATTTCTCGCGGATGTTGCGGGCCAGTTCTAACGATTGCCTGGTGTAGACCCTTGCCTCGTGCTGGCGATCGTTGTTCGTGTCCAACTCAAGCGCCATTTCCGCCAGACAGGCATAGGCCTCCATGTAAATGCAATTGGTGCTTAGCGCTTTGATGCCTAACGATTTTTTGTGATCGAGTACGCCTGACCTTAAATTCCCGGGTTCGAAGATCGGAATCGGGTAGCCGGCAATTCCATCGTTAAATACCGATGGCCCCATAAAGAGTCCGGTTTTGTGGTCAAATTGCTGGTATTCCAGCTGACTCATGGTCTTTGCGGCACAGCGGTAAGCTTCGGTAAGAAACTGGCGATCGCCGGTAATTTTGTAGTGATTCCAGGCTGCAGGTACCCAGATGATCTTATCCCAGTACTGGTGCGCAATAGAATCTTTATTCCCGGTTACATTCCAGAGCGAATTCAGCGCAACCTTAGGTCGTATCAGGCTTACGCCGTTCCAGGCATTGATGGAAGCGTCACGGGCCCATTCTCCGCCATAATCGCCGCCGGCTGCGAGAATCCCCTGGTGCGTATTCTCATCAACAATATTTACAGAAAGCGCAAACACTTTGTCGACAGAAGGGTTTGAAGAATGGATCTGCTGTGCAGAAAGAGACCCGGTGATTGCAAAGCAAGCGGTAAGGAGTAGAGCGGTTGTCTTCAAGGTAAAAATTAAGGATGGCAAAGTAATTAATCGGGCCGGAGTTTAAGCACGCCATTACATAACTGCCCGGAATTCGCAATTAGTGATGGTTTGGATTTTGCCGGTTGATCCATCACTAACCCATTAATCAAAACAGTTATGGAAGCTCAAATCCTTGAATTAGAAAGAAAGTACTGGAACGGAATGGAGAATCACGACTATGAGGTTGTGAAAAATCTTACCTATTTTCCGTGTATTGTTGCCGGCAAAAACGGTGTTCAGCGGGTTGAAGAACCGGCATTCAAAAAAATGTTCGAGTCGGGAGCCGACAATAAAATGAAGGTGAAAAGCATTACCGGTGTCGAAAGTCTGGTGATTGGAGATACCGCAACCATTGCTTACCTGCTTGAGGTGGAAATGCCCGAACAGAAGAAAGAAGCGATGAAGTGCGTGTGCACATCAACCTGGGTAAAGAAAAACGGCGAGTGGACCTGCGCACTGCATACGGAGTGTGACCTGGTGGCGAAATAGCGGTTTCGGGTTTAGTGTTCGACTGTAGGTAGCCGGATATTCTTTTTATTCCTACTTTGGGTCTACTTAAACCCAATCCATGCAAACCCTCTCCCTGAAAAAAATCCTGGCCTTATGCCCGGTAATCGTCGGATGTTATTTTCTGCTATTTTCAACGCTTAGTGCTTCTGCGCAACGTTTCCAGTGGGCAAACCAAAATAGGGGAAATTGGTCGGCCAATAAGAACATCACCACCGACGCGCAGGGAAATGTGTATTCCATTGCTATTATAACAGATTCTGTAGATGCGGATCCTTCCCCGATCGGGCTTTGTAAGTTTGTTACCCGGGGTTCCCTGGATTTTTTCTTCCGGAAACTTGATAAGGACGGAAACTTCCTGTGGGCCAAACAAATTGGAGGTGAAGGTATTGAGTCGGGAAATACTATTGCGCTCGATGCCACTGGTAATGTTTACATCGCCGGGACCTTCTCCGGCCCTACAGATTTCGATCCTTCTGCTACTTCTGCCTTTATGCTTACCTCCGCTCCGGGCGTTAGCACCTTTGTTGCGAAGTATAGTAATACTGGTGATTTTCTATGGGCGGAAATGCAGGGCGCGGGTGCGGAACAGAATACTGCTTTGGCGGTAGATGGAGCCGGTAATGTATATGTATCCGGGTTTTCCCAAAGTGCCCAGGTGGATTATGATCCGTCGCCAACCGCGACGAGTATTCTGACGAACCAGGGTGGCCAGGATGTTTTTCTCTCAAGCTTTGATAAGGATGGAAAATTCAGGTGGGCAAAAGGACTGGGCGGACCGGGAACGGAAAACAGCAACAATCTCACTGTAAGCGACAACGGGTTAATATTTTTGCTTTGGTCGTTTAAAAGTGATTCTATCGACGCTGATCCGGATCCGGTAAAAACCGCTTTCTTAAAGAGCGGCGGAAAGGCCAATGTGCTTTTTTCAATCTTCAATGCGCAGGGAGTTTTTCAGAAAGGTGCGGGCTTCTCGGCAAAAACGGATGCTTTCGGGAGCAGCCTGGTGATCAATCATCAGAATGACGTATTGATGACCGGTTCCTTCTCCGGCGATTCGGTCGACTTTGATCCTTATGAATCAGGCACAAACTTATATTCAACCGGAACCGATCCTTCTCTTTTTATGCTAAAAATGAGTCAGAATGGTGTATTGAAATGGGTCAAAGCATTTGAACAGACTTTCTCGTATGCTAACTCGATAGCGGTAGACAGGAACGATAATATTTATGTTGGCGGAGCATTCCAGGGACAAATGGATTTCGATCCCTCGGCCAATCCAGCCGTCCGGACCAGTAAAGGACTGAGTGACTTTTTTGTAGCTAAGTATTCCACAGTGGGCGATTTTATCTCGGTAGATGTCGGAGGCGACGGTGCTTACGACCAGGTAAATTCGGTATGCACAGATGTGAATGACAATGTGCTGGCCTCGGGTGCTTTCACCGGTACTGTAGATTTTGATCCCGGCATATCCGCCTATTCCATGAACTCGGTGTATGGCATGGGTTTCCTGATGAAATTATCGGGTGAGAATGTGTCCGGAATTGCTGGTGTCGCAGGACGATCAGCAAATTTAAAAGCATATCCCAACCCATTCCGGGATTTGCTGATTGTTGAAGCTACTAAATCAGGTGACTATGAACTGGTTGATGCGCTCGGGAAGGTGGTCAGAACCGGCACGCTGACTGCGGGACGAAACCCGATTGCGGTGGCGGAACTGAGTGAAGGTGTTTATGTGTTCAGGACGATCTTTGACGGTAACGAGCCTGAAACATTGTTGTTAGTGAAGTAATCAGGAAGTGGTTATCACCCCTTCTTTCCTTTCATATTCTGGATCTTATCGCCTTTGCGCAACGGTTTCCCAAACTTCTCCTTCATTTTTTGCGAGTAGCTTTTCTTGGCTACTTTTTCCTTGCTGTTTTTCGCTGATTTCTCGTGGAACGCGCCTCCGCCTTCAATCGCTGATTTCTTAATAGTCGGCTCATTGAAGTTCACAGGTTTTCCTTTTTCCTCGGGAGTAAGTTGTGATGAAACTGCTACTTCTTCGGGGAATGCTGATTCCGGGATGGCGTAGTTCATCAGGGTTTCGATCTTGTCTTTCAACGCTGTTTCGTTCTCGTTGAAGAACAGGATCGATCTTCCCGATTTCCCGGCACGACCGGTCCGCCCGATGCGGTGAATGTAGTTTTCGGCGTACACCGGCGTTTCGAAACTGATGACGGTACTGATCTGCTCAATGTCGATCCCGCGGGCAATCACGTCTGTAGCGATCAGGATCCGTTTTTCACCGCTGATGAATTTCTCGATGGCGTTGGTCCGGTGATTTTGTTCTTTACCGGCGTGAATTACAGCAGTTTCGGAGGCAAATTCAAGGGTCTCAGCAAGGCGATCTGCAATTTCGCGGGTGGCTGTAAAGATCAATATCTTGTGGTGTGTATTCCGGTCGGCCAGCAGGTGATTGAGCAGGTTTACCTTCGTGTAAAAGTTAGGAACGGCATAGGCTTCCTGGCGAATGGTGTCTAAAGGCGCTCCGCTGATGGAAACGGTTTTCCTCACCGGGTTCACTAAAAGGGAGTCAATCAGTTCATCCACAAACGGCGTCATAGTTGCGGAGAAAAGGATGTTCTGCCGCTTTTCAGGTAGGTGTTCAAAGATGTTCTTCAGCTGCGTCCGGTACCCGAAGTCGAGCATGATGTCGGCTTCGTCGATCACCAGTTTCTTAACGGCTTTAAGGTTCAGTAGTTTGGTAAGCGACAGGTCATACAGTCGGCGGGGAGTGCCAACCAGGATGTCTACGCCTGCGCTGAGTTCTTTTTTCTGTGCATTGATGTTATTCGATCCGCCGTATACGCCAAGTGTTCTTGTGGTGATGTAGGGCGTGAGTTTTTCGATCTGTTCCACGATCTGGATCACCAGTTCGCGGGTAGGAGCGAGGATCAATACGCGGGGATTGAGCTGCTCGGAGAATTTCAGGTCCTGCAGAATAGGAAGCAGGTAGGCTATGGTTTTCCCGGTTCCGGTCTGGGCGATACCCACAAAATCAGTCCCGGCAAGGATGGTGGAATAAGATTCCTGCTGAATCGGGGTGGGTTGTTCAAAGCCTAACTCGGTAACGGCGTTTTGCAGCTGCTTTTTGATCTTGAAATCCTGGAACGTATTCATGGTGTAAAGTAACCGAGAAAAAAGCAAAATCCGCTTGTATTCCAGGTTTCTGTTTTTGGACGGGAATTCTTACCTTCCGCTTACCTCTTGCGCGTGGCAATGTGGTAAACAGACTCCGGTAAATCCTAAATCAACATACCATGAAAAACAAACTATCCCTGAAAACGCTTGAGTAAGAAGTTTCGTTACCAATATCGAGCACACTGAACAACTGAAATTAAAGGGCGGAGAGATCAAACTGAGTAATATTCCGACCATGCCTTGTAACTGCTCCGCAATTGATGCATGTATTACGGCCCAGGCATGTAATCTGACCATTTGATACAACGAAATGGAGATGGGAAACCCGGGTGGAAATCCGGGTTTTTCTGTTTGTAAACTTCAGGATTGTCGCCGGGAATTATTACTTATGGGGCTGCTTAAATAAATCAGCAGTACGTCGCAATCGTTATTTAAATCATCAGCTGCAATGAAAGACATTATCCGGCAACTTATCGCCTTTCGCGACGCACGCGACTGGGCTCAGTTTCATAACCCGAAAGACCTCGCGCTGGCCATCAGCATAGAAGCGTCGGAACTTCTCGAGCTTTACCTGTGGAAAAAACCGGAAGATGCGGATGTGGACAAGGTAAAGAATGAACTCGCTGATGTGTTGCTGTATTGCCTGCTGCTGAACGAGAAATACGGTTTCGACCTGCAGCAGATCCTGAAAGACAAGATCGCACTTAATGCACAAAAATATCCTGTGGATAAGGCAAAAGGAACCGCTAAAAAATACAGTGATCTATGAAAGACGGCTTCGATCTGTCGGTTGAGGTCTCTGAGCCCTACCCGTTCAATCCATCGGCGCTATCGCAAATAGATGAGAACCGGTGGGTGAAAAGTCAGTGGCCGCTGGTGTATTTTATTCAGAACGAAGCCAAAAAACTGGCTTATGTCGGCGAGTCTACCAACGCAGGCAGCAGAATAAGGAATCACCTTAAAAACAATCAGCGGCTGGAATTGACCACAATTTCTGTCATCGGTTCAGATAAATTCAATAAATCTGCCACGCTTGATATCGAGTCGAACCTGATCCAGTACATCAGCGCCGAAGGCAGCTACAAACTTCAGAACGCAAATTCGGGACTGGTAAATCATACGTATTACCAGAAGGACCTGTATAAAAACCTGTTTACAGAGATCTGGTCACGACTCATGGAACGTAAGGTGGTGACCAAAACGCTCCGGGAAATTGAGAACTCGGAACTGTTTAAATATTCGCCGTACAAAGCACTCAATGAAGATCAGTACAATTCGGCACTGGAAATCCTGTCGGTGCTGGCTACGCGGGATGCAGCTTCCATTTTCGTAAAAGGATCTGCCGGTACAGGCAAAACCATTCTTGCGACCTACCTGATCAAACTGCTGCTCAGTGAACCTGACCAGGAAATCAAAGATTACAACGACGATGAGTTAAAGGAGATCCAGTACCTCACCAGGTTCAGGGAGAAATGTCCGAAGCCGAAAATAGCGTTGGTTATTGCCATGACTTCGCTGCGGGACACGCTGCGCCGGGTTTTTGCCAATGTTCCCGGACTGAAACCGTCTATGGTGGTCGGTCCGTCGGAAGAGATTGGCGGAGAGTACGACCTGCTGATCGTCGACGAATCGCACCGTTTACGCCAGTACAAGAACATCGGTTTTATGGGTGCATTCAAAAAGGCCAATCAAAAGCTGGGCTTGGACGATACCGGGACCGAACTCGACTGGATCCTGAAAAGCAGTAAACGCCAGCTTTTCTTTTACGATTCGGCACAATCGGTAAAACCTTCGGATGTGGATCAATCCAGCTTCGATGCCCTGATCGGTAAACCGGGTTCCGTGCAACTTAGTCTCAATTCGCAAATGCGGGTAACGGGCGGCAACGGTTTTATACAGTTTGTGGACCAATTGCTGAATTGCAGGCTGGGAGCAGAAAAGTACCGGCCGCCGCAGTACGATCTTACCTTCTTTGATTCGATGAATGATATGTACGCCGCATTGACCGAAAAGGAGAAGCGGTACGGCTTGTGCAGGCTGATCGCGGGTTATTCGTGGCCCTGGCTTTCTGCAAATGAGAATGCACCATCGCACATTAAGGACATCGAACTTGACGGACTACGATTTAACTGGAACACAACCGATAAGGATTGGGTAAACAGTCCGACCGCTTTTGAAGAGATTGGATCGATACACACTATCCAGGGATACGACCTGAATTATGCCGGGGTTATTTTTGGAAGGGAAATAGACTACAATCCTGAAACACAGGAAATAGAGATCGACCCGACAAAATACTTTGATACCAACGGTAAGCGGGGAGTCGGCAGTGCCACGCAATTGCGGCAATACATCATCAACATATACAAAACCATGCTTTACCGGGGCATTAAAGGAGCATACCTTTATGCCTGCAATAAGAACCTTGCCGATTACCTGAAGCAGCACGTTGCAAGTTACGCCAGGTTTCCGTTCCGGGTGTTGGAAACGGGTGATGTGATGCGCAACATCAATGCGATCCCGCTTATCCGGGATGTGAAGATCGCCGCCGGAAATTTCAGTGAAATACAACTGAACGAAGAGACGGAATGGGTTGAACCACCGGTAAACGTATCGGCAAGAACGGGATTGTTTATCTGCCAGGTTGTTGGCGAATCTATGAACCGCACCATTCCGAACGGTGCGTGGTGCCTGTTCGATACCAATTATGCAGGAACCAGGGTCGGGAAAACGGTACTGGTGGAAAGTGCTGAGATTAGCGATTTGGATTACGGTGCGGGATACACCGTGAAAACGTACCTAAGCGATAAAACTGAGGTAGACGGAGTACTGGAGAATACGTTGGTAACTCTTAGTCCAAACTCTGACGATCCTGAATATCAGCCAATCGTATTAAATGGCAAAGAAGGAATTGATTTCAGGGTGATTGGCGTGTACCTGGATAAGTACTGGATTTGATCTACTTTTACCCCCATGTCCGATACCCCGCCCTGCCCGAAATGTAAATCCACCTACGTGTATTTCTCCGAACCGTTTATGACCTGCCCGGAGTGCGGTTATGAATGGAATCCGGATGACGTGGAAGAAGAAACCGGCCTCGTGGTAAAAGATTCCAATGGAAATATCCTGAAGGATGGTGATACGGTAGTGGTGATCAAAGACCTCCCGGTAAAAGGTGCTCCGAAAGCTGTGAAAGCCGGAACCAAGGTGAAAAACATCAGGCTTACCGACGGCGACCACAACGTTA
>JAZKEZ010000070.1:0-6323 GCA_040386675.1 Bacteroidota bacterium | reverse complement strand
CCGCGCTTACCTCCGTGCCTCTGTGGTTAAAAATCCCGTCCGAACTCCTGGTTTTCCAACGACTTAATAATCTCCCCAAACACCACATCATTCTTCACCCCACTCAGTTTCCATTTCTTCCCCGATTTCTCGAAATGATAGATGTCTGAAAACTCCTCACTGTTTTTTCCCGGATTTCGTATGATGTGCCCCGTTTCCACGATTTCGCTGTAATGAACAATGGAACCACTGATGTACGCGCTATACCGTTCCGGCTGGTCGCTGCTCTGGCGATCGGCAGAAATAATGGCGATGCGTTTAATGCGGATATCGGAAAGATGGTTGCGTATGCCGCGCTGGTTCATCACTCCCAGGATCTCTGAATATTTTGAAAAGAGTTGAGGTGTAACGACTCGCCGCAGCCGGTCTGCCTTGCCGTCGTTCCAGGCGCGCTGCAACTGCACAAACGTCTTTGCCGCATGTTTTTTCAGGTAACCGAGGTTCCCGGACCGTTTGATCCGGATGTAAATAACTGCCAGCAGCAACAGCAGTGCGGGAACAACTACCGCAATCGGAACAAGCACCTTCATCCTAATTTTTTCCAGGCAATGACCACGATCTCGATAAGGGCACCCAACGGAAGTGCTTTTGCAGCGTAAGCAGCCCGGGTAGGGCGGTGCTCCCCGAAGATCTCGGCGTAGTAGCCATTAACTTCCTTAAAATCGTCGATGTGTTCCAGTAGAACGTTGGCGTACAACACATCAGTGAGTGTAAGTCCGGTTTCGGCAAGTACAGCTTCAATGTTTTTAAACGCCTGGCGGGTTTGTTGTTCCAATCCTTCGGCAAGCACGCCGCTTTCAGGGATCAAGCCGATCTGTCCGCTAAGAAAAACGGGTACTCCCGGAGCAGTGGGTACAATACCCTGTACATAAGGACCAACAGCCGCCGGGGCCTTGGTGGTGTTGAGAATTTCCATGACCAAAAATAGGAGAAATAGCCAGATAGCCAATCAGCGAAATTTTTCCATTGTCCATTCTCAATTTTCAATTGAAAAAACATTTCCTTTGCAGTTCAAAGTACTTTTGATGGATAACACTAAACACCTCGAGGCCCTCGGAGACATCCGCCAGATGATGGAACGTTCTTCGCGATTTATTTCACTCAGCGGGGTTTCCGGGATCTGCGCCGGTTGCTTTGCGCTGATCGGTGCCGCGGCCTTCTTCGTCCATTTTCAACTGCGCTTCGACCAGCCGCAATACTACCAATATGCCCGACTTGCCGACGGCTCGTCAAACCCTGAATTTTATCGCTTTTTCTTTACCGATGCAGCGCTGGTCCTTCTAGGGTCGTTGCTGGCAGGAGTGTGGTTCACCCGCAGGAAAGCAAAGCGAAACGGACTTGCCCTGTGGGACAGTACCGCCCGCCGATTGCTCATCAACCTGCTTATTCCACTGGTTAGCGGCGGAATATTCTGCCTCATCCTACTCAAACACGATCTGGTAGCCCTGGTGGCACCCGCAACATTGCTGTTTTACGGACTGGCACTCCTCAATGCCAGCAAATACACACTTAACGACATCAGGTATCTTGGCGTTTCAGAGATCATCCTCGGACTTACCGGCTGCTGGTTCATGGGCTACGGACTCCTGTTCAGGACGCTTGGTTTTGGCGTGTTGCACATCGTTTATGGATTGTCCATGTACCTGAAGTATGAGCGATGAAAGATTTTATATCCAACTTAAATAAAGCCTTCGAAAGCCGGATTCGGCTCGGCGTAATGTCGGCGTTGCTGGTAAACGACGAGGTGGATTTTGGTACCATGAAGGAACTGCTCAACGTTACCGATGGTAACCTGGCCAGTCACATCACCGCGCTCGAAAAACTGTCGTACATCGAAGTCCGCAAGCAGTTTGTAGGCAAGAAACCCAACACAGTATATAAGGTGACTGCCGAAGGAAGAACCGCATTTTCGGCGCACCTCGACGCACTCGAAAAATTACTGAAGGGAAGAAGCTGATATTTTTTTGTATTTAAACTTTGAAATTCAAAGTACTCTGAATTAATAAATCAAATCCATCAACATGAAAAAACAAAACTGGCTGCTACTGCTGGCCGCCTTATCGTTTAGCCTGCTGTTTTACAACCAGGCAGAAGGAATCAATTACCTGGTTTTCGACCTGCTGTTGCTGTGCCTGGTGTTTACCGCCAGTCGGACGGAAGAACGCACGTATATGTTTTATTGTTCAGCCGCGGCCACCGTGGTTGCTGGCGTGGCGGTGCTGATGTACGGAAACGGACTCAGTGTATTGTCGAATGTGATTGCCCTCATTGTCTTGGGCGGAACGCGCCTCAATCCAGCGTCTTCCATTTTGCTCCGTGGAGCAGCAGGTATTTACAGCATGATCGCCGCACCCATATTTGCGATTGAAAAGTTGTTTACCCCCAACCCCGAGCCGCCAATAGAAAGCAAAGGCAGGAACCGTTGGATAGCGCTTATTCCTGTGGTTGCGCTCCTGGTGTTCTTTGCGTTGTACCGCATGACCAGTCCCGTGTTTGCCAGGTTCACAGGAGAGTTCGATCTCAGCTTTATCTCGATAGGGTTCGTGTTCTGCACACTGCTGGGCTTCGTGCTCTGCATGGGATTGCTGCGATCGCATACCGTTGCCGAACTGCGCGATTCTGAAGCCGCCATCCCGGATCACGCACCGGACCAGGGAAAAACGCTTAAATTGTTCGGCAGGACGTTCCTGGTTGAAGAAGAAAACCAAAGCGGTGTGATCCTGTTGTGTACACTCAATGTACTGTTGTTGCTGGTAAACGGACTGGACCTGGGTTTCCTGGCTTCCGGAAAACTACCCGAAGGCATGACGTATTCTGAATTTGTTCACCAGGGAACCGGTGCCCTTATCCTTTCGATTGTGCTCGCGGTAGCAATCCTGCTCGTGTATTTCCGCGGAACCCTGAATTATCACGCATCCAACGGCAAACTGAAAGCGCTGGCCTACACCTGGATCCTCCAGAACCTGCTGATCGTAGCGTCCACTGCGTATCGCAACGATTTGTACATCAATGAATACAGTCTGACTTATCGCAGGATCGGCGTCTACGTGTTTCTCCTGCTTGCGGCGATCGGACTGGTGGCCACACTGGCCAAGATCGCTTACAAACACAGCAATTATCGCTTGTTCAGGAATACGTCCTTCAGTTTTTATTTTGTGCTGCTGTTTGCTGCCTTTGTCCCCTGGGACCAGTGGATACTCGCCAATAACCTGCAACTGGCCAGGCAGCGGGGCATGGCTCCCGATATTCATTACCTGCTCACACTGTCTGATGAAGCGATTCCTGAACTCTGCAAACTGTACAATGCGGGAATAACCGGTAATGAACCGCTGGTTTATGAGCGACTCTCCTATCGCATCTATCTTTTTGCCCGCAAACAGCACACTACCGACTGGAGGTCGTTCAACTGGACGGATTACCGGGTAAGCAAACGCATGAAAGGAATCATCGGTTCCGGGAAATGGACAGAGCTGGCCTTAACCGCGCACTCGAACGTGGACCTTGAGGTGATGAGCGAACTGCCCGGGATCCAAAAGGTGATACTTGGCGCCCAAACGGCCTGCCTGGACAGCGATCCGAATATTAAAGGACTTACGGTACAACGATCGGAGGATTAATCCTCTGCGAAGAAATGGTTATTTTAACCACAGAGGCACAGAGTATTTTCACGGAGAACTCAGAGCATTTCTCAGAGATCTCTGCGTTAACCTCTGTGACTCTGCGGTTAAGAAAACATTACAACACCGCCAGCGGAGGATACTTAATGATCCTCCGTTGCCGTTGGGTGGGCGATGGTACAAACCGGAAGTCAGACCGTTTCTCCAGGCTGGCGATCTGTTGTGCGATTTTGATGCTGAGTATGGGTTTGGCGATGGGATGCGAAGCCCAGTGGATCACATTTTTCACCAGGATATTGAGCAGTGTAGGATGGCCCGAAAGTTTATGCGGCATGTCACTTTTTGCTGCAGAGATCACCGATGTACCCGGATGAGAGGCCGAAATTTTCTTCCGGTAGAGCAGCTCGATGTTTTTCCTTCCGGGTTTTGGTACCAATAATAACTGCTCGCTCAGTGAAGGCGATGCCAGCGGCGTGCGGCAATCTTCCACGATAAAGATCTGTCGCGGGGCCTCGTTGTAAAAAGATTTCAGCGAAACACCGCGCTCACCAAGCTGGATCATTAGTTCATCACCGGAAGGAATGTAACAGTTGCCTGAATAAATCATCATCAACTGGTCCAGCGGTCCGTGGCGGTCCAGTTCTTCTATAATAGTTGCCCGCCCGGGATTACAGAGCAGCACCATTTCCTCCGGCTTCCAGGCTCCGGCCTGCTTACAAGAGAGGAAGGTCATAAAATCCCTGAGGTATACTTCGCAGTGTTCCGGGGTAAGTCCAATGATGAGGGCCAGTCTTTTAAAGTCGTCGGTGAGAGGTGTTGGAGTAGACATAAACTTCAGCTTTTAATTCCTTGGCGATACTTCGCAATATGATGCTAAAGTACATCACTCAAAGGGGTAATTAAAACACTGAATTCGCGTATTTGTCATTTAAAGACAAATAAAAATCAATTCAAATTACTGATTATCAAACTTTAAATTGTTTTTTATGTTCCAAAATGACAATTTTAAATTAATTAAAGTTCAAGCCTTTTTACGCTATAAAATAGCACTTTAGTGGGGTGCGAAAAAGGCACTTTAACCTCAGGAGTTCACCCGCATCAATTCCCGGATCGCCTGGGCATTGTATGCATCCTGCCATTCTTTTTTCCGTTGCTTCAGCAGTTGGGCCACCTGGCGATCGATACCGGTATTGTTCAGTGCATACAGTGTAGCGCTCAGTTCATACAATTCGGTTGCCGAACGGGTTTGCTTCAGTAGCGTAAACAATTGTGCGGTAGTTCCCGTGATCCGGTAATAGGCGATCATATCCAGGAACGGCTTGACTGGTGTTCCGGGGCGCTGCAGGTTGTTAGAACACACATCGGCCAGCAATTCCGGATTGTATCGCCCGATGTGCCTGAGCATGAATTTCAATGCCGAATCAGCCTGGGGAGTGTATCCTTCTGTCAGGATAAAGTGGTCGGGAAGATCGCGTTTCAATCCGCGGGCAAACGCTTCGGACGATTCATTCGGTTTATTCATCACCAGTTCGGGGAGAACAGCCGGGTGGATCATTCGTTTCGTGGCCCAGATATCCAGCACCAGATCTGTGTAAAGCGGTGAGAACTGGCGGGTAAGCGCCACGTCGAGATCTTCGGTTTCTGATGCCGTTAGGGTGGGGTACAGCTCGGTAAAAGTTTTTGCGGCTTCTTTGCTCTTAAAGGCCGCAAGTGCCTCTGCATAGTGTTTCCGGGTCTTTAGACCTTTGTATTTCACCATCAGTTTTCTGAACGCGGTATCAGGAAATTGGGCGATGGCAGGAAAGGCAAGACTATCAAGTTTGATAATGGCCGGAATGTCTTTTTTCTGTCGGTAGGATCCCAACTCTGCGATCAGGTCGGTATTGTGCGTAGTGATCGCCAGTTCGCGGATTCGCGGGTACCACGCCGGATGGGCGGCGTTGTGAGCGGTAACGTACCGGTACAAACCGTATCCGCCCGGTGCAAGTCCGTACAGGATCAGGCTGTCCATTTTCCGGAGTTCTTCGGTAAAGATCTTCTGGTCTTGCGTGGTTGCCCACTGGTAATCGTGTGAAAGCAGTCGTTCGTAAAAAGCCTCGGCAAGTGCAGGCTGGTAGCGCACACAGCCGTCCATTGCCGGAACCCGCTCTCCGGAACGGTAAAATTCCCTGAACACATCAAAAGGTTTCGGATACCTGCGGTCGGCCAGCGCCCACGAAGCATATCCTTTCACCACGGGGTTCTGGTCAAAGATCAGGGTATACAATTCTTTGGTGGTTGCGGTCTTCCGTAATTCGGTGTACGCCTGGTACTGATCAGAAACCAGGTGCTCCGGACCGGTAAACTCATGATCCAGGGAGCCGCCTTTCTCAATCCGGTTCACCACCGCGCGGGTAGCGTAACTGATGTCCTGGGCTTTTACCCCGGTCATTCCCAGCAAAACAAACAGTAAAAAGGACCATTTCATGGTGTACAGGTGTTTGAATGAGTGTACTCAATGACTGGAAAGGTCGCATTTTTCTCTCATTGGCAATAAAGGTGCTCTAAAATAGTGCTGTTTGCCCTGCTATGCCGGTTTGATGATGCCTGGTTTGTCGCTGTTACTTTTTTGGAAAAAGTAACACAAAAACTGTCGCTGCTTTTCCCTCACTTCACTCCACTCCCGGA
>JAZKEZ010000069.1:5339-7545 GCA_040386675.1 Bacteroidota bacterium | reverse complement strand
ATCTACCCGCTCATCACCGATTATTTCCCGGAGGAGATCACCACGCTGATGTTCTACCAGGAAATCTATAACAGCGACGTTACGTTCAGGGATTCAACCGGAGCATTTGTAGTCGTGTTTAAAATCACCAATCCCAAAACCGGCTCGGTGTTCCGCGAGTTTCAGCGCATCCGCAAACAAAAAACCGGTCCGGTGGTGCCCTTTATCGGAAATATCGACATCAAAGGCCTGCCATCAGGCGAATATGAACTGGTAACTGACCTGCGGAATACCAAAAATGAAACGCTGTATTCCAGCAAACGAAAATTCAAACGGAGCAACATGACCGTTGTGATCTCCGATGCTGAACTGCAGCAGCTCATGCTTAACAACTCCTTCGTTTCCACGGTAAATAACCTGGATTCACTGTCAGAATACATCAACTGCCTGCGACCGATTGCAAACGACCGCGAGAAAAATGCGATCGACAACCAGAAGGAAGTATTGAAAACACTCGAGGATAAAAAGCGTTTCTTCTACACCTTCTGGGCGACTAAAAACCCGATAGATCCCTCACAAGGCTGGCAGGATTACAAAAACGAAGTGAACCTGGTGAACAAAATGTTCAGCACACGGATCAAAAAAGGATATTCTACCGATCGCGGAAGAGTATACCTGCAATACGGTCCGCCGAATGTGCGCACCGAGCGCCCTACCGAGCCTTCGGCGTATCCGTACGAGATCTGGCACTACTACAAGATCAACCAGTACGCCAATAAACGCTTTGTATTCTGGAACCAGGACCTGGTGTCCAACGACTATGAACTGCTGCACAGCGATATGTTTGGCGAACCCCGCAATCCATCATGGCAAACCTACCTGTCTAAGCGCAACAATTCTATCGACAACTACGACCGACAGAAACCGGTACAGCAATTTGGCGGTAATGCCAACGATTTCTACATAAATCCGAGATGACGCTTACCTTTGCCGGCAACTAACCGATCTTGAAAGCAGCCGTTGTTATCCTGAACTGGAACGGAAAAAAATTCCTGGAGCAGTTCCTTCCTTCCGTTACCCGCAATTCTCCGTCCTGGGCCAGGATTATCGTGGCCGATAATGCATCAGGCGACGATTCTGTGGATTTTATGCGAAACCAATATCCGCAGGTTGACCTGATCATTAACGCTAAAAACCACGGTTTTGCCGGTGGATACAATGTTGCACTTCAACAGGTTCAGGAAGAATTTCTCGTGTTACTGAATTCTGATGTTGAAGTAACTGAGGGATGGCTCGAACCGTTGATCGCCTGGCTTGAAGCCGATCCCAAACGCGTTGCCGTTCAACCGAAGATCCGGGCATTCCACGATCGCGAAAGCTTTGAATATGCTGGTGCGGCCGGCGGTTACATGGATAAGGATTACTATTCCTTTTGCCGCGGGAGATTGTTTGACGAACTTGAAAAAGACCACGGCCAATACAACGACAACCGCGAAGTTGCCTGGGCTACCGGTGCCTGCCTGGTGATCCGTAAATCGGCTTTTGACCGTGCAGGTGGATTCGACACCGACTTCTTTGCGCACATGGAAGAAATTGATCTTTGTCTCCGCCTGAAGAACATGGGACTGGCTGTAGGGTATTGCTCCGAAGGTGTAGTATATCACGTAGGCGGCGGAACATTGAACAAAGTGTCGCCCTTTAAAACTTATCTGAATTACCGCAATAACTTGTACCTCATCACCAAAAATCACTTCACCGGTCCGTTGTTCACCAAGCTGTTTTTCAGGTTGGTGTTAGATGGAGTAAGTGCCGGTCCGATGTTGCTGAAAGGTGAGTTTGGGAATATTACTGCCATATTAAAAGCACACTTCCATTTTTACGCAGCATTGCCCGCCCTGCTCCGGAAAAGAAAAACGATCAGGAGTCAGCGCAACCAGCCAAATACCGCCGGTCTGTATCCGGGTAGCGTGATCTGGCAATATTTTGTCAAGGGAAAGAAAAAATTTAGCGACTATTCAATAACCACGTAATCGCCAGTTCATATCCATCTAGTCCCAAACCGGTGATCAAACCCGCTGCAACCGGTGAGATATAAGACTTCTGGCGAAACTCCTCACGGGCGTAAATATTACTGATGTGTACCTCAACTACCGGTGCCCGGATCGCCTTGATCGCATCACCAATAGCCACGGAAGTATGCGTGTATCCGCCGGCGTTGATAACTATT
>JAZKEZ010000069.1:4029-5292 GCA_040386675.1 Bacteroidota bacterium | reverse complement strand
ATGCGTTTCATTTGGTAGGAGTAATGAGCTGGGAAATATACAGAAAAGGGTACAACACCTTTTTAAAACTTGAGAAATCGTTAAGCGACAATACCCTTGAAAGTTACTTTCGGGACCTCGACAAACTGATCTCATTTGCGGGAGAACATGCCATTACTCCAACGTCACTTACCTACGAACATCTGCAGGAATTCCTGGAGCAGGTATCTGAAAAAGGCATGAGCGCCAGAAGCCGCGCCCGCCTGATCTCTGGCATAAAATCTTTCTACGGTTACCTGCTGATCGAAGAGATTATCGAGGAGAATCCCACAGAACTGCTGCAAACACCGAAACTTCCTAAAAAGCTACCTGATACACTGAACATCGAAGAGATCAATGCCATCATCGGGACCATAGATCTGAGTATCAAAGAAGGAACGCGGAACAAAACCATCCTGGAAACGCTGTACGGTTGCGGACTGCGTGTTACAGAACTTACTGAACTGAAAATCAACCAGTTGTTTTTCGACGAAGAGTTTATTCGCGTAATTGGGAAAGGCGATAAGGAGCGACTGGTACCAATGGGCAGCACGGTAAAAAAACTGCTCCAACAATACCTCCCTACCCGGCATGAAATTCCGGGAGGGATAAAACCCGGGCACGAAGAATTTGTGTTCCTGAATTACCGCGGCAGTAAACTAAGCCGTGTGATGATCTTTATGATCATACAGAAACTGATCGAGAAACTGGGGATCACCAAGAGCGTTAGTCCGCACACCTTCCGCCATTCGTTTGCCACGCACCTTATCGAAGGTGGCGCCGACCTGCGCGCCGTGCAGGAAATGCTGGGTCACGAAAGCATAACCACGACCGAGATCTACACGCACCTCGATCGCGATTACCTGCGTTCAGAAATTATTGATCACCACCCGAGGGCATAAATCAGAAAGGATTGATCACAAAGTGCTGACAGATAACGACTGTACTGTCGTACTTACTTTCGATCTGTACCGGGTTTACACAGATTTCCATTTTTCCATCCGCGGTCGGAGCTACGACCACTTTTCCGTAAGACGAATAGTAAAACTCACCTTTCTCCCTTAGAAACAGGTAAGCCACTTTTGATGAGGAATTGAGCTTATCCAGGTACGACAGGTTATCCATCAAAGCGTAACTCGCTCCAGTCGTTGGTTTCTGGTTGAAATAGATACAGATGTAACCGTCGTCCTGTGTGGTCGTATTGTCCAGGTTGTAACCCGTTCTCACCACATATCCGCTCGACGT
>JAZKEZ010000069.1:2932-4019 GCA_040386675.1 Bacteroidota bacterium | reverse complement strand
CCATTCGTGTAGCTTGCCGGTTACTTTTATGTCGTTGACTTCTGTAACTCCGGAGTTAACCCGGCAAAACGGTTCAACAATCTCAGGGGTCGCCTCTTTTTTACAAGACAGTACTACCGCAAGTGCGGCAATAACAACAAGGGTTTTCTTCATTTGAAAGTAATTTTCCGGCAAAAATGACGGAAACCGGCAAATAATTACCCATTGTCTGCAACTTTTCTCAACAGAGTGAACATCAAACACGATTTAGTGTGCTGTATATCAACATTATACCAACAAGGAATGCGATTTGAATGAAGGGATTGTACAAAGTAAATCCCCTACCACCATGAAACCACATCCAGGACAAATGACAACCCTTTCAGAGGCAATGACCCACCTGAAAGAAAACGGTTACACCATCGATTTTACCGTAGATGAAACAGGTCTGATCGCTACCGAAGGATCTGACAAACACTACCAGCCTGACGAGATCACCGTAGGTAATTTTTACCGTTTTGAGGGAGCCTCGGATCCCGGTGACATGTCAATTCTTTACGCCATTGAAACGAAAGATGGTACCAAAGGAACCCTGAGCGACTCATTCGGTCCGGAAGCAGATCCTGATGTAGCACCTTTTATGGCCCTGGTAACAGACATGAAAAAAGAGAAAAACTTCACCCAGAGCGTGAACGACAAGGAAGATTTGAGCTGACAGAGTGGGTTTTTGGCTTAATTTTCGGCCAAATCCTATCTATGAAAATAGTTTACCTGGTGACCGTTGCGGTGCTTTTGGCTTCCTGCGGCGGAACTGAGAAAAAATCGGGCGAGTCTGCAGATGCCGCCTTCGACGAGTATAAAAAACAATACATAGCGCAACTCTGGCGCACCTATCCGGGATGGGCAAGCAGCGTTGGCTATCACAATTACGACAGCGTACTGGTTATTCCTGATGAAAACTCACGTAAAACCGAACTCAGCTTTGCAAACAGTCAGCTGGATTCGCTGAAAAAGTATACACCGGAATCATTATCAGACAACAATAAAACCGACTACCGATTGATTGAAAATCAGTTGCAGTCGGTTTTATTTTCTGTAAACGAGCAGC
>JAZKEZ010000069.1:0-2922 GCA_040386675.1 Bacteroidota bacterium | reverse complement strand
CTTCAGAATACAACGTTTGCGGAAGCTTTGCCGAGATGATCAATAACGATTACGATTCGATCGATAACCGGCTCAGGAATCTTGCGAAAAGACTAGCGGCTGTTCCGGCATTTTACGCCGCTGCCCAACAAAACATTAAAAATCCTACGCTTGAGCATACTCAACTGGCCATCGACCAGAACCTCGGCGGACTTTCTGTGTTTACTTCCGATCTTCCTGCGGCACTTGCAAAATCAGGCCTTTCGCAGGCCGAAAAAGACAGCATTACCGCTCACAGCAAGGTGGCGATCAACGCCATTAATTCGTACGCTACCTGGTTGAAAAACCTGAAAAACGATTCTCCCCGCGATTTCAGATTGGGTAAGGACTTGTACGCCAAAAAGTTCAACCTGGAGATCCAGTCGGGTTACAGTGCCGGGCAGGTGTACGAAAAAGCCACTGCACACAAAGCAGATCTTCACCAAAAAATGGCAGCGATCGCTTCTTCGATCTGGAGCAAACACATGGGAACCGCTGCAAAGCCAACCGACACCCTTCAACTTATCCGACAGGTAATCGATAAACTTTCGCTAAAACACGTTTCTGCTGATTCGTTCCAGGCTGCAATCGACAAGCAAATCCCTGAACTGGTGGTATTTGTGAACGCCAAAAAACTGATCTACCTCGATCCTTCCAAACCGCTTGTGGTGCGCCGCGAACCCGATTATATGGCTGGTGTGGCCGGTGCATCGATCTCTGCTCCGGGACCGTACGACAAAAACGGGAACACCTACTACAACGTGGGAAGCCTGAACGGCTGGTCGCCGGAAGCCAAAGAGAGCTACCTGCGTGAATACAACCACTACATCCTGCAAATCCTGAACATACACGAAGCGATCCCGGGACACTATACCCAGCTGGTATACAGCAACCAGTCGCCGAGCCTGATCAAATCCATTCTTGGCAATGGTGCAATGGTTGAAGGCTGGGCCGTATACACCGAACGCATGATGCTGGAAAACGGATACGGTGCTGAAAACGGTTCGGCAGAAGCTTCGCCTGAAATGTGGCTAATGTACTACAAATGGAATCTGCGCACCACCTGCAATACCATTCTCGATTACTCGGTACACAACCTCAACATGAGCCGCGAAGCCGGACTAAATCTCTTGGTAAACGAAGCATTCCAGCAACAGGCTGAAGCCGAAGGGAAATGGAAACGTGTTTCACTGACACAGGTTCAACTGTGCAGCTATTTCACCGGTTACAAAGAGATCTACGACTTCCGGGACGAGATGAAGAAAAAAGAAGGTTCTGCTTTCGACCTGAAGAAATTCCATGAGAAATTCCTGTCGTACGGAAGTGCGCCGGTTAAGTTTATACGACAACTCATGATGAATTGAAAATGGAGAAGTGAAAATGGAAAATGAGGGGAAGCATATATTGTTTCCCCTTTTTATTGAAACCGTGCTCTTTTAATTCTCAATTTTCCATTTTCAATTCTCAATTAGAACAAACTTGTTTGTCCCTTATTCGTTCTCAAAAACAAACTCCTGTCTGTTTCGGGCCACACCTTTCCTTTCAGGTATTTTTCTCTTCCCAGCCGCATCATCTGGCTGACCTGGTCGGCGAAGTTGCCTTCTCCGCGCATACGGGTTCCGAAACGGCTGTCGTTTAGCTTTCCGCCGTGAACTTCCTGGATCTGGTGGATCACCTTCATTTTCCGGTCCGGAAAGTATTTTTCCAGCCATTCGTAAAAGATCTCTCCGATGGCACCGTTAAGTCGGACGATGGTATGTGCTACCGAAACCGCACCGCGATCGGCTACGGCTTTAATGATAGGGAGTACTTCGTGATTCGTAATACCTGGAATTACGGGCGCGATCATCACATTTACCGGGATACCGGCCTTTGACAGGATTTCTACCGCCTCAAGCCGCTTTCTTACACTCGCTGTTCGCGGTTCCAGTGCCCTGCGGGTATCTTCATTGAGCGAAGTGATGGATATACTTACTCCTGCCAGTCTTTTGGCCGCCATCTCTCCCAAAATATCCACATCACGGGTTACCAGTGCATTTTTGGTGATGATCCCTACCGGATGGTTGTATTTGTGCAGCACTTCCAGGCATTTTCTGGTGATCAGGTACTTGCGTTCTGCCGGCTGGTAGCAATCCGTATTTCCCGAAAGCGAGATGCTGTGCACTTCCCAGTTTGGCTTCTGCAGTTCTTTTTCGAGTAAAACAGGTGCGTTTTTTTTGACCAGGATCTTCCGCTCAAAATCAACACCGGCGCTGTATCCCCAGTATTCGTGACTGTTTCGGGCATAGCAATACGTACAGCCGTGTTCACAACCCTGATAAGGATTGAGCGAGTACATCATCCCAACATCCGGACTATCCACCCGGTTCACTATTGTTTTCGGATGCACTTCGATAAACTGAGTACGGGCTTCTTCCTCCTCCCAATCATCAATTCCTTCTGCATGAAACTTCCCGTATTCGAGCTTAAAGAACCGGTTATGCGGATTGTGCTGTGCCCCGCTCCCACTCCAACCTCCAAGCTTTCCTACTTCCCTTGCTCTCTCTTCTTTACCGCTGCTCATTGATTATATTACAAACACTATTACAGTTGTAATATAATCAATTTTCAAAAGATTAGCGTTTAGACGGGTAGAGTTAAAAACCGTCTAAACCCTAAACCCTCTAAACCCTAAACCGTCTAAACCGTCTCCCTCACTTCACAATCTCCATCTCATCAATCAGGTTCTGCGCCCCTGCATACTTATCGATCACAAAGAGCAGGTAACGCGTATCCATCGCTATGTTGCGGCACATTTCCGGACTGTAGTACAGGTCGCTCATTGTACTTTCCCAGCTACGGTCGAAGTTCAATCCGATCAATTGTCCGTCGCCGTTGATGATCGGGCTGCCGGAGTTTCCGCCC
>JAZKEZ010000068.1:0-5824 GCA_040386675.1 Bacteroidota bacterium | reverse complement strand
GGAAATAAAAGTGCAAGCAACAGCAAGCAGCCTGTAAGGCGGGAAAGTGAACGGACAAGGGTTGATGTGTTGAGCTGCACGGCGGTTAAAACGGGTGCCCGAAGGTATTATTTCCTGCCGACATAGATTGTAGCAATTCCGCCGGAGAGCCTGTGCGCCTTTACTTCGCGGTAACCTACCGATCTAAGGATGTCGAGAAAGACAGTTCCCTCAGGAAAAGCCTGTACCGACTCGGGAAGATAGGTGTACGCCGAACTGTCTTTTGAAACCAGACGGCCGAGCAGCGGCATGATGTTTTTGAAGTAGAAATTGTACAGCTGTTTGATCGGGAATGACGATGGTTTTGAAAACTCCAGGATCACGGCTTTACCGCCCGGACGCAGTACGCGCAGCATTTCCGACAGTCCTTTCTCCAGGTTTTCGAAGTTGCGCACTCCAAATCCGATGGTAAGCGCATCCACACTTTCATCTGCAAGCGGAAGGTTGGCGCTGTCTCCGTATTTCAGATCGATCTTTCCTTCCAGTCCGCGCTTTTTTACTTTCTGGCGACCCACATCAAGCATCCCTTCAGAAATGTCCATCCCGATCACCTGCGAAGGGTTGAGCGACATGGCCTCGAACGCAAAATCACCAGTACCTGTAGCCAGATCGAGGATCACCGACGGTTTATCTTCCTTTAGTAAACGGATGGCTTTTTTTCTCCAGAGGATATCCGTTCCCATCGAAAAAAAGTGGTTCAGGAAATCGTATTTCGGCGCGATGTTGTTGAACATGGTTGCTACCTGTTCTTTCTTGCTCTCGTCGCTTTTATAAGGAGTAACCATGGTTGTTTAAAGGTTTAAGGTTTAAAGGTTTAAGGTTGGGACCGGGTGTGACACCGGGATAGTTTTAAACCAATTTTAAGGCTTCGCGGTGCAGTTTTTCTTTGGTGATTGGAACTACGCCTACTTCTTCGCACACCAGTCCGCCGGCGAGGTTGCTCAGGGCGGCGAGCATGTGATGCGGTACTTTTTTGGCCAGGCAAAGTGCAGCCACACTGATCACGGTATCACCGGCCCCGGAAACATCAGCGATCTCACGTTTGTGTGCGGGAATAATGCCGTCGAATTCATTGCTTTTCAGAAACACACCGTATTCTGACAGCGTGATAAATGCAATGCGCTGATCCAGTTCGCCGCTGAGTTTTTCCACTGCAGCACGCACCTGGTCAACATTTGCACGGTCGATCTCCACTTTCAGTCCTTCACGCAATTCTTTCAGATTGGGTTTGAACAGATCTACGTTCCGATAACTCAGAAAGTTTTTCTTTTTCGGATCAACGGCGGTAGGGATCCCTTTTTCCCGGGCACGCTCAATGATGGCACCAATCAGCGTTTCGGTGAGTAATCCTTTATTATAATCTTCAAAGATCAACACGTCGATGCTGCCCGAATCCAAGATCTTGTCGATCCGTCGAAGTACTTCCTGTTCTGCCGCGGCATCCAGGTCGGTATCCAGCTCCTCGTCGATGCGGAGCATGTGCTGCCCGGCGCTGATCACACGGGTTTTTACGGTAGTTGGTTTGTCGGCAGTGGCGATCAGTCCTTCGCAAGAAAGCTGGTGCTCGTTCATCAATCCTGCCAATACTTTTGCGCTTTCATCGGTTCCGTAGGAGGCACAGATGATCGGTTCGGCACCGAGCGCCTTCAGGTTGAGTGCCACATTTGCAGCACCGCCAAGCCGGTATTCCTTTTTGGTGATGGAGATCACCGGAACGGGCGCCTCGGGTGAGATGCGGTCTACCTTGCCCCACAGGTAAGCATCGATCATGATGTCACCGATCACCAGGACGCGGGTCCCGGCAAAAGAAGCAAAAAGCTGGTCAATGTCCTGTGCTGTCAATGTCAGACAAGTTTATCAAGAGCGGTCTTTAACCGGTCCATGGCTTTAACAAGAATATCATCGGATGTGGCGTAAGAGATACGGATGCACTGCGGTGCCCCGAATGCCGCGCCATCAACTACAGCGAGATGTACATCTTCGAGTATGTAGTTGCAGAGTTCTTCAGCAGTATTGATCTTCACTCCGTTCACCGATTTGCCGAGGAATTCGCTTACATCCGGGAACAGGTAAAATGCACCCTGCGGACGGTTTACCTTCAATCCTTTGATGGCTTCGAGTTTTTCGATCACCAGGTCGCGGCGCTTCAGGAACGCGTCGCGCAGCGGATGAGTGATGGCCGGATCGGCTTCAACGGCGGCACGCGTCGCTTTCTGGGCGATGGTGTTTGCTCCTGAAGTGATCTGTCCCTGGAATTTGGTGCAGGCATCCGCGATCCACTGCGGCGCGCCAACATACCCGATCCGCCAGCCGGTCATGGCAAAGCCTTTCGACACGCCGTTTACGGTAATGGTTCTTTCAGCCATGCCGGGAACGCTGCCAATGCTGAAGTGTTTGCCGGTAAAGTTGATGTGTTCGTAGATTTCATCCGAAATTACATACAGGTTTTCCTGCTGAAGGATCAGTCTCGAGAATTCTTCGAGTTCTTCCTGAAGGAATACGCTACCGGTAGGATTACACGGAGAGCTGAAAATAATAAGCTTGGTCTTGCTGCTGATGGCGGCCGCCAGCTGGTGACTGGTTACCTTGAAATCGTCTTCAATGCTGGAGTTAATGATATTCACCGTTCCGCCGGCAATGCTCACCATTTCCTTGTAGCTTACCCAATACGGCGCAAGCAGGATCACCTCATCACCCGGGTTTACCAGGCTCATGATGGCGTTGATGATCGATTGTTTGGCACCGGTAGATACCACGATCTGGTTGGGCGTATAGTCGAGGTTATTGTCGCGCTTGAATTTCTTCGCAATAGCGTCTCTCACGTCCAAATACCCGTTAACCGGGGGATATTTCGAGAAATTATCGTCGATCGCCTTCTTCGCGGCATCTTTTATAAAGTCGGGAGTATTAAAGTCGGGTTCTCCGAGGCTCAGGCTGATCACGTCTTTGCCGGCTGCCGAAAGTTCCCTGCTTCTGCGGGCCATGGCAAGGGTTGCTGATTCCTCAAGGCGGTTTAATATGTCTGAAACCTTAGGCATAGGTGAAGATTTAAGGCAACGAAATTATAAAAATTGACAAGCAGGCGCACAGTTAGCACAGGTGTTTGCGTTTAAACCAAAGTTTGCCGTCAGGATGATCTTGAGAATCATTCCAGTTTTTCTATATTCGGCGACCTTAATCACTCATACTATTTTCATTATTATGGACTCCGGCATCTCCATCATTGTTGCGTTTATTGTAGGTCTTATCCCTGCTGGGATTGTTACCATGCTTGCTTCCAGTCTTATCAAAGGTTTTCTCGACGACCGGATGAAGAAGGAAGCCATACAGATCCGACAGGAAGCATCTAAAACCACGCTTCCGCTCCGCATACAGGCTTACGAACGACTGATCATTTTCCTTGAGCGCATCCGCATCAACTCACTGGTGATGCGTACCCATAAAAGCGGCATGGATGCCCAGTATTTCCAGGCCGAACTGCTGCGTACCATCAGGAGCGAGTACGAACACAATGTGAGTCAGCAGCTGTACGTAAGCGACAGCGCCTGGCAGCTGGTGGTCTTCGCAAAAGAAGAAACCATTCAGATCCTGAACCTGGCCAGCAGATCGGCGCAGGAGGGACAAAGTGCCACCGATTTCAGCCGCATCCTGTTCGAACTCAATGGCGGACTTGAAACCCAGCCTGTAGATGAGGCGATCAAGTTTATCCGGAAGGAGATGAGGAAGTTTTTTTGATTAGATGATTTGTCGATTAGATGATTGCGGGAATTAGCAAATTATCACATTATCTAATCATACAATCGACAACAGCAGTTCAGCTGCTTTAAAAGGTCCCAGCTCTCCGTTGGCGACCTTTTCTTTTATCCGGGCAAGTTCAGCCTGTACTTTCGGGTTGGAGTGGAAGCGGTGTTGCAGCTGTAGATTGATGGTTTGTTCCATCCAGGATAATGCCTGCCGGCGACGGTTTTCGGTAAACCAGCCTTTCACGCTCATTTCATTCCGGTAACGTTCGGCAATCTCCCAGATCTTTTCAATTCCCTGTTTTTCGAGTGATGAGGAGATCTCTACCTGCGGGATCCAGCCGTTCTCATTGGCCGGGAACAGGTGCAGTGCGTTTTTGTAGTTCTGTCGCGCGGTTTTGGCTGCCTGTTCGTTGCCGCTGTCGGCTTTGGTAATGGCAATGGTATCGGCCATTTCCATGATACCGCGTTTGATGCCCTGAAGTTCGTCGCCGGCTCCGGCCAGCATGAGCAGCAGGAAAAAATCAACCATCGATTTTACTTCGGTTTCGCTCTGGCCGACACCCACAGTTTCGATCACGATCACATCAAACCCGGCTGCCTCGCAGAGAATAATGGTCTCGCGGGTTTTCCGGGCTACGCCGCCAAGTGTGCTGGCCGATGGGGTCGGACGGATAAATGCCGAAGGATGATGCGAAAGTTCCTCCATCCGGGTTTTATCTCCCAAAATACTCCCTCCTGTACGCTGACTGCTGGGATCGATGGCAAGCACTGCGATCTTGTGCTGTTGTTCGATCACATGAATACCAAAAGCCTCAATAAACGTGCTTTTCCCAACTCCCGGAACGCCGGTAATGCCGATGCGCAATGACTTCCCGGAATGTGCGAGACAGGCTTCAACTACTTCCTGTCCAAGCAGGTAGTGATCGGGATGGGTACTTTCAATGAGCGTAATGGCCTGGGCGAGAATGGCGCGGTCGTGGGCGAGGATCCCCGTCACGTATTCGTCCACACTGAGCAGCTGGCGGTGCTTTTTCAGTTTTTCGAGGGCGGAGAGGTGTGAGTGTTGAAGGGGAGTGCTCATGTTAAGGCGAAAATAGTTTTTTGTTTTTAATTGATTCAAATGTAGCTATACCATCTTTGATAATAACAACTACTTTAATATTAACACCTCTTACACCTTGTTCAGTTGTAAGTTGATAGATTTCTCCATTAAGATTTACTTCGATTACATATCCTCCCCATACTCCTGAATATATACCATCAGGCAATGTGGCTTCCAAAGGTACTTTTTTCTTAATTTCGGTTATTTTTCCCATAATTAAAATGGTTTAGCTCGTCTAACAAGTACTCCCATTATTCTAGGTCTTTTATTTTTCATGATTTTATTTGTTTAATAACTTCTAATTTTTATTATTCTACTATTGAATATACCACCATGATACCTATAAAATGGCACTGTATACCCTGTTTCCCAATCAATAAATTGTTGGTCTAATATTTTAACTGTTAACACCTCATTGTCTTTAGTCTTTATTACAACTCCTAAATAGTTATGAGAATGCTTTCCACCTGTAGAATATTGTCCCTTTGAAATGACAATTCCACTTTCTAATTCTCCTTTTGTGGCTGTAATATCATCTATTACTAATAAACCTATAAATACTATTACAAGGATTATTGTTCCAAAGATTGTTCCAAGTACTATATTTTCTTCTTTCATAATGTTTGTTGTTTAATTTTTGAAACTAGGGAGCCATTTCTGAACTCCCTAGAAACTCAAAAAAATATTATTTAAGGAATGAATATTCCTCCATTTTTAATGGCATTCTTGACAATTGCTGTGATTCTCTCTGTATCATCTGAATATCTGTTGTAAAAATGATCACAAGCATCTAATTCTTCTCTGGTAAACATAATAGAATGAAATTGTCCTTCAAATGCTCTTTCCATCAATCTTTGCTGTTCTATGGAGAATAACTCATTAATGTATTTTTCATGACTTTCTGAGTCACTTCCCGCAAGTCCTCTTAATGTATTGTTAT
>JAZKEZ010000067.1:12412-13930 GCA_040386675.1 Bacteroidota bacterium | reverse complement strand
ATTGTTTGGCGAAGATAATTAACAAGTAAGAATTAAGAAGTAAGAATTAAGAAGGTAGGAGTGGAGAATTAAGAATTAAGAAGTTAGAATTAAGAAGGTACGAGTTGGGAAGTAAGAAGTTAGAGTTAGGAGCTAAGCCGCTTCTCAGCTTTTTACTTTTTAATTCTTACTTCTTACTTCTAAATTTCACTTTATCGTTAAAAAGTGAACAGTGGTCGGTTTTACGTGTATTCCCGGCTGATGGACTTGCAGAATAAGAAGAATCAGAATAAATTCGTCACACTTTTTACTTTTAATACCTAACTAGACTTATGAAATCAATCCAATTATTGGGTAGCGCCGCTCTTATCGGTGCAGCACTCTTCCTGGGTTCGTGCGAGAAGGACAGAACGACAAGCAACCCGAAGAAATCTGTTGTTGAGCCAATCGATACTACCGGTGACGAAAACAATACAAAAGTTCTTGTAGTAAATGCACTGGGTGAGAACGGCCAGATCATCGACCTGCACCTTAACGGGAACAAATTTGTTGAAGACCTTGGGCTGAAAGATCTGACTCAATACATTGACCTTGATGAAGGTGAAGTGAAACTTGATCTTTTTGACCAGGACGGAAACCTTATCGTTTCATCAAACGTAAACCTGTTCAAACAAAAGATCTACAACATCGTGATCTCTGCAGGTGAAGACGGAGTTACTCCTGCGATCACTGTACTTGGTCTTGACCTTACCAACTTCCAGGGTGGAGATTCTTTCGCCGACCTGCTTAAGTTAGGTGGTGGTAACGGTAGCGGAACTCCTGATTTCTCAGGTATCAACTTTCTGGATCTTACAAAAGGTCTTCAAACCGACAACCTGCTTATGGGTGCCGATTTCGTAAACCAATTGGGTAAAGTGGTACCAGGTATCCTTAACCTTAACAGCGGTGAGTTCTCTGACCCTATTTTCGGTAACAGCGATGTTCTTAAGAACCTTACCATGCTGAACTCTACTCTTCCTTTCGAAGACCTGCTTAAGCAACTTCAGCAAGGTGGTGGTACAACCAATCCTGGTGGCGGAACTACAACTTTCCCACAATTGGATGAGTTCTTTGCAATCCTTTCTAACAACCCAACCGGTATCCTTGATTTTGTTGGCAACCTGCTAAGAGATCTTCTTGGTCTTGGTGGTGGTACAAGCAACCCGCTTACCCCGCTTACCGGTAACCTTCTTGATCCATCAAAACTGGCTAACGGTCACGATTACACCATGATCCTTAGTGGAACCAAAAGCAACCCAGTGGTAATGCTTATCGACCAGACAATGGCCGGTTTCCCTACAGGTAACTAATCAATCGCTTTTAAAATATGAAATCCCGTCCGGCGAAAGCCTGGCGGGATTTTTTGTTTTTATGATCTGGGTGGATGTTTTTAACCGCTGAGGTAATGAGGTCGTCGCAGAGGGCACGGAGAAATCCCGCTCTATGCCCTCTGCGACAACCTCTGTGCCTCTGCGGTTAAAGGCACAATAAAGCCCCCTC
>JAZKEZ010000067.1:0-12402 GCA_040386675.1 Bacteroidota bacterium | reverse complement strand
CGAAGGGGCTTAATACTGTAATCTTGTCTCTTATCCCAAATACGACTTCAGGATCTTGCTTCTCGAAGTATGCTTTAATCTGCGGATCGCTTTTTCTTTGATCTGTCTAACGCGCTCGCGGGTCAGGTCGAATTTCTCGCCAATCTCCTCAAGTGTCATCGGGTGCTGACCGCTCAGTCCGAAGTAAAGGCGAACAACGTCGGCTTCTCTTGAGGTGAGTGTGCTCAGTGAGCGTTCGATTTCTTTACGAAGTGAATCGTGGATCAGTTCGGTTTCAGGAGATGGGCTTTCGCTGCTCGAAAGTACATCGTACATGGTCGAGCTGCTGTCGTCACCATCCTTAAGCGGTGCATCCATCGATACGTGACGGCCTGCATTCTTCAGCGACTGCTTCACTTCCTCAACGGTCATTTCAAGCAGGGTAGCCAGTTCCTCAGGGGTTGGCGGACGCTCGAACTGCTGCTCAAGTTCAGAATACGCTTTGTTTACTTTATTGATCGAACCGATCTTGTTCAACGGAAGACGTACGATACGCGATTGCTCGGCAAGAGCCTGCAGGATCGACTGACGGATCCACCATACGGCATACGAAATGAATTTGAAACCACGGGTCTCATCGAAACGCTGCGCAGCCTTGATCAGTCCGAGGTTACCCTCGTTGATAAGGTCAGGAAGTGTAAGCCCCTGGTTCTGGTACTGCTTGGAAACCGAAACCACGAAACGAAGGTTGGCTTTGGTAAGCTTCTCCAGTGCACGCTGATCGCCTTTTTTAATACGGCGCGCCAGTTCAACTTCTTCTTCAGCAGTGATAAGTTCTACCTTACCAATCTCCTGAAGGTATTTGTCGAGGGAGGCGGTTTCGCGGTTGGTAACCTGTTTTACAATTTTGAGCTGTCTCATCTAAATTACTTAGTGCTTAATCGGTATATATAAAAACAATATTTCCCAACTACCGGGTAGCGGGAAACCATCTTGTTGTATTCAAAAATTAGTGGGAAAGGAAAAGCAGAGTAGGTAAGCGGTGTTCATCTGCTCTCTATAACGAGACTTTTGTTGAAAAGGTTTCAGTTTTTTCAACAAAAGTTGAAATTTGTTTTAAGAGGGTGAGGGGTAAGTTGGTGGAGGTTCCTCACTTCGTTCGGAATGACGCTTATTTTGTTCGGAATGACCTTCGGAATGACGTAAAAATAAAAGGCCCTCCATTGCTGAAGGGCCTTAATTATCTAATTATAAATCAGCTAATTATCTAATCGACTTTTAGCTTTCAGAACGCTCTGGTCTTCTCTCTCTTCTTTCGCCTTCCGGACGCTCTGGTCTTTCTACATAACCTTCAGGTTTTGGAAGAAGCGCTTTGCGGGAAAGTTTCAGTTTACCGGTCTTAGGATCTTTTCCGGTGATCTTGATCTTCACCAGGTCGCCTTCTTTAAGAATATCGGTAACGTTTTCTACTTTTCTCCACTCCAGTTCAGAAACGTGAAGTAGTCCGTCGGTACCAGGAAGGATCTCAACAAATGCACCGTAAGGCATAATTGTCTTCACTTTTCCTTCGTACTCTTCGCCGGTTTCGATCACGCGTGGGAATGCAATTCCTTTCACACGGGCAAGGGCCTTGTCGATATCGGTTTTGTTGGCAGAAACGATCTGAACTTGACCTTTATCGTTGATCTCTTCGATAACGATAGTAGTGTTGGTCTCACGCTGAATTTCCTGGATGATTTTTCCACCAGGTCCGATGATCGCACCGATGGTATCTTTAGGAACTTCGAAAGCAACGATACGCGGAGCGTGCTCTTTGTAGTCTTCTCTTGGTTTGTCGAGTGTTTTAAGCAACTCTCCAAGAATGTGAAGACGTCCCTGGCGTGCCTGCTCCAATGCTTCTTCAAGCATAGAGTAGTTCAGTCCGTGGATCTTAAGGTCCATCTGGCAGGCAGTGATCCCTTTAGAAGTTCCGGTTACTTTAAAGTCCATATCTCCCAGGTGATCCTCATCACCAAGAATATCGCTCAATACTGCGTATTTACCGGCCTCATCAGTAATAAGACCCATAGCGATACCTGAAACTGCTCCGGTTACCTGAACACCGGCATCCATAAGTGCAAGTGTACCTGCACAAACTGTAGCCATTGAAGAAGAACCGTTAGATTCAAGGATATCAGAAACCACACGTATGGTGTATGGGTTTTCGGCTGGAAGAACCGGCTTCAGTGCACGCAGTGCAAGGTTACCATGACCTACCTCGCGGCGTCCGGTACCACGCATTGGCTTCGCCTCACCTGTAGAGAAAGGAGGGAAGTTGTAGTGCAGCATGAATTTATCGCTACCGCTAACAGAAACACCGTCAACAGTCTGCTCGTCCAGTTTGGAACCAAGGGTTACAGTAGTCAGCGACTGGGTCTCTCCACGGGTAAACACAGATGAACCGTGAGTTCCCGGAAGGTAATCCACTTCGCTCCAGATGTAACGGATATCGGTAGTCTTACGACCGTCAAGACGAATACCTTCGTCAAGAACCACGCGACGAACCGCATCTTTCTCCACATCATGGAAATATTTACCGATCAGGTATGATTTTTCAGCAGCTTCTTCAGGAGTAAGGGTAGCAACGAATGCTTCTTTTACTGCTTTGAAACCTGATTTTCTAACGTCTTTGCTGTTTGATCCGGCTTTGGCCACATCGTAGCAACCCTGGTAGCAGGCGGTCTTGATGCGCTCAAGCAATTCAGCATCGCTTTTCTCGTGGTTGTATTCGCGCTTGGTAGCAGCTTTAGCCACTTTAGAAGCCAGTTGAAGCTGAGCATCAACCTGTACTTTAATAGCGGTATGTGCAACTTTGATGGCTTCAAGCATTTCTGCTTCAGAAACCTCTTTCATCTCACCTTCAACCATTACGATACTGTCGGCAGAACCGGCAACCATGATCTCAAGGTCAGCTTTGTCAAGCTCGGCACGTGAAGGGTTTATCACGTATTTACCGTCTACACGGGCTACGCGTACTTCAGATATCGGTCCGTTGAAAGGAATATCAGAAACGGCAACGGCTGCAGATGCTGCAAGACCGGCAAGTGAATCCGGAAGAACGTCCGGATCAAGCGAAATAAGCGTTACCAGCAACTGAACTTCAGCGTGGAAATCATCCGGGAAAAGCGGGCGCATTGCACGGTCGATCAAACGGGAGATCAATACTTCGTAATCGTATGGTCTGGCTTCTCTTTTAAAGAATCCACCAGGATATTTCCCTGCACTTGGGAATTTTTCGCGATAGTCAACGGTAAGTGGTAAGAAGTCAAGGTCTTCCTTGGCATCTTTATTAGCTACTACAGTGGCAAGTAGCATGGTGTTGCCGCATTTTACGACAACTGAACCATCGGCTTGTTTGGCAAGCTTTCCGGTTTCAATGGAAATTACCCGCCCATCGGGTAATCGGATCTCTTGTGAAATTCCTTCTGGTTTCATCTTCTATTTGTGTGTGTGTATACAAGCAAAAAAGGGGGCACTTGAAAAAGGCCCCCTTTAAAAATCATATGTAATATCTTATTAAGCGCAAGTCTTACTTTCTTAGACCTAGTTCCTTAACGATATTTCTGTAACGAGCGATATCAGTTTTCTTCAGATAATCAAGAAGGCTTCTGCGCTTTCCTACCAGTCTGATCAACGCACGCTGAGTGTTAAAGTCGTGCTTGTTCTTTTGCAGGTGCCCGGTAAGGTGAGCAATGCGGTGAGAAAAAAGAGCGATCTGACCTTCAGAAGAACCAGTGTTGGTTTCAGTCTGACCGTGCTTTTTAAATATGTCTTTTTTAATTTCAGAAGTTAAATACATTCCTGTTATCTTAAATCGGTTATTTCTTTCAATAGGTGGGCAAAAGTAATGTAATTTTTTGATTTACAAACTATGACCGGAAAATTTTAAGCATATCGGCAACTTTCCTTTTGATATCCTTGCGTTCCACAATGAAATCAAGGAAACCTTTCTCCAAAACGAATTCTGAGGTCTGGAATCCGGCAGGAAGATCTTTCCCGATGGTTTCCTTTACCACACGCGGTCCGGCGAATCCTATCAGCGCTTTTGGCTCTGCAATGTTGATGTCGCCCAGCATGGCATAAGATGCGGTCACTCCACCGGTTGTAGGATCGGTAAGGAAGGAAATGTACGGCAGTTTGGCTTCGGCCAGGCGGATCAGTTTTGCAGAGGTTTTGGCCATCTGCATCAGCGAGAATCCTGCTTCCATCATACGTGCACCGCCCGATTTGGAAATGATCATGAACCCGCAGTTTTCTTTGATCGCACGGTCGATGGCCAGCGAGATCTTCTCACCCACCACGGAACCCATAGAACCACCGATAAACCCGAAGTCCATGGCAGCGATCACCAGTTTCTCACCGTGAACATTACCCACTGCACTGCGCAATGCGTCATTCAGTCCGGTTTTCTTGATGGTGGTCTTTACGCGGTCGGTGTATTTCTTGGTGTCCTCAAAATTCAGCGGATCGGCTGAGGTCATCGATTCGTTGAACTCCTCAAATTCCTGGTCGTCAAAGAAAATATCGAAATAATCTACTGCCGATATTTTTTCGTGGTACTGACAGCTTTCGCACACCCACATGTTTTTAATGTGGTCGTCGGTAGACATTACATGCTTGCACTCCGGGCATTTGTACCAAAGTCCTTCAGGAGTTTCCTTTTTTTCCTTGGTAGTGGTTGTGATACCTTTGGTAAGACGTTTGAACCAACTCATTCTTTTTTGATTAGATGATTAGCTGATTTGTTGATTAGCTAATTGTTAGGTTACAGTATATTTATTGGATTGATGCTCAGAAATTCGGTTAACATTTTGATTTACCCATTTTCTGATTATCTCATCATCTAATCAGGCAATAGTAACTTCAGGATCAAGATAAACGTCCTGAACAGCGTTCAGCAGGGAGATCCCTTCGGCAAAAGGCTTCTGGAACGCTTTTCTTCCTGAGATCAGTCCTTGTCCGCCGGCTCTTTTATTGATAACGGCCGTAGTCACTGCCTCGGCAAGATCAGATGCTCCTTTAGACTCACCACCTGAGTTGATCAGTCCGATGCGGCCCATGTAGCAGTTCGCCACCTGGTAGCGGCAAAGGTCGATTGGGTGGTCGGTGGTCAGTTTATCGTAAACGTCCTTGTGTGTTTTTCCAAAACCTACTGCGTTGTAAGCGCCGTTGTTGGTAGGCATTTTTTGCTTGATGATATCTGCCTGGATGGTTACCCCGAGGTGATTGGCCTGCGCAGTGATATCGGTAGAGGTATGGTAATCCACGCCGTCTTTTTTGAATCCGTTGTTACGAACATAGCACCAGAGAATGGTAGCCATTCCCAGTTCGTGAGCCATTTCGAATGCGGTGGCCACTTCCTGGATCTGGCGGGTGCTCTCCTCAGAACCGAAGTAAATGGTAGCACCAACAGCGGTAGCTCCCATGTTCCATGCATCTTTAATGGAACCGAACATGATCTGGTCAAATTTGTTCGGGTAAGTAAGCAATTCGTTATGGTTGATCTTAACGATGAACGGGATCTTGTGTGCATACTTGCGGCTTACTGAAGCCAGTGCGCCGTAAGTCGAAGCCACAGCGTTGCAACCGCCTTCAACAGCTAGCTGAACGATCTTCTCAGGATCGAAGAACGCAGGATTCGGGGCAAATGAAGCACCTGCAGAGTGCTCGATACCCTGGTCTACAGGAAGAATGGAAACGTAACCGGTATTGGCAAGACGACCGTGTCCGTAAATGGACTCAATGCTCTTAAGGGTCTGGTTCGACCGGTTGCTTAGTGAAAAGATGCGGTCAGTAAAATCAGACGACGGCAGGTGCAACTGATCCTTGCTGATGGTGTTACACTTATGGGTCAGCAGCGATTGTGCATCATTCCCCAATAGTTCCTCAATCCTTTTAATAGACATATAAGTTGGCTTGATGATTTTTTTAAAGAGGGCAAATCTAGTAAAATCTAAAAACTAAGGGAGAAGTAAGAATTAAGAAGTAAGAATTAAGAAGTAAGAAGTAAGAGGTAAGAAGTAAGAGGTAAGAAGTAATAGGTGAGAAGTAATAGGTGAGAAGTAATAGGTGAGAAGTAAGAAGGGGAAAGTGCCCAACTGCTAATTGTATCTTTTGTTTTCGACCGGCCTGATTTAGCTTCACAAGAAAAAATATGGAACACCTCTCTATACATACCCGATCATTTGAGTTTGCCCTCAAAATTGTCGGCCTGGTTAAACTTCTTCACAACCAGGAAAAGGAATACATCATTAGCAGGCAACTGGCAAGATCAGGAACGGCGATAGGAGCTTTGATCAGGGAATCCAAGTTTGCCGAAAGCAAAGCCGATTTTATCCATAAACTGATGGTGGCGCTCAAAGAATCGAATGAAACCGAATATTGGCTTCGACTTCTTATCGGCGGAAAATATGTTTCAGAACAGGAAGTAATGCCGCTTTGCAAGGAAGTAAACGAATTAACCGCAATACTGGTCACTATTGTCAAAAAGATGAAGGCGAACCCTGCAAACCCAGTTATAAGTGATCCATCCAAAAAACATTGACAGAAGTGTCTGCCTTACCACTCCCAAAAAATTCTTACCTCTTAATTCTTGCTTCTTAATTTAAAAAGGGTATCCTATCCCAATATTAAAATTCGGCCTCACTCTGTAGCTCCGTATTGCGCTCCGGCCGCTGAGGGCATTTCGCTCATTGTAGCGGGAAACGTATCCGTTGTATTCTTCCTTGTCCTGGTAGAACCACTTTTCGCCTTCGGGCATTGAGGGGTCGCGGAGCGGGAAGGCCACGTCGATCCGGAAGATCAGGAAGTCGAGGTCGAAACGGGCACCGAATCCGGCACCGAGTGCGATCTGCTTGTAAAATTCGTGCGAGAATTCTGTGTTGGTCCGGTTACCGGTCTCCTTGAAGACCCAGATGTTACCTGCATCGGCAAAAAATGCCCATTCCAGCAGTTTGGTGATCTTGAACCGGTACTCAATGTTTCCTTCCAGCCTGATCTCTCCCAAACGGTTCAGGAATCCGCGGAAGGTATTGGTGTCGAGGTAGGCACCGGGTCCGAGGCTTCGTGCTCCCCACGCGCGAATACCGTTGGAACCTCCTGCGAAATAACTTTTCTCGAACGGGAGCGAACCGAGGTTTTTGTAGGGTTTTGCGGCGCCGGCAAACAGACGGAAGGCAACCACATTGTTGAAGAAGGTCTTGCGGTAAGTCTTGAATTCGTTCTCGATCTTCAGGTACTGCGCAAACGGAATCCCGGCAATGAGGTAACTGCCGCTCTCTGTTTTCTCCCAGCTGTCTATTTTCTGTGCCAGTTCGCGGAGGGCATTTCCTGCTCCTTCGATCTTGCTCCGGTTGTACAGCGCCTTGTCAGCCTTGTTGTCGTACTGGTCGCTATAGATATAGGTATAGGAGGACGCAAGGATGAACTGACTATTGTACGTGTTTTTCAGGAAAGGGTCACCAAGTTCGTTCAACCGCTTGTCGAGTGCGGTGCTCAGGTCGGCTTTTACCAGCGAGAATTCGGCGGGAGTAATGCTGTGTTTCTTCTTTGCCGATTCGTTCCATTCGTAGGTGAGTGTCAGTTTGGATGCCCTTCGCCGGATATCCTCGTTTTGCAGGATATTGTAAGAAATGGCAACAATGGTCTTTGCCCTTGCCGATTTCGAAAAGCGGTCCTGGCTGATGGGCAGCAGGAATCGCGGGAAGGAAAGCGAAACCGTGGGACCGAATTCAACGGTGTTGAAGAAATTCCGGCTTGCTGCGCTGTCATTCAGGAAGAAAGGCTCGAGTCCGCCCGCAAGCGAAATCCCTAAAATCTCCCCGTTTCGGAAAGCGTTCCTTTTCTGGAAGGAGATATTTCCCGAAACCCCGATGTTCAGTGAACCGTTCGACGATCCGTTGGCTGCACGGGTTTCCAGTCGCGCTTCAGACGTAAAACTGTTTCTCTTGAACGGACTGAGGTAGATGTATCCGTCCAGGCGGTTCCGGTTCGGGTCGTTCTTGGCTTCCTTGAATTCGATCTTGATGTTCCGGTACAGGTTCAGCGAGCTGAAACTCCGGTACGTTTCGTTGGCATCAAACTGACTGTACCAGGTTCCCGGAAACAGCAGGTTATTGTACACCAGTTTCTGGTTGATCGGTAATTTGTTGTTGTATACGATCTTGACACTGTCTTTGGTAATGGTATCGGTATACTGCTGGTTGGCGAAGAAATCGTATTCAGGATAAACGTAGTAATACCGGTTATAATAGTAAGTATGCGGAACCGTCTGGGTTTTGGATACACCTGCCGAATCGGTCCGGATGATCCGGTTCTTCACCACCATGGTCAGGTTTACCTTGTGATCGTTCAGTGCACTGTCCACATCAAAGCGGATGTATTCGCGGGTAAAGTAATAGTAGCCGTTGTTCTGGTAATGGGTAACCATTCGCTGGCGCTCCTTTTCGAGCACATCGTAATCGTAGATCTCGCCGTTTATGATCAGCGATTCCTTAAACGTCTCGTTGTAGAGGCTTTGCAGTCGCTCATCGGGAAACACGGTCTTCAGACTGTTGATCAGGTATGGCGTTCCGGGATCCACGATATAAGCAACGCGGATCATTTTCTTGGCCCTGTTGGTTTTGGTCTCCACCCGCGTTTTGCTGTTGAAGTATCCTTTCTGAAACATGTACTCGTTCATCTGGACGACCGAACGCGAGGTAAGCGCGGTGTCGTAGGCCACAGGAGGTTCGCCCACCTTGTCGCGCAGCCAGAGAAAGAATTTCCCTTTTCCCCTCAGGCCGATATTATAAGCCCTCAGGTTGAAACGCAGCAAGATTACATCCCACTTGTAGGGAGAACCCCAGATGGAGGGAACAGGAAGTGAAAACCCTATGTTCCGGTTAGGGCGTTGTTTGATGATGGATTCCAGTTCGCTGGAAGATACCTTGCTCTCGCCATCGATCTTCACCGAGTTCGTTTTCAGCATCCATTTGTCGGTACGCCGAAGACTTCGGGAGGGATAGCAGCCGGAAGCGAGCACGCACAACAGTACGGCACAGATGAAGATAGTCCAATTATTTTTTTCCGGCATTCGGGGTTCCGCCTATTTTTGCGAGGTTCAAAAATATCGCCAAAAGCTATGCTCTCCAAGAATCAACAAAAGTTTATTTCCTCACTGGCTCTGAAAAAGAACAGGGAAGAGCAGCAGTGTTTTGTTGTAGAGGGAGTAAAGCCGGTAGATGAACTGCTTTCTTCGGGCTGGCCGGTAAGGTCGGTAGCCGCGGTTCCAGAGTGGTTGACAGCTGCACGGAAAAACCGGCTGGAAAAATCGGGAGTGGAATTTACGGAAGCATCTGCGGCAGATCTGGAGAAGATCAGTCAACTGAAAACGGCCAATCAGGTTATTGCGGTTGCCGGCATCAAACCATCCTCAGTTCCTGATCTGCGTTCGGGTTTTTTCATTGCCCTCGACCGAATCAATGACCCGGGAAACCTCGGCACCATCATCCGCATCGCCGACTGGTTCGGATTGAAAGGCGTGATCTGCTCACCCGAAACCGCTGACTGCTTCAATAGTAAAGTGGTGCAATCTACCATGGGCAGCCTGTTCCGGGTCCCGGTGATCTACCAGCCGCTGGAAGAACTCATTTCGCAGGCTGCTTCGAAAAACATCCCGGTCTATCTCGCCGACATGGACGGCACTCCGCTCAACGAAGTAAAATTCGGGAAAACTGGAATACTCATTATGGGCAGCGAAAGTCATGGCGTAAACGACATGCTTAAATCTCCTCAGAACAAAAAGATCACGATCCCGAAAGCAGGGAATGCGGAGTCGCTGAATGTGGCGGTGGCGGCGGGGATTATTTGTTCGAGATTGTAGGGGAGAGAGGAGAGAGGAAAGTGGAGAGATGAAAGAGGAGAGAGGAGAAGATCAACGCATTAGGATCTTTTCTCTCTCCACTTTCATCTCTCCACTAAAAAAAGCGCAGCTTTTTTAGCACAGTTCTCCCCATCAATAGCCGCGCTTACAATTCCTCCGGCGTATCCCGCGCCTTCGCCGCAGGGGATAAGGCCTTTGATGTCGGGGTGCATGAAGTCTTCGGTGTTTCGCGGGATGCGGACGGGGGAGGAGGTCCGGCTTTCGGGGGCTACGAGTACAGCGTCGTTCGTGTAGTAGCCTCTCATTTTGGTTCCGAAGGCTACAAATGCTTTTTTCAGTCGGTCGGAAATGCTTTTCGGCAGGATCTCATCGAGTTTTACCGAAACGATCCCGGGTTGATAGCTGCAGTCGGGCAGGGTAGCCGATTTTCTTCCGTTCACGAAATCGATCATGCGCTGTGCCGGAGCGGCCTGGGTTTTCCCCGCGGCTTCCCAACAGGCTTTCTCGATCATTTGCTGGTACTGCAATCCTGCAAGCGGTCCTTCGAAACCAAAGCGCGAAAATTCCTGCTGGTCTACGGTAACGACTATGCCGGAGTTGGCGTATGGATTATTTCGTTTGCTCGGCGACCAGCCGTTGGTCACCACTTCTTCCTGTTCGGTGGCGCAGGGGGCAATGATCCCGCCGGGACACATGCAGAAAGAGAACACACCGTTTCCTTCCACCTGTTCTACGAGACTGTAGGAAGCGGGTGGAAGAAACTCGCCGCGTTCGGGCATTTTGTACTGGCAGGCATCGATTACCGATTGCGGATGCTCGGCGCGAACGCCCAATGCAAACGATTTTGCCTCGATACGGATGTTCCGTTCGTGCAACAGGTAAAAGATGTCGCGTGCACTGTGACCGGTAGCCAAAATCAGTGCGCTTACGGCATGATTGTCCTTCCCGTTGATGGTAACCCCGGTAATTTGTCCGTCGGCAACCGTAATGTCGGTCACTTTTTCTTCGAATCGCACCTCGCCGCCGCTGGCAATGATCTGGCTGCGCATGGCGGAAATAATGGCCGGGAGTTTATTGGTCCCGATGTGCGGGTGGGCATCTACGCGGATATCTTCTTTCGCACCGAAGTGAATCAGTACGTCCAGGATCTTTTTTACATCGCCGCGTTTGGTGGAGCGGGTGTAGAGTTTCCCGTCGGAATAGGTTCCTGCACCGCCTTCTCCGAAACAATAATTGCTTTCGGGATTAACGGTATGCTCGCGGTTAATGGCTGCCAGGTCGCGACGGCGGCTTTTTACATCTTTACCGCGCTCAAAAACGATGGGTTTCAGTCCGAGCTCAATGGCCTGCAATGCAGCGAACAATCCTGCCGGACCGCCACCTACAATGTGAATACTGTCGGCGGTGCTGACATCCGGATAGTGGATTTCGCGTTGAACCGGAGTAAAAGGCTCATGTATAAATAGTTGTAAACGAATGAGGTAACGTACCGGTTTTCTACGGGCATCTATCGAGCGTTTCTGTATCTCGATGCCGGTAACCGAGGAGAGCGGAATCTCCAGTTTTTTGGCGGCTTCCCGTCGGATGTGAAGTTCGGAATAGGCGAATTCCGGTAATAGTGTGATTTCTACCTCTGTTGGCATCGGGCAAAAGTAACAATGGTCAAACGATTGTCAAACGATAGTAAAAGAATTGTCGAGCGATGGTCATTCAGTGGTCATACGTTGTCAATCGATAGTCAAACGATTGTCAAACAATTGTCAAACGATGGTCATTCGGTAGTCATACGTTGTCAATCGATAGTCAAACAATTGTCAGCAGCGACAACTGAATGACAATTCGTGACAATGTATGACCACTGAATGACCCAGATTTTACCCTTCAAACGTAAACGTCAGAATATACCCCTTCGTTACCAATCCGTTTAGCGGACGATCAAATCGGGTATTGTCGCGGATCAGGACGTTGCCTGCGCCGATGGCCATCTTCAGGTCGATACCGAATTTGAAGAAGGGAAGGAAGAAGTCGGCGCCACCGCCAAATTCAAAGCCCAGCTGCTTTTTCTGGATGCGTACCAGCACGTCTTTATCGGCAACCAGGTCGTCGAGTTTCTTGCTGCTCATGTCGAGCATGAATTTCGCTCCGCCGATCACGTAGCCGGCAAAATTCCCGATGCGGTTGGTGCGGAGTTTCACGTATACCGGGAATTCAACGAAGGTGGCTTCCACATTTTTTGTAAAAACCGCCAGGCTGTCCGGTCCGCCCTGGAAGGTGTATTCAAGTTTGCGGTCCTGGAACGACAGCGTTGGAACGAATCGGAAGTGAATATTTTTAGTGTAGCGGTAATTCGAAACGATGCCGAGGTTGAAGCCGGGAAGCCGCTCGCTTTTAAGCGATACGATCTTGTAGGCAAAAGAAGTGTCGGGATTCAGTTTTACTACGAAGTCGCTCTGGTTCAGTCCGATAATGAATCCAAAGTGAAGTTTCTGGTAGTCGAAGTTGGGTAAATTCAGGTTGTAGTA
>JAZKEZ010000066.1:11960-28293 GCA_040386675.1 Bacteroidota bacterium | reverse complement strand
CAGGTTGAAGACATTCTCACCAAAATAATCGGAGATTTTGTCTGATGGAGCGGTCACTTCGATCGGTTGTCTTTTCAGTAACTCTTCGAAAGCGATAAAACGAGCATTTGCCATGTGATTGTTTTAAAATTTCCGCAAAGGTAATTTCAAAACGGGGGTATTGGCAAGTTTTTTTGATAATTTTTCGACAAGACCCCTAAAATTTAGGGGGTATCGAAGAAAAAAAGATTTTTTTAACCGCAGCGGCGCAAGAATTTACGCAGAGGACGCAGAGATCAGGTGAGCGGTTTTACGTCGGATGGGTTTTCCGGGATGTCTACCACCGGTGCAGGAGGTGTTGTTGTAGGTGCAGGAGCCGGTGCGGGAGCTGCAGAAGGAGCCGGTTCTTCTTTCTTTACCGGTGGCGCAGGTGCAGGCGGAGTTGAATTCCCGGCGAGTATATCTTCCTCACTTAATCGGCCGGAAGGATTTACCGGTGGATTTTGCGGCAGGCTGCTATTCGTATTCATCACATCCACTTCCAGGCCAGCGCGGATGTCGCGGGTTTCTGATTCTACCTGGTTCTTAAGATCGCGTGAACCTCTTTCGATATCGCGCTGTATCTCGCTGGTGGCCTCACGAAACTGCCTCATGCCTTTCCCAAGCGTGCGCGCGATGTCCGGAATGTTCTTGGAACCAAACAACATCAGAAAAACAAGGAAGATGAGGATCATTTCCCCTCCACTTATACTATCAAGAAACAATAATACTCCGGTTTGCATGGGCTAAAAGTAATAAAGAACTATGAGTTAAGAACTAAGAGATAAGAGTTTTGGGTGTGCTGGTTGGGTGAAATGAAAAAGGCTGCCTGTTCGGCAGCCTTTTCTATGAATGGATCAAGGTATTAACCCTTGGTAAAATCACCTTTATCACCAAAGTCTACTACCACCGGGGTAGCTACACAAAGTGATGAATACGTACCGATCGCGATTCCAAGAAGAAGTGCGAATACGAAACCTCTGATCGAGTCTCCACCGAAGATGAAGATCATCAACATTACCACAAAAGTGGTGAAAGAGGTATTCAGGGTACGTCCAAGTGTACTGTTCAACGCATTGTTGATGATGGTCTTCTGGTCAACACCAACTTTGTCACGCAGGTATTCACGGATCCTGTCGAATACTACCACCGTATCGTTGATCGAATAACCAAGGATGGTTAGCAATGCCGCGATAAAGTGCTGGTCGATCTCCATTGAGAAAGGCAGGTAGCCATGACAAAGAGAGAATACAGAAAGGATCAGGAAGATATCGTGGAACAATGCCGCAAGTGCACCAAGTCCAAACTGCCATTTTCTGAAACGAAGGAAGATGTAAAGGAAGATGATCAGCAGCGAGAATCCAACTGAGAACATTGCCGATTTCAGGATGTCTCCGGAAATCGAACCGTCTACTTTACGCGATTCAAGCAACTTGAACTTGTTGTTCAGCGGAGCAAGACCGTCGGTAAGGGTTTGTTCAACCTTCGCATCGGTGCTTTCGTTGTTTTCTTCGATCAGGTAGTTGGTTGTGATCTTCAGCTGGTTTCCTCCACCAATGGTCTTTACTTCCGGAGCATTACCGAAAGGAGTGGCCAGGCTGGTTCTTACCTCATCAGGAACGATTGGTTTCTCGAATTGTACGGTATACGTTCTACCACCGGTAAAGTCAACACCGTAGCTGAATCCGCGGGTGAACATCGAGATAAGACCTGCGGTAATTACCACCGCAGAGATCATGTAGTAATACTTACGGCTTCCAACCCAATCAAAATTCGCGTTGCGGAACAGGTTCTCGGTAAAACGGGTAGAAAACTTGATGTTCTTGTTTTCGAAACGCTTCGCAGAGAAGATCAGTCGTGAAATGAAGATCGCAGAGAACAGTGAGCAAAGGATACCGATGATAAGCGTGGTTGCGAAACCGCGGATAGGACCCGTACCGAATGCAGTAAGTACAATTGCAGTAAGCAAGGTGGTAAGGTTACCATCGATGATCGCTGAAGATGCACGTTTGTAACCCAGGTTCAATGCTTCTTTCAGTGTTTTACCCAGGTGAAGTTCTTCTTTCACACGTTCGTAGATCAGTACGTTCGCATCGACCGAGATACCAATGGTTAGAATGATACCTGCGATACCAGGAAGAGTAAGTGCAGCCTGCAGTGAAGCAAGCGATCCAACGATGAAGAAAAGAGAGGCTACCAGTGCAATATCAGCTACAAGACCGGCAGTGTTGTAGTAGAACCACATGTAAAGCACGATAACGGTAAGTGCTACCAGGAACGAGAAGATACCTGCGCTGATGTTCTCAGCACCGAGTGACGGACCTACGATCGCTTCGTCGACAATGGATGCCGGAGCAGGAAGTGCACCTGCTTTCAGGATGTTGGCAAGGTCGGTCGCTTCGTTCAGCTGTTCTGCGCGGTTTGCACCACCCATAGAGATCGAAGAACTACCGTTAGGGATCGGGCTGTTTACGGTCGGGGCAGATTGTACGCTTTCGTCAAGAACGATAGCGATAGATCCTTTTTCCTTAGCGTTTTTGGTGGTCAGGTCGCTCCAGATACGGGCACCTTCGCTGTTCATCTTCATGGTCACTTCCACCTCGTTGCGCTGGTTGTAGTCAACCGCTGCGTTTACGATGGTACTTCCGTCAAGCGGAGCTTTACCGTCGCGGGTGTTTTTGATCGCATAAAGGGTAATAACGTTGTTTGATGGTTTTGAAGCCCAAAGCAGTCTAAGGTCGCTTGGAAGTGACGCTTTGAATACCGGGTTTGCTATAACTGCATTGATCTTATCAGTATCGCTAACAGCTGCGTAACCTACTGCGCAACCTGGGGCAAGTCTCATTCCACCGTTTTCATCCTGGTAAATCGCAGGTCTCATGGCGTGGAAAAGCGGAGAGATCTTAGCTGGATCTTCAGCATTTTTGCCGGCTTTGGCAGTATCGCTTTTAGAAGAATCGGTAGCACCAAGAAGATCTTCAACAGAGTTTTTTGCAGTATCTGCCTTGGTAGAATCGGCAGAAGCAGTTGCGGTAGAATCGGTTGCACCTGCATCTTTTTTATTTTTCGCTTCGGCAGCCGCACGAACACCCGGGTAAAGGGTTTCGCTCATTGCTTTATCAGCAGCATCAAGCTTAGCGTAGATCTCTTCGTTCTTGTAAGTCTCCCAGAACTCAAGGTTTGCCGTACTCTGAAGTACTTTTCTCACCCTTGCTTTGTCTTTCACACCAGGAAGATCGATAAGGATACGGCCTGTGTATTGCTGCTTCTGGATGGTTGGCTGAATTACCCCGAATTTATCGATACGGTTACGAAGGATCTTCTCAACGTTATCGATGGCGCTTTTGGCTTCCAGTTCGAGGGTTTTGATGATATCAGCGTTGCTTGCGGTACGAGGGAACTTTGTTGCATTATCGCGGTTAGAGAACACTGCTGCAAGTTTACCGTTCGGAGCGACTTCATCATAGGCCTTACGGAACTCGGTAATGAAGTTTGCGCTGCTGGTAAGGTGTCTTTTCTTCGCCAGTTCAAGAGCCTTATTGAAGTCAGGATCTTTACTGTCGTTAGAAAGTGCTACCAGCATTTCCGGGATGGAAACTTCGAGTGTTACACTCATACCACCCTGAAGGTCAAGACCAAGACTGATTTCTTTTTCCTTACATTCTGAATAGGTATACCCGAAAACAGGATAAACTTCTTTCGTTGAGTTGTCTTTCAGGTATTTTTCTGAAAAGCCGTCCTTGATCTCATCATATTCGTCGCTGCTCAGGTTAGGGTTAGCTATTCTGGCAGAATCTGCCTTCAGCTTACCGAATTGTGTAGCTTCTTTTTCAAACCCTGATGTTACGAATGAGAATGAAATCTGATACAAACATGCTATGGCCAGTAAAATCGTAAATAGCCAAATCGCGCCTCTGTTTTGCATTTTTTGTAATCGTATTTTTTGTGAGCGGCAAATTTAGAATTTCATTTAATATTTCCCAATCTTATTAATTCGTTGATAGTCATACATTTCAACACATTTCACTAATTTTGTTAGCAAGTTTTTTTTCTGATTTTCGATCATTTTGAGCCACACCTTCCCAATCCCGTTCAGCGTGAGAGCATTGCTGCTTTTTGTGGCCATTTTTTGCCAGCTTACGGTTTCCTCTCAATCTTTTTTAAAGGTTGACAATGTTTCGCTGATTAAAAATGGCACCGCTCTTAAACTCCCCTGGGAAGGAGGGCTCAATGCGCCCCAATTTTCCGAATGTGATTTTGATGGCGACGGCATAAAGGAACTTTTTTTGTTCGACCGCTCGAACGACCGGCCGATTGTCCTGAAACGCCAGGGTGCGTCTTTTTCCCCATACATAAATCACAGTATCCGGTTTCCTGAAAACCTGCAATCGTGGGCATTGCTGCGGGATTTCGACTGCGACGGAAAAGAAGACCTCGTGTGCGGCGGCAGCCAGGGAGGCGTTGCTGTTTACCGCAACATCAGCAGTTCAGGCAACATCCGTTTCGAACAGGACCCGGTGATCGTAAGTGCGTTCTTTAACTACAACAGCGGAAGTTTCAGGACAGAGATCTACGTCAACTCCTCAGACCTGCCGGTGATCGCCGATCTTGACAACGACGGCGACCTTGATATGATCACTTTTGCGTTTGCCGGAACCACTCTTGAATACTACCGGAACATGTCTGTGGAACGCACCGGAAAATGCGGACTTGACATGGAATTGAAGAACGGCTGCTGGGGATATTTTGAAGAAGGTTTTTCTACCAACGACATCCTTCTCGGCAGGAAAACCTGCGATAACCAGGTGATCGATCCACAGAAATCGGCAGCGAAACACAGCGGCTCAACCCTCCTTACTATCGACCTGAACGGCGACAACATTAATGATCTGTTATTGGGTGATATTGCTTTCCAGAACATGGTTGCGGTAACGCTTTCCAAATCGCACACCGGCGGAGACAGTGCCGTGGCGCAGGATCCGGCCTTCCCTCCTGCCCATCCGGTAGACATTTCGATCTTTCCCGGGGCAGCATCGCTTGAGCTTACCGGCGACAACCGGAAAGACCTTGTGGTTTTCCCCAACAACCCGAACGGAATACAGAATTATTCAGGGATCTGGCTATACCGCGATGCAGGAACCGGGAATGCGCCTGATTTCAGGCTGGAGCAAAAAGGTTTTTTACAAACCGACATGATCGATGCCGGCGAAAACGGTGCAGCAGTGCTCCATGACCTGGACGCCGACGGCAAAGCCGACCTCATTATTACCGGCCGCGGTCGCTCGGAAGGAGACGGGAATTATACCGCAATGCTGGCTTATTACCGCAACACCGGCATAGTCTCACAACCGCAATTTACCTGGGTAAGCGACGACATCGGCAACATCGGGCAGTTCTTCCCGGGAATTGCGCTTGTCCCCGCTTTTGGTGACCTGGATGGCGACGGAAAATCCGATCTGCTTATCGGAAACCAAGCCGGAACTATTATGTGGCTGAAGTATGATCCCGCCGCACTCCAATCCTTCAGCCTCAAACAGGAACGACTTACCGACAGCGACGGAAATGTGATCGACATCGGCGACTTTGCACATCCGACCATTGCAGACATCAACGGGGACGGCAAACCCGACTTATTGATTGGTGAGCGGGACGGATACCTGAATTATTATGAGAATATCGGTACAGCTACCAGCCCGGCATTCAAAAAGATTACGGAGCAATTTTCCGGCATCAATAGCAATGAATACACAGGAGATTTTGGTTACAGTTCGCCGCAGATCTATAAGGAAAACGGGAATCTGAAACTATTGGTCGGTGGACGTTGGGGTCGGATACAGCTGTACGAACTGAACGGAAATAGCGCCACGCTTGTGAACGGTAAACTGGGCGATATCTACGAAGGAAAACGCACCAAACCTTTTGCCGGCGACCTGAACGGTGACGGGTTTGTGGACCTCATCATCGGTAATTATGGCGGTGGTGTGAGCCTGTATTATCAGCAGGACCCGAATTCGGTAACCGAGCTGCATTCCGATCTACGTTTGTTGGTATACCCGAACCCTGCCGGGAGCTTTATCCGTTTTGATTGTCCTTTTGCCAACGCTCAACTGATTATTTACACCGCATCAGGTCAGCAGGTACTTAATACAACTTGCGCCACCGGAACGAACGAAATAGACCTCAGTATGTTAGCCCGTGGATTTTACAGCCTGGTCCTACTCGGCGACAGTGGCTCTGTGCGTACCAGTTTTAGTATTGAACGCTGATGAGGCCGCTTCCCGATAAACTGATCCTGATAGACGGACAATGCAATTTTTGTCACGGCACAGTGAAATGGGTTGAAAAATACAGCCGCGTGAAGGATTTCTACTATTCGAATGTACAATCGGAACTTGGACAGGAAATTCTTCACCATTACCAAATTCCCGCAACTGTAGATTCGATCCTGTACCTTGAAAAAGGACAACTGTATTACTGGTCGGCAGCGCCTTTAAAGATTGCCAGGCACCTCAGGTTTCCATTTAATTTACTGGGTTTGCTGCTGATCATCCCAAGATCCATTCGGGACTGGGGATATAGGTTCATTGCCGGGAGAAGGTACAGGTGGTTTGGGAAGAAGGAGGTTTGTGAGATGCCGGAGGTGGGGTTTAAGAACAGAGTTCTTGGTTGAATTGAGAATGGATAATGATAAGAGGAGAGTGGAGAGTGGAGAATTGAAAATTGAGAATGGAGAATTGGGTTTCTGGAAGGAATGGTGATTGAGCTTGTCGAAATCGTGCCTTCGACAAGCTCAGGCTCCGTTCGACAAGCTCAGGCTCCGTTTGATAAGGTCTGGCTCCCGGTATTAAGCTCTGGCTCCGGGCATTTTCAATTCTCCATTCTCAATTTTCAATTCAAAAAAAAGCCGTTTCATATACATGAAACGGCTTTCTTTATTATAACCCGGACTTCTTATTTAGAAGCAGTAGCATTCATGTTGTCAAGAACATCCATTAGTTCTTTAACCGCACCTGCAGACTGGTGAAGCAATGCTTTTTCCTCGTCGTTCAGTTTCAGTTCGATGATCTGCTCGATACCTTTACGGCCAAGTTTTACAGGAACACCAACGTATACGTTGTTTAGTCCGTACTGACCGTTAAGCAGTGCGCAGCAAGGGAAAATTCTTTTCTGGTCGCGAACAATGGCTTCTACCATTTGTGCAGCAGCTGCACCCGGAGCGTACCATGCAGAAGTTCCAAGAAGGTTAACGAGCTCAGCACCACCGGCCTTTGTACGATCTACGATCGCATCAAGCCTGTCTTTAGCGATCAGTTCGGTTACCGGGATACCACCAACAGTGGTGTAACGCGGAAGTGGAACCATGGTGTCGCCGTGACCACCCATCAGTACTGCCTGGATGTCTTTCGGAGATACGTTCAGTTCGGTAGCAAGGAATGCTCTGTAACGTGCAGTATCCAGAACACCGGCCATACCAAATACGCGGCTGCTGTCGATCTTGGCAGAAACGTAAGAAGCGTAGGTCATTACATCAAGCGGGTTAGAAACCACGATGATGATCGCGTTTGGAGAATATTTGATAATATTTTCTGTAACGCTCTGAACGATACCGCTGTTGATCGAAATAAGATCATCGCGGCTCATTCCCGGTTTACGCGGAAGACCAGAAGTGATAACTACTACTTCAGAGTTAGCTGTTTTTTCATAATCGTTGGTCGAACCGATAAGACGGGTGTCATAAAGGTTTACCGGAGCGGTCTGCCAGATGTCAAGAGCCTTGCCTTCTGCAACACCTTCCTTAATGTCCAACAATACCACTTCTGTGGCCAATTCCTTGTGGGCGATCACGTTTGCACATGTTGCTCCTACGTTACCGGCACCTACTACGGTGATTTTCATAAGAAAGTATTTTTAAGTTTTTGGAAATTCGCTTGCGAAGTTAAGGGATATTCTAACTTGCTCCGATCTTTCAAATGGAAAACTACAGCGTCATTCTTTTTATCCTCGCGGCAATGCTCATCCTCTCGGCATTATCGGACAGGATTAAAATACCTTACCCGGTTCTGCTCATCATTGCCGGGATCTGCGTGGGCTTCATTCCGTCTATTCCGCAGATCGATCTCGATCCCGAGATCATCTTCCTGATCTTCCTGCCGCCGCTGCTGTACGACTCTGCATTCAACATTTCGTTCAGTACACTCGTCACCCACAAAAATACCGTCGGGACACTGGCCGTATGGCTCGTGTTCATCACCGCGATTGGAATTGCGTGTATTGCCCATTACCTGATCCCCGGAATGACCTGGCCGCTGGCCTTCGTGCTCGGATCAATCCTTTCTGCTACCGATGCGGTTGCGGCTACCAGCGTGACCAAAGGACTGGGATTGTCGCACCACACCACGACCATCCTTGAAGGCGAAAGTCTCATTAACGATGCCTCTGCCCTGGTTGCTTACCGTTTTGCCATTGCCGCGGTGGCCGGCAGTGCATTTGTGTTCTGGAAAGCTTCGCTCGAGTTTTTACTGTTGATGGCCGGAGGCGTAGTGATCGGTATGACCATGGGAAAACTGCTTTCGTTCATCCTGCAGCGTGTCCGCAAAGATCCGATGATCACCATCAGCTTTACCTTACTCATGCCTTTCATTACCTACCTGCTGGCTGAAGAACTCCACGTTTCGGGTGTGATCGCAGTGGTGGTGCTCGGGATCGGTATATCCAGGTTCAGCCGTCAAATCTTCCCGGAAAGAATAAAAGATCAGTCGAAATCGATCTGGGACATTATTATCTTCATGCTCAACGGGCTGATCTTTATCCTGATGGGACTTGAATTTCCTTACGTACTGAAGAACATAGCCGCCGCCGATGTGCTTCCATATATCGGTTATGCCTTCCTGATCACCATAGGGACACTAGCACTGCGCACCGCCAGGGTATTTTTCCAGAAAGTGAGTTTACAGCGGGCCTTCGACGGGAAACGTCCGCGGATATCGAAGGAGGCATTGCTCGATTTTGAAAACAGCCTGATCATCAGCTGGGCCGGAATGCGCGGCATCGTATCGCTGGCGGTGGCACTTGCATTACCCAGGACCCTTACCGCCGGACAACCTTTTCCAATGCGCGATGATATTATCTTCATTTCGGTAGCGGTAGTATTGTTTACGCTGATCGGACAGGGGTTGACGCTGCCGTTGCTGGTTAGACGGTTTAAGGGTTAAAGGGTTAAATGTTTAGACGGTGGAGACGGTTTAGAGGGTTTAGAAGCTGCGTGCCTGCTAAACCATAAACCGTCTAAACTATAAACTGTCTAAATCATAAACTGTCTACACAATAAACCGTCTAAACCATCAACCGTCTAAACCATAAACTATCTACACCACAAACCGTCTAAACTATCAACCGTCTAAACCCAAGACAAGAACAGTTAATCGATAAACCCAGATAATTTAATACATGTGAGGGCAACCTTTTTTGAACAGCCCGTTAACCGGATGAAAGATGCTTAGTCAGAATACAGAATTAGACGACATAATTAGAGGCTGCATTAAGAAAGACAGGAAAAGCCAGCAACTTCTGCACAAGAAGTATTACCGGCGATTTATGTCTATCTCAATGCGTTACACGTCTAATTTCGATCAGGCGGAAGATATCTTGCAGAATAGCTTTATCAAGATCTTCAACAATATTGAGAAGTACAAGTTCGAAGGCAGCTTTGACGGATGGATGAAACGCATTGTGGTAAACACCGCAATCGATTATTACCGTGGAAGAAAAAATGATTTCCTTCTATTGCCCGAGGACCAGGAGATTGAAAGATTTGAGTTGATTGATGAGGAGGAACAGGAAGTGGAATATCCGTTTACCGCCAAACAGGTAATGGAAGCCATACAAGACCTGACCCCGGCTTACAAAGCGGTATTCAACCTTTATGTGATCGAAGAATATTCGCACAAAGAGATTGCCGAAACGCTGGGAATCAGTATCGGGACATCCAAGTCAAACCTCCTCAAGGCCAAACTCAGATTGAAAAAAATATTAGAGAAGAAATTTAGTTTGAACACCCCTTTACATTGAGCGATGAAGAGCAGATTTGAGGATTTTATAAAACAGTCGGCAGAGCAGTACGACGCGGTTGAATACAACCCGGCGCACTGGGACCGTATTGAAAAGGAGCTTAACGGAAACAAGAAGAGTAATTTAAAATATTACATCGGCGGAGCTCTGCTTGCCGGAGCGATTGCGACTGCCCTGCTCACAGGCGGCGAAGAAACCAGGCAGACAGCAACGGCAGTCAAAGCCGATCCGCATACTCCTGTTCAGACTACCGGAACTGCAACCCAACCACCACTTACCAAAAGCAGCAAAACCACGTCGGCTCCTGTACAGGAAATGGCACGGATGGAACCCGGAACGATCGCACCTGTTTCGGTGCCGAGTGCAACGCCAGCACTGGTATTGCCTCCGGCTCCTAAAAACGAGCCTCCTGTGCCTGCCGTAGTGACCCGGAAAGTTACAGAGGCCGGTATGACCGCCTCGATCAAGGTTAACAAGACCAACGGATGCGCCAGTGAAGGATTCTATTTCACAGCCGACGTAAATGTTCCGGCTACTTACCAATGGACCTTTGGCGACGGGAAAACTTCTGATCTGCCAAGTCCTTCGCATAGCTATGCACAGGCAGGTAAATACGGCGTTAACCTGAAACTCACCTCACTGATCGACGGGAAGACCATACGCATTACTGAAGGAACCGTGATCTCAGTGAATCCTAAACCTACAGCACGATTCAAATATGCTGTTGATGAAGATGCCAACTTCTCGAGAGTGGTTGAACTCAGCAATACTTCGGCCGGAAGCATTGGCAGCCAGTGGATCGTTGACGGCAAATTCTTTAACGAAGAAGAACCAAGGATCAAGATCAACCGCAAAGGAAGCTACCCGGTATCGCTGATCATTAAAAATGATGTGGGCTGCTATGATACGCTTGTACAGAATGTAGTTGCCGATAAGGATTACAACCTGCTTGCACCGAACGCCTTTACACCAAACGACGATAACAACAACGACGATTTCCTTCCGGAAGCCATCCGTCACAGTGATATTGCTTTTAAAATGGACATTATCGACCCTAAAACGGGATCGGTGATCTTTACGACCACCAAGCAGCCGTGGGACGGTTTGAACAACAATACCGGCCGCCGTTGCGACAACGGAACGTATTTGTGGATGGTTACCCTGACCCGCAAAGACAACAGCAAGGAAGTGTTTAAAGGTAATGTGTCGATTATAAAATGATTTGTTGATTTGTTGAAACGATAAATTGAATAGAATCCCCCCCTACCAGAACGGGTCAGAGACAGGTGTCTTTGGCCCGTTTTTTTGTTTGATTAACCGCAAAGGACGCAGAGGGCGCGAAGGTTATCGGTGCGCATGGAGGGATGTCTTGCTGGATTTGGAGGTCTCTCGCTGCGCTCGAGAGGACTAGATGATTTATCTGGATCGAGAGGGGATTTTGGTATATTATTCCTGATCGGGTGGTTAAAATGAACGGGGAACCAGTGAATTGAACTACGTCAAAAAATGACTTTCATTTATTTTTCAAAAATCCGTACCGCTGTAAGCCGCATTTTATCGACATTATCGCTGATTCCGACTAAATTCCAGGCGTATTCCCGCAGCAATGCGTATAAGTCCGGCAACCTGCCTATCTTCGGAAACGTCTTTAAATAAAGGGATTAGACAGGAATCTTGACCTTTTAGGGGTATTTTTCACCCCAACAAACCCAAACGGCATATCCAACCGCTGAATTTCCGGAAACGGTGATTCTATTTCGGGTGTTGAGCTTCCTGTCGAACTTAAAATAGTTTCAGATATGAAGAACTTCAACAAATCGAAACTATCTCTTCTTTGCGCGGTGGTATTGTGTGGTGGTTCTTTAATGGCCCAGGTTGGGCAGACAGCTGTGGTAAAGTCGCCTTCGGTGCTTACCATCCAGGCTGTTGATCAAACAAAAATTGTATACCGGCTCAATGTACAGCGGCCGGAGTTTCCTATTGAAACGCTGGCAGCCAATTTCCGCGAGAAATCCGGAATACTCGACTGCGTGACCGAAGGTTCGTACCTGGTCATTACCACCGAATCCGAGATCAGTAAAGATATGGTGATCGGAGTGGTAAAGGCATCGGGATACCGGGCTACTTACAATGCATACAAACAAGAGCTCCGCGACGCCATCCCCCGCCCGCCGGAGCGAAAAGAATCCAGGTAAAACATCTTATTCCCCCCTCTCCCTCTATGCCCTGTTAACTGACCACGAAATTCCCAGGTTTTATGAAGCAACTCTACTCTATTCTCCTTTTTGGTTGCGCCCTCTTTCTTTTTTCATCCCGGCTTGAAGCACAGAATACCTGTGCCGCTCCGCACGTGATCCCTACGGTTCCTTTTACCCAAAACGGGCTTACCACCTGCGGAAAAGTGAACGATTACGAGAACTTCTGCTCAGAAGCTTCTTACATGGATGGTGAAGATTACGTATTCTCTTACACACCGACCACTTCAGGTTGTGTGAACATCAAACTTTCTGGAACCTCCAATTATACCGGGGTATTTGTCTTCAGGGGCTGTCCGAATGCCGGCGGTGCCTGTGTGGGCAAAGCCACGGCTTCAGGCGGCAACCCGGGATTGAACCAGGTTCCGCTTACTGCCGGTTTTACCTATTATATCATTGTAGATACCTGGCCAACTCCAAAATGTACCGCTTTCAATATCTCGGTGCTTCCGTGTCCTGCGGGCAGCAGCTGCGCCAGTCCGAAAACCATAGCCTCACTCCCATACACCGAAAACGGGACCACCTGCGGGGCCGGTGCCGATTACGGTGCATTTGAAACGCCTTACGGTTCATGCGCCCCGTCGTTTAATGACGGCGGCGAGGATATCGTTTATTCGTATACCGCTACCCGTAACCAGTGTATCAACATTAACGTTTCCGGTTGGAAATATCCGGGTGATGCTGCCTATATCGTTTCAAAAGCATGTCCTACTGCAGCTAACTCCGGTTGTATTGCGGTACGCGAAGGTTCAGGAAATACAGCCCCCGGTGCGGTAAACGGCATCCAGGTTTTTGCCGGCACTACCATCTACATCACCATTGATACCGATGATTTTTACGCCGCGTGCGACAATTTTGTTCTCAAGATCGACACCTGCGCCACCTTCATTCCACAATGTTCCACCAGTCCTCCGGCTTCCGATTTTTGCGCCACGGCCACACCGATCTGTGATTTTACCGGCTATTGCGGAAGTACATCTGCCGCCTACAGTCCGGATCAGCCCTCAAACATCAACAATGTATTCTGCGGATCGATTGAGAACAACAGCTGGGTGAAATTTGTTGCAGGTGCTACCACTGCTACATTCAATGTATTTTTTGGAAATTGCCGAGACGGGCAGGGTATCCAGGCCCTGGTGCTTGAAGCTACCAACTGCGCCAACTTCGTGGTTAAATCGAATTGCTACGAGCCGATCACTGCTTCCGGAAACGGCGTAATTACCGCCAATAACCTGGTGGTTGGAAACACCTACCTGATCATGGTAGATGGATATGCCGGCGACCAGTGTGATTATATTATACAGGCTAAAAGCGGGGTGCTGCTCCCGGTAGATGCCGGTCCCGACGTAACCATCTGTCCGGGTAAATCAACGACACTTACTGCTCAAAACGGGAACAACGTGTACAACTGGACACCCGTCAATCAAACTTCTAAATCCATCACGGTAAGCCCGGCAACGACCACCGATTACATTGTAACGAGTTCTTCTGGAAACATCGGCTGTCCTTCACCAGACAGTGATACCGTTCGCGTAACCGTGGTACCAACCGTGGTTGCCACCCTTACTTCGGTAACCAATGCCAACAGCTGTTCAGGTACCTGTGACGGTGCCGCTACGGTTTCGGTTTCCGGCGGACAAAACCCGTACAATACCAAATGGAGTCACGGTCCGACCACTACAAGCGTAACCGGGTTGTGTCCGGGAACATCTTATACCGCAACTGTTACCGACAACGTAGGTTGCCAGTCGACGGTAAATGCCACCATGCCTCCACCGGTTATTGCCGACGTGAATTTTACCGCACCTCCTTGCGGAACGGCTACGGTAACGCTGGTTCCGGTAGCCAGTTCTGGAACAGGAGTATTCACTTACACCGGACCAGGAGTACTTAACATTACCAACACAGGCGGTGGGAATTACACCGCAACCACCACCACTTACGGCGCTTACCAGGTAACCTGGACTGTGACCGACGGTCCTTGCAGCCGGTCGGTGACCAAAACCCTGCAATTCCGTGAAACACCGGTAGCCAAATTCACCAACGTTGCACCCGTTTGCGGAAGCAAAACCACCAGTCTCACCACGACTGCCACCGTTGGCGTAGGTGATTTTACCTACAGCGGTCCGGGAGCACTGACCTTTACCAATGTTTCGCCGAACGAGTACACCGCAACTGTCTCCGCTTTCGGAACCTACACGGTTACCTGGCTGGTTGACAACAACGGATGTACCGCCAATGCCAGCAGAACCATCACCTTTACCGATCAGCCGGTATCTGCTATTACGCCGCCTTCTGCGGCCTGTAATGCGCTTAACTTCACAGTCACCACCACTGCAAGCATCGGTACCGGTGCATGGACCTACACCGGTCCGGCAGGAAGCGTACTTACGTTTGCTACTTCAGGAACCACTCATACCGCTACTGCATCACAATACGGTACTTATACCATTACCTGGAAAGTAACCAACGGTGCTTGTTCTGCTACCAGTTCGCAGACGGTAACCTTAGACAAGCAGCCTACTGCCAATGCCGGTCCTGACCAGAACATTTGCGGACTGGCTGCCACTTTTGCAGCCGTTCCTTCTGTCGGCAACGGTTTGTGGGCACAGGTAAGCGGTCCTTCAGCGAGTACCATCACCGATGTTAATTCGTCGACTTCCTCTGTTTCAGTTGCAGTTTACGGCACCTATGTGTACCGCTGGAGCGAAGTAAACGGAAGCTGTCCTGCGGCTACCGATGATATCACGATCGTATTTTCCCAGAATCCTGCCGGTAATGCCGGTCCGGACCAGACCATCTGTGGTTTTAACGCGACCCTTGCGGCTACTGCCACGATTGGAACCGGGAACTGGAGCGGATCAGGGATCGCCTCAACTACTAACCCCGGAACTGCCGTAACCACGGCAACCGCCGGAGTTAAAACATTTACCTGGACGGTTACCAGCGGTTCCTGTCCTGCGGTGACCGACCAGGTAGATGTTACTTTCTTTAAAACACCTGCTCCCGATGCCGGTGCCGACCAATCGGTTTGCGGACTGAATGTTTCGCTTACCGGTCTTCCGGCCACCTCATCCGGGCACTGGATCGCTCCTGCCGCCGCAACTTTCGGTTCGGTAACCAATCCAAAATCATCGGCAGTGGTTGCCAGTTACGGAACCTATGCTTTTGTGTGGGAAGAAAGCAACGGCCCTTGTCCGCTGAGCCGTGATACTACCCTGATCACTTTTGTTGAAACGCCTGCGCCAAACGCCGGTCCTGACCAGAAGATCTGCGGACTGAGCACTACTTTTGCAGCTGTTGCCAGTCCGTTTACCGGCAGCTGGAGCGGAGCGGGAAGCATTACCGATCCCGGTAGCCGTACCTCAACAGTAACTGCACCCGGTTACGGAACTTACTCCTACATCTGGTCTGAGTTCAATGCTTCGCCTTGTCCTGGGAAAACCGATACCGTACTGCTTACCTTTTCGCAGCAGCCCGTTGCCAATGCAGGAATCGACAAAAACATCTGCGGCAATTCAGCACCGCTTACCGCTATTCGTTCCGTAAGCGGATCGACCGGGAAGTGGACCGGACCTGCCGGTTCGGTGTTCGGAAATGCCAATCTTCCTTCCACATCAGTAGTCGTTCCTACTTATGGAACCTACACTTTTACGTGGACCGAACGGAACGGAACAATCTGTCCTACCTCATCCGATGAGGTGAGTATCACCTTTGTATCCCCTTCTAATCCTAATGCCGGTACCGACAGTTCTGTGTGCGGCGCAATCAGCAAACTGAAAGCGATTCCTTCATTCGGCCTTGGAACCTGGAGTTACGATGGCCCGGGAATCCTCAGCTTCAGCAGTGTGAATGATCCCGAAGCGATCATCACCAGCAGTGCCTACGGTTTGTACAACCTGGCCTGGACCGAAGGAGCATCACCCTGCCTGGCCAATATCGACAGTGTTGCAGTAAAGTTTTCAGAACCGCCGGTACTTGAAGCAGGTACC
>JAZKEZ010000066.1:0-11950 GCA_040386675.1 Bacteroidota bacterium | reverse complement strand
ACCACGCCTGACAAGGTTTGCGGACTGAATTACATGATGAATGCCTATTCGTCGGTTGGTCAGACCAAATGGAGCTGGAAACCCGAACCCGGCCTGCTCGGCAACATCACCTTCAAATCCAACAACGACAGCACACCTTATGCACAGATCAGTGCAGATAAATTCGGTAAGTACTTCCTGATCTGGAGCGTGACCAATGGTCCTTGCCAGCCGCCACAGGATACCGTTGCCCTTTCGTTCTTCCAGCAACCCGTGCCCGATGCCGGTCCGGATATTGAAGAATGTGACACCCTCCAGGCCCAGCTTAGCGGAATCACTTCTGTAATAGGAACCTGGAACTGGAGCTCACCTACGGGCGGATCAATTTCCTTCCTTCCCGATGCCAACCGTCCCGATCCTATTGTAGTGGCTTCGACCCCAGGTTCAGTGAACTGAACGACTCGGTTTGTGGAACCATCAGCGATTCACTTACCGTAAACTTCCTGGTAAAACCGGTTGCCAATGCCGGAGCCGATGCAACGGCATGTGGAAACACCTTCATCCTGAACGGTAACCAGCCGACAACAGGTATCGGTACCTGGACCCTGGTTTCTTCTACAGACCCTGCATACACCGCTACTTTTGAAGATGCGTCAATGGGTCATTCGCAGGTAACACTGAGTTCGGCACCTCCTGCAACCGGAGTAACCCTGCGCTTCAGATGGACCATTTTCAACGGAAAATGTGATCCTGTCTCCGATGAGATGGAAGTAGAATTCAAGCAGGTACCTAATGCCGTTGATGGCGGACCTGACCAATTGCTTTGCAATACCCTGACCGCAAGTCTGAATGCCGACGATTTCGGTGGAACCGGTACCTGGTCGGTGATCAGTTCTCCTTCCGGATCAACCACTTCCCTATCGAGTATTACCGACGAGGCTTCCACTTTTACCGCTTCTGCTCCAGGAGTATACCAGGTTCAGCGTTCGGTGGTAGTTGGCGGTTGTCCGGGTGGCGTGATCGACGTGGTAACCATTGACCTCCGCAAGCTTCCAACACCACAGGCCGGAGCCGACGACACCATCTGCGGACCGGTTTACAGCCTGAAAGCAGTTAACCCGACCGGAAGAATCACCGGCCGCTGGTCGCAGGTATCAGGTCCGGGTTCGCTGAGCTTTGCTTACGATACAGCAGCTACTTCAGGGGTGAGTGCAGACATTTACGGCGCGTATACCCTTCGCTGGCTGGAATCGAATTCAGGTTGTCCGGATGTAGCCGACGACGTACAGGTACTGTTCCAACAGCAGCCCGTTGCCAAAGGCGGAAACAGCAATGCTGTTTGCGGACTGATCTACAATCTTCAGGCGATTCCGTCTGCGGCTTCTGCAGCACCAGGCTATGTTGCCAAATGGACCGTATTGAACGGACCCGGTACCATCACTCTTAATCCTGCTGACGGATCCAGTCCGATATCAACAGCTACTGCCAGTGTATTTGGCAAGTACCAGCTGATCTGGAGCGAGTCTAACGGGATTTGCCCCGTTTCAGCAGATACCATCAGCCTTCAATTCGTAAATCCATCGAACCCGAATGCCGGTCCGAACAAAGACGTTTGCGGATTGGTGGATACCCTTGGTGCGTTGCCGAGTTTTGGTAAAGGCGAATGGATCAACGATCCGGGAAACCCGGGAACCGTGAGCTTTGTGAACAAAGCCGATCCTTTATCTATCGTTGGGGTTTCCAATTATGGTGTATACCGATTTAACTGGCTTGAAGCCAACTCACCCTGTTTCTCGAATGCCGACGACGTTTACATCACGTTTCACGAACAGCCGCTTGCTGATGCCGGTTTTGATGCCGACACCTGCGGACTGACATTCAGACTTAATGCCACTCCTTCGGTTTCAGGTCCCGGTTACCTGGGAACCTGGAGCGGACCTGCAGGATCAGTGTTCAGTAACCTGAACGATCCTTTGACAACGGTTACTGCTCCCGGATTTGGCAAGCATAAATTTACCTGGACCGAGATCAACGGTTCTACCTGCGGAGCTTCGCTGGATGAGGTGGAAATCACCTTTATCCAGATCCCTGTAGCCGATGCCGGATTGGTTCCTGCCGGCGGTTGCGGCAAAAGCGTAGATCTTAAAGCCATCCCTTCTGTAGGTGTTGGACAGTGGAGCGCTGCCGGTCCTGCCGACTTCAACTTCTCAAATCCGACCAATCCCGTAACCAATGGCGTAGCCGATGATTTCGGGACCTATACCCTGTTCTGGAAAGAAACCAACTTCGGGAACAACGGCGGAAGCTGTTCATCTACCGACAGCGCAAGTATAATCTTCGCACCACAGCCTGCGGCATATGCCGGAGCCGACAGTGCGGTCTGCGGAAATACCATCACCCTTAACGCGGTGCAATCGGTTCCTTCCAGTGTAGTTAGCTGGAAAGTGATCGGCAACCCTGCTGATGTAACTTTCTCACCGGCTAACAGCAAAACCACCACGGTTACCACTACCCGCTTCGGGGAACTGAGTTTTGTGTTCAGTGAAGTAGTTGCCGGCGGAGCCTGTTCGAGTTCAGATACTGTAAAAGTGAATTTTGTGCAGCAACCCGTTGCCGATGCAGGTATACCCGATTCAGTGTGTGCCTTATCGACCAAGCTTACCGCGGTTCCAACAGCCGGAAACGGAAGCTGGAAAAGCCTTAGCCCAGGCGCGGTATTCAGTCCGGACCTGAGTGCAGTTTCACCGACTGTTGCCGTATCTTCATATGGTATCTACCGCTTTGTATGGAAAGAAGACAACGGCGCACCGTGTGCAGTATCAACCGATACCGTGATTGTTGGATTCTTTAGAACGCCGACCCCAAAAGCTGGTATCGACTTCTCGATCTGCGGAACCGAGGCAGAGTTGAATGCAACCGCAACCGCTGCACCCGGAACTTGGAAAACCACCAATCCGAACGTTTCGTTTGCCAATGTGAGCGATCCTAAAACCAAGGCCTTGCTTGCTGCTGCCACCTCTGTTGATTACGGACTGGTAAATATCCAATGGGAAGAGACCAATGCGATCTGTAAGGCTGCTGACCAGGTAGCCGTGTATTTCTCTGAAATGCCGAATGCCGAAGCAGGTCCGAATCAATTGCTTTGCGGAACCGACTTCACCCTGAACGCTGTTCCAAGTGTAGGAATCGGTAAATGGGAATATCCCGGAGACGATGGTGACCTGGAAGAATTCAACAACCAGAATACTCCGAATGCTTATGGAACTGTTGCCAATTTTGGTGATTTCATGTTCAACTGGATCGAGAACAACCCGGGCGTATGTCCTTCGGATACCGACCAGACCAAACTCAGCTTTACCCAACAACCTAATGCCTACGCAGGTCCCGACAGTTCAGTGTGTTCAATGACCCACCGTCTTACCGGTGCCCGCAGTGTAGGCAACGGGAACTGGACCAGAGTAAGCGGACCGGGAACCGCCAGCTTCTCCAGTATTTCTGATGACACGACCAACGTAACCGTATCAGCCCCGGGTAACTATCGTTTTGCGTGGACCGAATTCAACTCGGCTTCGTGCCCGATCAGTTCTGATACCGTTGCAGTTTATTTTGAACGTACACCGGTGGCCAATGCCGGTCCGGACCTTACGATCTGCGGACTAGCCACTAACCTGCAGGCGGTTCCTTCGCTTGGTACCGGTCAGTGGACCTTTATCGGTGATCCGGCTGCAACCGTATCTTACGGAAGCGCCAATAACCCGACATCCGTATTCACCTCCAACAAGTACGGCCCACACGCCATGATCTGGATGGAAACCAATACCGCAGTTTGCGGTCCGAAGACCGATACCGTTGTGGTAACCTTTGTTGAGGCACCAGTTGCCAATGCCGGCGGACCACAGTACGACATTTGCGGCAGCACACTTACGCTGAAAGCCACTCCATCGGCCGGTACCGGACAATGGAGCCAGGTAAGCGGACCAGGCGCCGGGACTTTCAGCTCAACTTTCGACCCTGCGAGTAACTTTGCAGCGGTGGCCAGCGGATTTGGTGCGTATGTACTGCGCTGGACCGAAGACAACGGGTCTACCTGTCCCCCATCATCACAGGATATCCGGGTGAATTTCTTCCAGCAGCCCGTGGCCAATGCCGGACTTCCGGCTGAAGTATGCGGACTGAACGGAAATCTTGCCGCTGTGGCTTCTGCTGGAACCGGAAACTGGCAGTTTATTGCTGCTCCGGGTCAGAGCGTGCTATTTGGCAACAACACCCAGGCACAGACCACTGTTACCGCCAACAAATACGGTGACTTCCAGTTTGTGTGGAGCGAGCGTAACGGAAACGTTTGTCCGCCAGACCAGGCGCTGGTGATCATCAGCTTTAAGGAAATGCCTACCGCAAATGCCGGCACAGACCAGGTAGTGTGTGGATTCAGTACAGCTCTGAATTCTATAAACAGCACCGGCAGCGGAACCTGGCAATTGCCTGCCGGATCGCCGCTTTCTTTTGCCGATGCCTCTGTTAGTACCACCACCGTAAGCACTACTGCTTATGGCGAATACGATATCATCTGGTCGGAAACCAACGGAAAAGTTTGTCCTGCCAGTCTCGACACCGTGAAAGTTGAATTTGCAGAGCAACCGGTTGCCAATGCCGGCAGCGACGACAACATTTGCGGACAGACCTATACCCTGGCCGCTCTGCCGTCGGTGGGAATGGGAACCTGGACCACAACCGCTCCCGGTGCCGTGTTCAGTCCGTCTGAGAATTTCCCGAACGCCACCGTTACTACTACCGGTTTCGGAACCTACAGCTTTACGTGGACCGAAGAAAACAAGGCGCCTTGTAACACCAGCAGCGACGTGGTTTCGATCAACTTTATCAAGGCACCTGCTGCCACCATTTCTGTATCACCCGATACAACTTGTGCCGGCGATGCGGTTAACCTGACGCTGAACCTTACCGGAACCGGACCCTTCAACATCATTTATACCGCCAACAACGGAACACCGGTGGTTCGCACCGGGATGAATAACGGAGATGTGATCACGGTATCACCGACCCAAACCACTACTTACACCGTTACACAAGTTACCGATGGTTCGCCTGAAGGATGCGTAACGATAAACAGTACGCCGGTTACAGTTACCGTAAATCCGCTGCCTACTGTGAACGTGAACGGACGATACACCATCTGCGACCAGGATAGCCTGACCATTCCGGTTGCATTTACCGGAACCGCACCGTTCACCACCACCTTCACCAATGGGGAAACCAGAACCTTCAGCGGCAGCGGTCCATATTTCTACACTTACAAACCGGGAACCGCAACCACCATCGGAACTACCGCCATCAGCGATAAATTCTGTACCGGGACTGCCGGTTCCGGCACTGCTTCGGTTATCATAAACCAGTTGCCGCAGGGAACCATAACCCGTCTTGGCGGAAGCTTCTGTGCCAACGATTCAGTGAAGTTCCGTTTTGATTTCAGCACCGGGAAAGCACCGTGGACCGTTTACCTGACTTCAGGCGGAACACAGCGTGTCCTTCCGATGGATTCTACCGCTTACCTGCTTACTGATGTGCCGCCAACCGGAACCACCACTTACCGTATCGATAGCATTACCGATGCAAACGGATGTCTTGGAAGTGGTAACAGCACTACCGTTTTGGTTCATCAGAATCCGTCGTATGCTTTAACGGTAGATACCTTGATCTGTCAGAACACCTCTACCGATGTGGAGTTTGCCTTCACCCCGGCAACCAGTTCGGCATGGGCAGTGGATTATAGGTTTAACGGAAGCCAGAACACTACACCCGATCTGGGCAATGGAGGAAAATTGATCCTGACTCCATCCGGAACGACCAGCTATACCTTTACCCGCGTCACCGATAAGACCACCGGTTGTTCGACTGATATGGACAGCACCGTGCTGATCACCGTTGTACCGAATGCGCAACTGACTTCGACCATAGACCGCAACGAGATGTGCCGCGAGGAAAATGCGCTGATCACCTTCAATTATGTGGGAGTGGAACCGTTCGAGGTAACGCTGAACGACGGGCAGACCTTTACCGGCCTGAGAAATGGAAGTACGATCCAGGTTTCGCCAACCGGAGATTTCACCTACCAGATCACTGGCTTCAAAGACGGGTCCGGAATTACCTGTCCGGCGAATTACAGCATGTCTCACCGAATCGTGATCAACCAGTTGCCTCCGGTATTGTTCAGCGTGAGCGGAACCAGCAGCTGTAAACCGTTGCTTCCCGTATTTGTCAACCTGACCGACCCTAACTACATCGGACCAAACGGATGCAGCTGGGATTTCGGCGACGGAAGCACATCTAACGATGTGAATCCCGTACACGAGTTTACTGAGACCGGTGTGTACAACATCCGCCTGATCGTTACTTCGGCCAAGGGTTGTACTGATACCCTGACCCAGGCTACACGCATCAACCTTAATCCTGACCCGGTTGCCGGTTTCCACTGGACACCAGAACGTCCCGATGTGATCCAGAACGATGTACAGATTGTGAATACCAGCACCGGTGCGGTTGCTTACAACTGGGATTTTGCCGGACTGGGCCAATCCACCAATCTCAACCCTGCGTTCCGCTTCCCGAATGATGATTCGGCTACCTACCGGATCTGTCTCACCGCCACTTCTGATTCAGGTTGCGTGAACCAGCTCTGCGACTTCCTGGTGATCACCGGTGAAATGTCTGTGTATGTTCCGAATGCATTTACGCCTGACGGAGACGGATTGAATGAGTTCTTCCTGCCGTCGGTATTGGGTTCTGAGGTTGATACTTATGAATTCCTGATCTTTAACCGATGGGGTGAAGTGATCTTCAAATCGACCGATCCGAAACACGGATGGGACGGTAAAGTTGCCGGTACCGATGCGAAGGCAGATGTATATCCGTGGAAACTCACTTTCAAAGATAAGTACACCGTAAACCGCCACGAGTATTTCGGAACCGTGAACCTGCTTCGTTAATTACACGCTAATTCTCTCATACTAAAGCCTTTCCGCGTTCAACTGCGGGAAGGCTTTTTCGTTATAGAAAGTTGAGTTTTGGTATTGAAAATCTGCTGAAAAAGAAGATATTAGCATCCGATTTGAGCAAACAACAAAAATGGAGTATTGATCCACGACAGTTGAGGGTTCGTCGGAACTAAATTTTACTTAAGCTAAAAACCGTATAAAAGACCTCCAATAAGCTGTAAATCAAAGCAACCGGCACCTTTTACCTTCGTTTTACCTCCAAGCCGAATCTTTGCCTTTACAGAGTATCCGGAATACATCCCTTTACAAACAGCACCTTTACAATGAACTGTTTTTCCTGGCGCGCTAACCTGGTGATTTTACCCGTGATCCTGCTTTGTCTGTCGTTTACCGGCACTACCGCAGCACAATCACCTGTCTCAAAAAATACCGCAACACTGACCGAACTGTCAGCCAATCCTTCCAGCAGGGAATTCAGGCTGATACTCAACAAACCGGAGATCCCGGTGAACCAGATAGTGAGTGCGTTTCTCAGCAAACACGGCATCGTGAGTTGTACGCCGCAGGGCAACACCCTGCTGATCGTCACGGAGCCAAGCATCGGCCACGAGCATCTCATCGATGTGGTTGATGTGACCGGGTTGCAAAATACCTACCGCAAATACAGGGAAGAATACCGGGCGAACAAGCCTGCACCTGTCCGGGTTGAAGAGTCTAAGTGACCTTCAGCCTTTTTTTGTTTTTACACCTCTCCTATTTACGCCTTACCACCCTGATTTGATATGAAACTATTCTACCCTGTCAGATTTCTAATTTTTTGCGCCGCACTCCTCTTCTCCACCACCCTGAGATCGCAGAATACCTGTGCAAACGCTACGGCGATCACCTCGCTTCCGTACACGGTTTCCGGTCTTACGACGTGCGGAACCGGGAACGACTACCAGAACAACTGCGACGCAGATTACATGGATGGCGAAGATTACGTATTCAGCTATACGCCGACCACAACGACTACGGTAAACGTTACTCTTACGGGTACTAAGAACTACACCGGGGTTTTCATTTTCAGCAGCTGCCCGGTAGCCGGAACAGGTTGCGTGGCGTACAAGACTTCGAATACCGGTAACCCACGACTGGCGGGTATTACGCTCGTTGCCGGAACCACTTATTACATCATGGTCGATACCTGGCCAAACCCTGCCTGTACCGCCTTCAACATCAGTGTTACCGAAAGTCCTGCGGGAGCTAACTGTAACAATGCCAAGAACATTGCCTCACTTCCTTTCACAGAAGCCAACACGACCTGCGGAACCGGAGCCAACTATACTGCGGCAGGTTCTTGCGCCGGAACTTACATGGACGGTGAAGACATTATCTACACCTATACCCCACCGGTTGACCAGTGCGTAAACATTACTACCAGCGGTACTAAGACCTACACCGGACTTTTTGTAATGAACCGCTGTCCGGGTGCAGGTGCAACGGCTGCCAACTGCGTGGTAAAAAACCAGGCTTCCGGCGGTAACCCTGTGCTGTATGGTGTGGCCATGAAAGCAGGCATTACTTATTACATCATTATTGATACCGACGAGTTTTACAATACCTGTACTCCGTTTACCATAAAAATGGAAACCTGTCCTCCGGGAGGAACCTGTCTTGACCCTGTGATCGTATCCGGTTTGCCGTATACCAACGTCAATACCTCCTGCGGAAAGATCGATGATTACAGGGCGGGCAACAGCTGCGGAAGCAGTTCGTACATGAACGGTGAGGACATTGTGTATGCTTATACGCCGACCAAAGACGGCTGTATCAACCTGAGCACATCAGGAACCGGCAACTATACCGGGATCTTTGTATTCAACAACTGTCCGAATGCCGGTGGAACCTGTGTGGCTTACTCTGAAGCTTCCGGCGGTAACCCGAGTATCGGGCAGATGACGGTAAAGAAAAATGTTACTTACTACATCATTATCGATACCTGGCCGACTCCGGCCTGTACCAACTTTACGCTGAACATCACTGATTGTCCTTCGGGAACCAACTGTGCGGCACCGATAGAAATCCCCTCGCTTCCATATACAGACGGCGGTACCACTTGTGGAAAAGGCTCTGATTTCGGACTTTTTATTGGTGCGGAATATGCGGTATGTGCACCCGACTTTAACGACGACGGTCCGGATGTAACTTACAGCTACACCGCTCCGCGCAACCAGTGTGTGAACATCTCCCTGAGCGGCGTACCGTCTCACGTTGAAGACATGACCGTAGTGGTTACCGAAGGTTGTCCGAGCAGTACCACCTCGCGTTGTATGGCGCTTTCTGAAGGAAGCGGTTCAACCGGTCCGGCACCGATCAACAAACTGTTCCTGTATGCCGGAACCACCATTTACATTACGGTTGATGCAGACGACTTCTATTTCGCCTGTACTCCATATACCCTGAAAATTGATACCTGCGTCGAGCCTATTGCACAATGCGGATCGAATCCACCGGCTTCTGATGTATGCGGAACTGCGTCGCCACTTTGTGATTTCACCGGATACTGCGGAAGTACTAAGTCCAACTACACCCGCGATCAGCCCGGTAACCTGTCCAGCGTTTTCTGCGGTTCTATTGAGAACAACAGCTGGGTAACCTTTGTGGCCGCTGCGACCACGGCAACCCTGAATATCTCTTTCGGTAATTGTCGCGACGGACAAGGGATCCAGGCGATGGTATTTGAGACAAACAACTGTACCAACTTTACGGCGCGATCCAATTGCTTCAACGCCAATTACGCCAGTGGGACCGGAACAATCACGGCTACCGGGTTAACACCTGGAAAATCGTATTACCTGATGATCGACGGGTATTCCGGAGACGGGTGCGACTACGTGATCTCAGCTTCGGGAACCAACTCCGGAGTACTTATCCCGGTAGACGCCGGTCCTGACGTGACGATTTGTCCCGGGAAATCGGCTACGCTTACTGCCAATTACGGGAACAATGTGTATACCTGGAACCCGGGAAGCAGAACCACCAAATCCATCACCGTTAGTCCGGTTGTTACTACTACTTATACCGTATCCAGCCTTGGAGGAAACATCGGTTGTCCGAGACCGGCCACCGATTCGGTTACCGTATTTGTTGTACCAACCGTTACCACTTCACTCACCGGTGTTACCCAGCCAAATACCTGTACCGGTGCTTGCAACGGAGCTGCTACTGTAACTCCGGCCGGAGGACAGGCGCCGTATTCCATTCAGTGGGCCGGCGGACCTGCTGCAGCAACAAAAACCGGGCTTTGTGCCGGAGCCACTTACACAGCGATCACTACCGACAATACCGGTTGCCAATCGTTCGATACCCTGATCACTTCTCCAAAGGTGATTGCCAATTTTACCTTCACGCCTCCGGGCTGTGGTGCACTTACAGGAAGCTTGCTTACCGACACAACTTCCGGTGCAGGTACCTTCAACGTGACCGGTCCCGGTAACCTGAACATCACTCCCGCCGCAGGCAAGAGCTATAATTTTACCGCCGATAAATACGGAGCTTACAACGTAACCTGGACCGTGTCTGACGGAAGTTGTACTGCAACGGTAACCAAGACGATCACTTTCCGCGAAGCACCGGTAGCCAGTTTTACGGTAGCCACCCCGGCCTGTGGATCGAAAACAACCACAATGACGGTGACGCCAAGCGCCGGAACCGCAGATCCTTCTTACAGCGGCCCCGGGGCACTTACTTTCAGCCAGACTAACGCCACTACTTACAACATTGTGGTTGGGCCGTTCGGAACCTACAACATCACCATGCTTTACGATAACGGGGGCTGTACCGCATCGGCCACCAAATCGGTGACTTTTACCGCCCAGCCGGTTGCCAGTTATACTGTTACCGGTCCGGCCTGCGATTCAAGGACCATTACCGCCACGACTGCAACAACTGCCGGAACCGGTGCATGGACCTATACCGGTCCTGTTGGAAGCGTACTCGGATTTACCTCTTCGGGCAGCACGCATACCGGTACTGCATCACAATACGGTGCATATACCGCAACCTGGACCGTGACCAACGGTGTGTGTTCAGCCAACTCCACCCAGTCGTTCCAATTCTTTAAACAACCCGTGGCCAATGCCGGAGCCGAGCTGCACATTTGCGGACTTTCTGGTAAACTCGACGCTACACCTACAGTTGGTACCGGATACTGGTCACAGTGCGGAGGACCCGATCTTATCCTATTTGATCAGAGCGTACCGAATCCATCCATCTCTACAGCTTCTTACGGAACCTATTGTTTTGAATGGACCGAGGAAAACGGGACCTGTCCTGCCTCAAAAGACCAGGTACAGGTAACTTTTTACGAATCTCCGACAGGGAATGCAGGTCCCGACCAGGACATTTGCGGACTTAGCGGTACTCTTAACGGGATAGCGACCATTGGCGCAGGTTCATGGAGCGGTGCCGGCGTAGCCAACCCTTCAGATCCGGCAACAGCCATAAGTACCCCTTCCAACGGGAAAATCACTTACACCTGGACCGTGACCAACGGATCATGTACTCCGTTTACCGACCAGGTTGACGTGAATTTTAACCAGAAACCGGTTCCGAATGCCGGTCCTGACCAGGCCATTTGCGGACTCAGCACTACTTTCGACGCCGGATCACCTATATCTTCCGGTCATTGGGTAACCCAGGCCGGTGCCACTTACGCCAACGCGGCAAATCCCAAATCCAATCTTTCTGTTGCCACCTACGGCGTGTACCAGTTTGTCTGGGAGGAAAGCAACGGAACCTGTCCGCTTACGCAGGATACCGTACAGATTTCTTTCTTCAAGACCCCGACTCCGAATGCGGGTCCTGATTTCTCAGTTTGCGGACTGACGACTTCTTTTGCGGCAGTGCCTTCTGCTTATTCAGGATCGTGGACCGGCAGCGGCGTGATCGCCAGTCCTGCCGACCGCAACTCGCAGGTC
>JAZKEZ010000065.1:0-15948 GCA_040386675.1 Bacteroidota bacterium | reverse complement strand
AATACAGCGATCATTACCGTTCCGGTTGAAGCGACTTTGAGGTTCACAATGCTGTGGTACCAGTGGTACAGGCCGAAGATCGACCCGAACAGCATCATCGGGAACCCGAGCAGCGTTTCTATGGTGGCCACGTTGAAGTCGCGCAGGAAGTAGTTGTAAAAAATGCGTTTGCAGAAGCGGCTGATGTATTTCGGCGGAAACTCAAACGCTACGCGGGTAATGTTCAGGCTGCTGGTTTCGTCGGCGTATTTGGCATCCATGGGCATGTCGTGCACCACGGCCTTTATTATGCCTAAGCGGAACAGCAGGTCGCTTTCGAAAAAATAGCGGTTGTCGATCCGGTCGAGCGGAAGCCGCTTTAAGGCATCGCGGTTGATGGCCAGGAATCCGTTGGTCGGATCCATGATGTTCCAGTACCCGTTCACCGCCTTATTGATGAGCGAAAGCACGCTGTTCCCGAACAGTCGGATGCGAGGCATACTCAGCAGGGTGTGTACGTCGAAAAAGCGGTTTCCTTTTACAAAATCTGCCCGTTTTTCCTGGATCGGTTTGATGAGTTCTGCAATGAGCGTAGGATCCATCTGGCCGTCGCCATCCAGTTTAACTGCAATTTCGCAGTTGTCGAGAAGAGCTTTTTTGAAGCCTGTTTTTACCGCTCCGCCAACGCCCTGGTTCTGTTCGTGGAAGATCACGTCTACCCTGCTGTCGCCGGCATTTTCGAGCACCCAATTTCCGGATGACTCCGGACAACAGTCGTCCACGATATATATTTTGTCCACAAAGCCAGGGATCGAAGCGATCACATCCAGTATCTGGGCTTTTACTCTATAACAGGGTATAACAACAGCTATCATTACTTGAATCTTGAAACAACGACACTCAGGTCGTCAAAATAGGCGGGAGTTTTACCCGGGTTCCACACGTATATCTTCAGGTTAGACGGGTTCATATTCACCGGCAAAACAGTTTCGAGTACCAGTTCATCCCAATCGCCAACCTTAGTGCCCTCAGTGATGTTGCGGTAAAACGACCCATCATCGGTAATGACAATGGTGGCTTGCTTATCTCCGAAACGTTTCACTTTGATAAGGAGTTGATCCATGGCTTTGGCCGCCGGGCGACATTCCATTCCAAACGGATGTTCTTCGCCCACTTTTATGGAGGTTGATCCGCTGAAGGCCTTATCAGTACTCGCAAATTCTGCTTTAATGCTATTACCGAGTGTATCGACAAAGAGTGTTTTGTCGTCAGACAGCCGTTCGAAATCGAAGGCATACACTTTATCGATCGTGGTTCCTCCCGAGAGGATATGCGTAGGTCCGTAAATGCTGAAGTACTGCTTGTTTACTTCCACAGCATTCCGTATCGGCCAGTAATTGGTGAAATAAAACTGGTCGTTTTGCAGCGCGGGATGCTGTGCCACGATACTGTCCCTGTCGATAAAGATCGACTTGGTATGTGCCGGGTTATCCAGTGCACTCAGCATCATGGTTTCGAGCGCGGTCCCGTAAGCAACAACCAGCGGTTCGGTGTCGACCGTGTTGGCCTTCATTACGAATTTTGATTCGGGTTCACAGCGCACGAGGTCGATATACGCCTCGAGCAAACGTGTACGGTTGCTGAACAAGGGTGCAGCGTGCAGGATGTTTGAGAAACACGAAACGATGACCACCGCCATCACCGGAATGGCTGCGAGCCGCGCGGTACGGTTGCCGTTCCTGAGGTAAGCGATCCCTTCATCAAAAAATACGATGGCGATCATGAACAGGAACGGAAGGAAGGTACGTTCCATGCCGTGATCCGAATCGCCTTTGTTGTAAATAATGAGCGACAGGATGAAAAAGCCCAGGATGTAAGCGTTGATGAGCACAATCTTTTTCCAGTCTTTCCGCCTGATCCACAAGAGCTGGACGATGATCCAGAGCAGGGTCGGAATAAGGAACAGTCTGAAAAAACGGGTTTTGATAAAGGTTACCGGATATAACTTGTGCAACTGACCGATCAGGCTGCCGGTGTTTTTCAGTTCAGACAGGAATTGTTCGTCGTGACTGCCTTTGGTGAAGATCAGTGCTTTCAGTACAAACACCAGCACCCATCCGCAAAGCAGTATCCATGCGGTTTTATTGAAGGTAAGCAGGTAATCGAAAAACACGTAAACAAACAGGAACACCACGGTAAAGAACGCCACCGGGTGAATGAAGAAGTTGAGCAGGAGCAGGAAAATGGTCACCGCCCATTCCCAGAATTTGATGCCGGCAAGGTTGTTCCGCTGCTTCAGATGAGACAGCCATGCGAACAGTAAGGCCCCGAAGGCTATGAGCTGCAGGCTTTCAGAGAGCGTGTGGAAAAACGTGTGACTGGCGCTCAGGAAAGAAGCTACGATCACCAGTCCGGCAGCGGTGTTTTTAAGTCGGTCTACACAGAGGTAGTAGCAAAACGCGTACACCAGCACGAAAGACGCCGAATACGTGAGCAGTACGGCACGTAGTGACAACCCCAGTTTTATCGCGGCCAGTGGCAGCAGCTGCGAGAAGACCATCGAATAGCGGCCCACGAAGATCTCGAAGCTGCCCGAATTGATCATGCCGAAGGTTTGATTGGCAGAATCGATGTAGATCACCCTTTCCTTGAAAAAGTAGATCGCAAAGGCCAGGAATACTGCGAAATAGCCGTACCCGATGTTTTTGAGGATGTTTTCGGTTTTGTTCATGGTGGTTACAGCACCATTTCGAGTACACTTTCGCTAACCGAAAGTGTACCAAGTGTTGCATTTTTCACCATGTCGACGCTCACTCCGGGTGCAGTTTCCAGCAACAGGAATCCTCCTCCGTTGGGAAGTACTTCGAGTACGCCCAGTTCGGTAACGATCTTTTTAACGCAGGCCACACCGGTAAGAGGAAGGGTACATTTCGGCAGCAATTTGCTTTCGCCGGCTTTGTTTACGTGCTGCATGGCCACTATAATGTTCTTTGCAGAGGCTACCAGGTCCATCGCGCCGCCCATTCCTTTTACCATTTTGCCCGGAATTTTCCAGTTGGCAATGTCGCCGGTCTCAGAAACCTCCATGGCACCGAGAATGGTAAGGTCTACTTTCTGTGCGCGGATCATCCCGAAGCTCATTGCAGAATCGAAGATCGATGCACCGGCAAGCAGGGTTACGGTTTGTTTACCGGCATTGATCAGGTCGGCATCTTCTTCGCCTTCGTAAGGGAAAGGTCCCATTCCAAGAATCCCGTTCTCGCTCTGGAATTCAACATTTATTCCGTCGGGAACGTAGTTGGCTACCAGTGTCGGAATACCGATTCCGAGGTTAACATACATTCCGTCCTGCACTTCGCGGGCGATGCGTTTCGCGATACCGTGTTTATCGAGTGACATAATTTTATTTCGGTTTGATCTGTAAGGATAATGGTTCCGGGCTGTTGCGGCCGGGAACAAAAGTTGGTTGGCAGGGAATTAAGCGCGTGGTTTTACCGTGCGCTGCTCGATGCGTTTTTCGAACACATCTCCCTGGTAAATGCGGTGTACGTAGATTCCCGGGATGTGAATGTAGTTCGGGTCGAGTTCGCCGGCTTCTACCAGTTCCTCTACCTCAACCACAGTGATCTTTCCGCCCATGGCCATCATCGGGTTAAAGTTACGTGCCGTTGATTTGAATACTAGGTTACCCGCCGCGTCGCCTTTCCAGGCTTTAACCAGCGCGAAATCGGCTTCGAAGGCTTCTTCCATCAGGTATTCCTTTTCGGTTCCGTTTACCGAGAATTTGCGGATCTCTTTTCCTTCGGCTACTTCAGTACCTACTCCTGCAGGCGTAAAAAACGCAGGAATGCCGTAACCTGCCATCAGGCAGCGCGTGGCCAGTGTACCCTGCGGAACGAGTTCCACTTCGAGTTCACCGCTCAACATCTGGCGCTCAAACTCAGCATTCTCGCCCACGTAGCTGGAGATCATTTTTTTGATCTGGCGGCCCTGCAGCAGCAAACCCAGTCCGAAATCGTCTACCCCGGCGTTGTTAGAAATACAGGTAAGTCCCTTTACTCCCATTTTCACCATCTGGTTGATGGAGTTCTCGGGAATTCCGCACAAACCGAAACCACCTACCATAAGGGTCATGTTATCCGTAAGTCCGTTCAGCGCCTCCTCGGCATTCTTTACTACTTTATTAAGCATGTTGTTGGATTGATCTTATTTATCGAATTCGTCGTCGTCGCCTTTTGGCAAGGCAGGAATTTGTGTATCGTCGAAGCTTTCGCCCTGTCCCGCCTCATCGTATTCTCCCTGCAAAATCACTTCGGCACAGTTCAGGTCGATGGTGAGATGCGCCGGTCGCTGGAAGTCTGCTTTCGACAGGTTGATGGTCTTATCGGCGTATACTTTGTTCATGAAATAGCCCCAGATCGGAAGCGCACTGCTGGCACCTTGTCCGAGCTGTGTTCTTGAGAAACGTATCGCGCGGTCTTCACCACCAACCCAGCATCCGGCCACGAGATCGGGTGTAATGCCAATGAACCAGCCGTCGGAGTTGCTTTGCGTGGTTCCGGTCTTACCGGCCACAGGAGCGGTAATGCGTCCGTACGGACGATCGTACCTGATCCTTGCACCGGTTCCGTAATTACAAACGCCCTTCATCAGGTCGAGGGTAACGTAGGCGGTTTGCTCGTCGAGTGCTTCCTTGGTCACGGGAACGTTGGAGTAGATCACTTTCCCGTTTTTGTCTTCAATGCGGGTAACAACCACAGGTTTGATGTACACGCCTTTGTTGGCGAAGGCCGCGTTTGCCGCTACCATTTCCATCAGGTTGATATCCGCAACACCGAGTGCCAGCGAAGGCACGGCTTTCATCTTGGCGGTGATCCCGAGGTCTTTCGCCAGGGTGATTACAGCTTCCGGACCGTATCGCTTCATGATGTAAGCGGTTACGGTGTTCAGCGACCTGGCCAGTCCCTGTTTTACGGTTACCACGCCGCCGTATTTCCCGTCAGAGTTTTTCGGACAATACATCGGCTGGTCGCCCGGCATATCAAAGCAAACGATCTGGTTGGGCACCTGCTCGCAGGGATTCAGTCCTTCGCGGATAGCAGTTGCGTAAACAAAAGGTTTGAAGGTAGATCCTACCTGGTTTGAGCCTTGTTTTACGTGGTCGTACTTAAAGTGCTTGTAGTTGATCCCTCCTACCCAGGCTTTTACATAGCCGGTTTTCGGTTCCATGGCCACGAAACCGGTTTGGAGGAACGATTTGTAGTAGCGGATCGAATCCATCGGACTCATCACCGTGTCGCGGTCGCCGGCGTAGGTAAAGACCTTCATCTTTACTTTTTTGCTGAAGATCTTCGGGATCTCCACTTTGCGGAAGCGCTCTATTTCTTCTTTGCTGCGTTTGCCGCCTTCACCGCCGTTGGTAAACTCATCGAGCGCCTGTATGTAGCGGTCGGAGCGGTAAACGGCAATGTTCATGATCTTTTCGATTTCTTCGGTGGTTACCCGGAAATCGAACGGAGCATTTTTCTTGTTCTTCAGGTCTTTCACGAACTCGGGCTGGTTGAATCCCGCCATGTGTTCTTCTACGGCATATTCGGCGTAGCCCTGCATCCGACTGTCGATCGTGGTGTAGATCTTCAGTCCGTCTTTGTAGATGTTGTAAGGCTGATTGGTCTCCGGGTTCAGATATTTGTAGTTGCCGATCCCGTCTTTTTCCGACAGCAGTTCCTGTACATCGGTACGCAGTACTTCGCGGAAATAAGGAGCGGCTCCTTCGTTGTGATCCACCACGTGGAAATCGAGGTTCAGTGGTTTTTCCTGCGCTGCGGTACATTCTTCCTCGGTCAGGAAGTTGTTCTTCCTCATCTGCGCCAGCACCACGTTGCGCCGCACTTTCGATTCTGCCGGACGTTTGTTTGGATTGTAGTACGATGCGTTCTTTGCCATCCCAATCAGCATTGCCGATTGCTCAAGCGTGAGCTTATCAGGCGTAGTATTGAAATACACGTATGCCGCCGATTTGATCCCCACGGCGTGGTTCACAAAGTCGTAACGGTTCAGGTACATCGCTACGATCTCTTCTTTGGTATAGCGGCGTTCGAGGCGCACGGAGATGATCCATTCGCGGAATTTCTGTTTTACCCTTGCCCAGGCACTTTCAGGCTTTTCGGTAAAGAGCATTTTTGCAAGCTGCTGACTGATGGTCGATCCTCCACCCTGGCTAGAGTTGGCGGTCACTACTCCCTTTACAACGCGGAACAAGGCTTTGATATCGATCCCCGAGTGTTCGTAGAAACGCTCATCTTCCGTAGCTACCAATGCATTTACGAGGTGCGGGCTGAGTTCTTTGTAATCTACGTTTACCCGGTTTTCCTTGAAATACTGGCCGAGTACCTGTCCATCGCTCGAGATGATCTCGGTGGCCTGGTTGCTTTTAGGATTTTCGAGTTCTTCGAGTGAGGGAAGATCGCTGAGCAGTGCCCCGAGGAGCATGATCAATATGAAGGCAAACGGTGTGGCGAAAGCAATCCACAGTATTTTAAGTTTTCTCCTGTGTTTGGGTTCAGGAGTAAGTATCTCGCGTAATTTATTCATCCGGTGTGGGATTAATCAGCCTGTTCAACAGAAATGCCAAGGTTAAGAATTGCAGGTACGATGGTATCTCTCATGGCATGCCTGAGCGATATTTTGTAGTCGCCCTTCATTGGGAAAACCCGCTGGTAGCGGTACATGATCCTGTTGTCGAGGATGTCGCCGAGGCCTTTGCCTTTCCAGCGTCCGCTTTTGTCGGCCAGTTCGCAGTTTACGGTATCTATGGCCATTTTCCCGTTGGGGAAAGTGGTGGTCACAAAGATGTGGAGGTTGCTGTAAGGGTAGCTTCCACCGTTTCTCACGTTAAGGTAAAAATTGTACGGGGTGATCGTATCGCTTACCTCAAATTTGGAGGTAAAGGCCTGGTAGATCTTCCATTCGCCATCCGGAACGGTGAATTTATCCTGCACTATCGAACCGCTTCCGCAAGAAAATGCTGCGAAGGCGATGCCGGCGATCATACACAGTACCGGTAGTTTACCCATTCTGCTGATCTTTATTGTCATTGTTATTCGGTCTTCTGTTCCCGCGGTTTCGGTTGCGGTTGTTGTTAGATCGGGTTCGTTGTTCGCCATCCTGCTGCGGTGCCTGTCCGCCTTCTGGATTCTGGTTCTGCTGCGGCTGACGCTGGTTTTGCTGACGCTGCTGGTTCTGTGGTCTTGGCGTATTGCCGCCTTCGGGCTTATCTCCCTGCGGACGGTTTTCGCGTGGCTGACGATTGTTCGGATTACGGTTTCCGCCAGGCTGTGACTTTCCTTCGGCTCCTTGCGGATTGCGGTTTCCACCGCCCGGGGTATTCGGTTTGTTGCGGTTGTCAGGACCGTCTTTACGATCGCCGCGATCGCGGTTGTTCTTATTGCGTCCGCCGCGTTTGTCGTTTCCTTTTTTCTTGTCGAAACGCGTAAGACTGTCCTGCCCGTCTACGTTGGCGTAGTCGGGTTCCATGGCTGCTGCGCGCTGCTGCGGGGAAATGAATTCGAAGTCTTTCAGGTCTTCGGGGAACTGGTTGTTCTTGTTCTTCTCGATGATCTCCTTCACCTTGCTGATCTCCAGTCCGATCGGGTTGATCCCGTGTTCGTCTTCGTACACGTACCAGATCATCCGTTTAAAAATGTCGGTTTTGAAGTGGGCGGCAGTTCCGCGTTTGGTGCGGAGCTTTACATCCGGATCCGGGAATTCCTTCACCGCTTCCATGTACATGTCGAGTTCGTAGTTCAGGCAGCACTTCAGTTTACCACATTGTCCGGCCAGCTTCTGCGGATTGAGCGAAAGCTGCTGGTATCTTGCCGCACCGGTGGTTACCGTACGGAAGTCGTTGAGCCAGGTGGTACAGCACAGTTCGCGTCCACACGAGCCGATCCCGCCTACACGGGCAGCTTCCTGGCGTGCACCGATCTGGCGCATTTCGATCCTGATCCTGAATTCGTCGGCGAGTTTCTTGATGAGTTCGCGGAAATCCACGCGGTCGTCGGCGGTGTAATAGAAAGTGGCTTTCACCTTATCGCCCTGGTATTCCACATCGCTGATCTTCATTTTGAGGTTCAGTTCAGATGCGATCTTGCGGGCACGGTACATCGTATCGTCTTCTGCGAGGCGCGATTCCTGCCAGGTGCTGATGTCTTTCTGCGAGGCTTTGCGGAGTATCTTTTTCACTTCTTCGCTGTCCTGGCGCACGTCTTTGCGGTTCAGCTGGAGTTTCACGAGTTCGCCGACGATAGACACCACGCCTACGTCGTAACCCGGAGAGCCTTCTACTGCCACCACATCGCCTACCTGCAGGGTAAGGCCGTATATATTTTTGAAGAACTGCTTGCGGCTGTTCTTGAACCGTACTTCCACGATGTCGAACGCTTTTTGTCCCGCCGGCAGCTCCATGTTTGCCAGCCAGTCGAAGACGGTAAGCTTGTTGCATCCGCCGTTACCGCAGGCTCCGTTGCTTTTGCAACCTGCCGGGGTACCGTCTGCATGCTTTGTTGAACAACTACTACAACCCATCTTTTTTAAGTTCTATCACGTATTGGTCTTGTTGAATCCGAATTTTGTCATGCTGTGGTCACACGATAGTCAAACAATGGTCAAACAATTGTTGCCAGGTATGACAACCGTTTGACAATTGTTTGACTATCGTATGACTATGTTAAAATCCAACAACTCAATACTAAGGTTTTTAATTCTCTTATTTTTTTAACAGCACGATGGTCTTGAACGAAAGGTCCAGCAAAACTATTTTTGGGTTACCGTTGCGTGCAATGTCACGGTATGCCTCATCGAACTGATCGTTCATTTCGATGATGTTTCTTTCGTTGATAAATGGTGAGAACCGGCTTACAAAGTCGAGTTCAGCACCCCGTACGGCCAGTTTTTCATCCCCAAGGTAATGCTTAAGCATACACTGGCGGGCAATAAAGAGCGCGTACTGAATGAATTGTTTGATCTTTTCCCTGCCCAGCTTGGCTGTATCCTCGGCCCAGTCGGTAAGTCCGCTTACATCCGGTTTGTAACACATCCGCATCCAGTTCCTGAAATTCTCGAAGGTCATGAGTTCAGAATCGGATTTCTGCAGCTGGTGACAGGCTTCCATGAAGTTGCCTTCGGAGACTGCGGCCAGCGAATGCGCTTTGTCGGCCGGGAGCTGGAAACGCTGTTCGAGCGCATGAGCCAGCACATCTACCGGGAGGCGGTTTACCTTGACCAGCTGTGTGCGTGAAAGGATGGTGGGAAGGATCTCGTCGGCTTTGTTGGCCACAAAAAGGAAAATGGTATTTGCAGGCGGTTCCTCGATGATCTTAAGGAGCGCATTTGCCGACGAACTGTTGAGCGTTTCGGGCTTCCAGATGATACTGATCTTGTATCCGCCTTCGTAAGCTTTGAGTGTAACGCGGTGAATGATCTCGAGTCCTTCTTCCTTGTTGATCAGTCCCTGCTTCGATTCCGCGCCGAGTGCTTCGAGCCAGCCGTTGTAATCGATATAGGGATTGTCGGTGATCGCGGTCCGCCAGGTGGGTAACACATCTTTGCAGGAGGTCACTTTGCCTGATGAGGCGATGAACGGGAAGGTGAAATGCAAATCGGGATGCGCAAGTTTACCGGCTTTCACGCAGTTGGCGCACTGTCCGCAGCTGTCGAGTTCCTGCTTGTCGAGGCAAAAGAGGTAGGTGGCATATGCAAGTGCGAGCGGTAGGTTTCCGCTGCCGTCTTCACCGAGAAAAAGCTGGGCATGACTAACCCTGCCGTCCCTGGCGTTGCTGATGAGCATCTGCTTTATATGGTCTAAGCCTATTACTTCGCTGAATTGCATGAAATTTCACGACGGAATCGCGCCAAAGGTAAGGTATTGATGCAAATTAATCCGCTCTATTTTAAAAGTTAGGCGGCATCCTTGTTCGCGGGAATTTTACCATTACTTGTCATACCATTGTCATTCATTGTCAAACAATTGTAGATCGCGATCATATGTTCTCAAACGCTACCACAATATGTGACTATCGCATGACAATGAATGACTATCGTTTAACCATGGAATGACAAAAAATAATCCTTTAGTTTTGCCTCCCATTTCAAAACGATGTAATGAACAGCATTGAACAGTACAATTTCAACCGGAAAAAGGCGCTGGTACGCGTGGATTTCAACGTTCCATTGGACAGTAACCTGAATATTACCGACGACACCCGCATCCGGGCTGCTTTGCCTACCATCAACAAGATCCTGAAGGATGGCGGAAGCGTGATCCTCATGTCGCACCTGGGTCGTCCGAAAGGTCGCGATGAAAAGAATTCGCTGAAGAATCTCACCGCGCATCTTAGTCAGCTGCTGAATGTTGAAGTGAAGTTTGCTGAAGACTGCGTAGGTCCGGAAGCCGAGAAAGTGACCTCGGAGCTGCTTCCCGGTGAAGTGGTGCTGCTGGAAAACCTGCGCTTCCATCCTGAAGAAGAAAAAGGAGATGAAGGATTTGCCGAGCAATTGGCCAAACAGGGCGATGTGTATGTGAACGATGCTTTTGGTACCGCTCACCGTGCGCATGCCTCGACCGCTGTAATTGCGAAATTCTTTGGCGTTAGCAAGATGTTCGGTTTCCTGATGGAGAACGAAGTGAAAAGCATAGACCGCGTGCTGAACGGCGGCGAGAAACCGGTAGCTGCCATTATCGGCGGAGCGAAGGTTTCATCGAAGATCACCATCATAGAAAATATGCTCGATAAAGTCGACCATCTGATCATTGGCGGTGGTATGGCGTATACGTTTGTAAAGGCGCAGGGCGGAAAAGTGGGTGCTTCGCTTGTTGAGGAAGACAAGCTTGAGCTTGCGCTGTCGCTGATCGGCAAGGCGAAAGAAAAAGGCGTGCAGCTGCACCTTCCGAGTGACACGGTGATCGCTGATAAATTTGACAACGACGCGGCTACGGATGTGTGCGACATTACCGCCATTCCTGACGGCTGGCTCGGACTGGACATCGGTCCGGAAACCATTGCAGCCTACGAAAAAGCAATCCTGGATTCGAAGACCATTTTGTGGAACGGTCCGATGGGCGTTTTCGAGATGAGCAATTTTGCAGCGGGAACGATTGCCGTTGCGAATGCATTGGTAAAAGCCACCGAAAAAGGAGCATTTACATTAGTAGGCGGCGGCGACAGCGTGGCAGCGATCAACCAGTTCAACCTCGCCGACAAGGTGAGTTATGTTTCTACCGGCGGCGGCGCGATGCTGGAATCGCTGGAGGGCATTGTGCTTCCGGGGATCAAGGCGGTGTTGGAGGATTAGGTTGTACGCGGGAGGTCTCTCGCTGCGCTCGAGATGACGATTTTTGTAATTAGGAGTTTAGAAAGCCCGGTGGAGATGCCGGGTTTTTTTGTTGGTGAGAAACTTAATTCACTTGCATCAATCTCTTCCTGATTAGTGAATAGCAAATCACAACTATAACTGTTGACGAAGAAGCAACTATCACTTGCCAACGAATGCTCTTCCTGTCTTTATTTATTTCAATGGCTTTGATTTCCGCTTTTCGCAGTGCTTCAGGAGTGTCAGTAATCCCTTGCATTTGTGTTTCATATTTTTCGCTTACCTGAAGGTCCAGATAGGAACATCCCCTGAAAAGAATAAACGCAACCAGAATAACTATTAAAACTGCCGTAGCAGGACGGAGAAATTTCATTTACCTGGATTATTGTTGGGATTTTTCAAGATCATTGTCCTACCCAGGGCTCGTAGCAAATAGGACTATAAATGAAAAAGCCCCGCGGTGGCGGGGCTTTGAGTGATATACTTGATCTAATCTTTCTAGGATCAGTTCGTTTATTGTAATCGATAGGCAGTTCTTTTAATAGTGTTACTTCAGCGGATTGTGCGGGGTCAGCGTATATCTCTTCAACCCTACTAGATATCATTTCATAACTCTTAAATGATTAGCTATTTTCCCTTTCTTTTAATTTTTTTAATTGCAGACACGATTTTTCTCTCAATCATAGAGGTGTCTGCACCCAACTTTTCCTTTAAAATATTCCCTTATTCCAAAGCATCTTCCTATCTCGTAATTGTACGAGTTGATTTTGCTTGTCGGGTGTCATAGCTGAAACTTATTATCGGGAAAGGTATTCTTCAATAACAAGTTACATATTCTATTGAGCCTTCTTAAAATAATGAATATTCTCGTCAGATGAATACATAATTTTTATTCCATCGTCTTCATCATACACTCTGCAGTACCAATTACCTCTTGGTAAATGAGATCTACAATTGTATTTTAAGAAGAAAAAATTATCGAATGATATCCAATTCGAATCTCTTGTCCAAGTACCTGTGAAGGTATGTTTTTCACCATTATCACATTGAATTTTATGTATGTATTGATGGTCAGAAAGGATTACTAATGTGTCATTTACGTTCCAATCATTGCAATTTTTCAAGTGATATCTACCAATCAATTTGTCATCGGTTATTGCTTCACTACAACCTAGACAAGTTAACCAGACAACAAATCCTGCAAGTATTTTTATTTTTTGTACGGCTCTGTCCATATAAACATTTGATGTGTGGTCCCGTAAGGAGTAATTTTATTTAATGATCGTTTTTTATCTTTACTTAGATGATAAGTACCTGAATATATTCCTGTAGAATTCGTAACAATAAACAGGATTCCTTTAAATGTAGGAATAATTGAAACCCTTGCTCCGCCGATGAATTGTTCTGTTAAAGAATAGGACATACCTAAACCAAGTAAACCGAATGGCACATCATAGTCTAGTAATGTTCGGTTTCCTCGCAAAAGATAAGTCATAGTGGCAACTGTTACTACCCAAGATTTCTTTAAATCATTCACCATCGGATGACCATCTTTAAATAAACTATATTCTGGTCCTACTCCTGTTTTAAACTCTGTAAATAAAGTTCTAAAGTTAACATCCTTAGTTCGTTCAACATAATTTGGTCCTTTAGTAGTTTTCGGGTCTCCACCATCATTTGAACTTTTGGGATCGCCGACAATCGCCATCTGTGCATCAACAGAATAGTTATAGGACTCCATTTGCTCATCCAGGTTCGCCATTTGTTTCGCCCGCTTGACATCTCTGTTTCCTCTACCCTTTGTACCATCCGGAAGCGTTGTCCAACCCTTGCTAAAGGTGAATCCTTTGTCAAAAAACTCCTTGTATGCGTCCATGTACTTCAGGTACTTGGCACCACTCGCATCGGTTCCAAAACCCCAGCCATTCTTCCACTCCTGCCCCTCATTCAGGCGCATATTGTATTGATCCCACATCCGCTGAGCCTTCGCTTCCTGTGCGCGGTTGTAAGCGTCGTTATCGCCGTAACTGCTGCCGTCTTCTCCGCCAGTTGGATCAATAAAGCTCACCGGGTTATCGCCCATACTCATGTAAGGTGAAGCATACTGCATCATCGGGTCAGGGGTTAACCAAACACCGAGTTTACTGTCGTACATGCGGAGTTCGAAGGCGTGCTTGCCGGTGGCGTCTTTTTCCTGTCCCTGGAAGCTATACCGATTCGGAGAAGCAGTATAATTCCGCCCCGGAAGTGGCGAGCCATGTGGGTAATAATCCGTAAAGCTCATTACCGTTGGGGCAGTCGCGGTTCCCGATACCATTGCGCGGATGTTGCCGGTGTGGTCGGTGAGCTGGTACTGGTAGCGATTGTCCCTGAGCATACCGATGCGCGAGCTGCCGTACAGGTATTTCTCCGTTGCATTCAGGGTCCAGGTACTGCCTGTTTTGGCTTCTTCAACCACTTCTACCGCATTGCCGTTTACGTCGTTCAGGTAACGTACCCTGAACTTTTCGGCTCCGTTAAGGTAAGTGAGTTTTTCAATCCGCTTGCCGTGCTCGTCGTATTTGTATTCTTCTACCAGGATCGTTTTCTGCGCGTTGCTGTACACCGCTTTGGTGAGTCCCGAAGCTTCGTAATAGGTATAATATACGCCCGAAGCCACATCGCCGGTAAGTCTGCCTTCCAGGTCATGGGTATAGTTGTTTACTGCCTGGTTCTTCACCACTTCGTCGCCGTAAGCCAGTGTAGCCGCAGTGGTGGCCGCAGGGTTCTTTACCTGCAGCAGACGGTTGGACTTCGCTGCGTTGTACACGTAGCTTAGTGAGTTCATCCCCAGTCCGGAAACGGAGTTACCGCGACGGGTCATCCCCTGTATGTTCCCGTTCAGGTCATACGTCAGTCCCGAAAGCAGGTAATCGGTTTTGTTGGTCCAGAGGTAATTGCCAATGGTGGTGCCGACTGGCGAAACATTCCCGAATTGTGCGCCTGAAAGGCGGTTACCATACGTGTTATTTCAAAGAACAGATTGGCGTGCCCCTATATGCCTCCGCAGAGCTACGGCATAAGCGGGTCGCGTCGCCGCTGCTAGTCCTCCCGCTACGCAGTCCGGGCTATCCGCTTTGCCGCTCACGCGGGCAAACGTACATCGAATTTTGATACAAGGGATCAAGTAATGGGCAATGTTCAGCTAAAGAGCATTGCAGAAATACAACAACTGCCACAGTCGCAGCAGGAACACCTCTATGCTCTGATGGATGCTTTCCTCAGAGATCACAAAGCCAAACAACTTATAAATGACAAAAGCCCCGCGGTGGCGGGGCTTTGGGTGTGTTTCTTCAATAATTTAGACTCCTATCTGTACTTACTCCAATCAACTAAGCTCATCTGGTAAAAGGCACCTATCAGGCTGAACAGGACTAAAATGATGAACGATAGTACCAATAAGCTAATTAGACGACTCTTATTCTTGGGGTAATTCTCAAACTCATTCTGATACATTTTCCATCTATCTTCATGAAGGAAATAATAATAGTTCAAAAGGCTATAAGCCACAAACAGAATGATAAAGTATGCTTTGGGTAAATCCATGATTAAACTGGATCCTTTAAATAGCACCTTAATATAGATGTCGACAGATAGAATCAAAAATGCGAATAGTACCTGAATAACTAATAACGCTTTCCAATCTGACCAGCCATCTTCTGAAACCCATCTAAAAAAGTGGTTTAATTTATAGAAAAGCAGAAATGTTATTTTTTTCATGTGCTTAATATTTAGGCCCTGACCATAAGCCCTGACCAGTAAGCTCCCTATGAGCGTTGTCCATTTCTGCATTTTTCTGCATGGCCGCCGGAAATCCACCCGGATAGAAAGTATCAATACCGAAATACATTGCTGCTCCGATGGCAGTACCGGGATTCAACATTCCCCATGCACCCACTGAAAAATTGCTCCCCGCTTTAGCTGGATGTACGGCATTTGGATCACTTGATCCTTTTTCGTAATAATTATAAACCCCTCTTATGTCCAACAAGGTACCAATTACAAGCGTCGCTGTCCCAGCTACTTTTGCCACTCTAGAAACATTAGTCGTTGAAACAAATCGATTTCCTGTCCATCCATTTGGATATACTTTCAGGTTTGTTCCAATAGTGGCCGTACTAACGGTATTTTCTATAACTCCGGCAAGTAATCCTATCCCTCCGTTATAATTGTTTAATGGCCCCAGAACTTCTTTTTCTTCTCTCGGATACGGTTGAAAATAAGGATTGAGCTGGCTCTGTTGTGTAAGATCCCTGGTCACCAGATTATAAATCGGATCGTCAGTATTGGTGACATTAAACTCTTCACCGGCTTCGTTCTTAACTTTTTTGGTACCATACCCCACTAGTTTGTTCATAGTGTAGGTCCCATTCTTCTGCCGCTGAAAACCTTCGAGTTTAGTCTGGATAATCGACGACATCAGCTCCAGGTTAAAGAAGCGCTGACTGCCTGAAGCATCCTGCCCAAAACCCCATCCATTCTTCCACTCCTGCCCCTCATTGAGACGCATATTGTATTGATCCCACATCCGCTGAGCCTTCGCTTCCTGTGCGCGGTTGT
>JAZKEZ010000064.1:0-5686 GCA_040386675.1 Bacteroidota bacterium | reverse complement strand
TTCTGATACAATACTCCTGGCCAGCGGTTCGTCGTCGATAATGAGTGCTTTGATCATGGCAGTTGGGGGATTTTCAGTAAGGTAATGTAATCGTTGCCCTGCTGGGTAGTGGTGAGCAGGTCGTTGCGGGCATAGAGCAGGTACAGTCGCCGCTCGATGGATTTTAAGCCGAAGCCGGTTCCCCGCCTGGGGTTGGCCGTTTCGCTGTCAAATGGATTGCTTACGCGTACTTCGAGAAAATTATCATTCACCATCGCCTGGATTGAGATCGTTACGGCATCGGTGGTGTCGTACAGGCCAAATTTGATGGCATTTTCCACCACGGGCTGGAGCAGGAGCGAAGGAAGGTACAGCGATGCTGCATTTTCCGGGGCCAGCACCTCGGTGTTGAGCCGGTGACCGAATCGTACCTTTTCGATCTCAAGATAGAGTTGCAGCTGCTGCAATTCTTCTTCCAGCGACACCTGTTGCTGTTCGTCTTTCTTTAATGTACCGCGAAGAAAATCAGACAGTTGCTGTATCATTTTCCGTGCTTCGTGCGGTCGCGTTACCACCAGTGCACTGATCGAGTTCAGACTGTTGAACAGGAAATGCGGCTGCAGTTGCTGGCGGAGGTTACTCAATTCTGCTTCTTTTGCGAGGCGCTCTGAATGCGCTTTCCGCTGGTCGGTTTCTTTCTGGTTGCTGATGTATCGCCACAGCCAGACGAGTAAAACCACCCACCCGATCATAAGGAAAGCCAGTCCGTAGCGGATCGGCATAGATTTGTCCAGGAAGTTGATGTACGCCTGGTGATGGCTGAAAAAGTAGGAGAGGGATAAATTGATGATCAGGGTATATACGAAACCCAGTATGGCGCTGATGATCAATAGGTTTTGCCAGTTGCTCTTACCCGGTGTATAAAAGCGGATGGAGTTTGCGGTTGCGAAACACACCGCGGCAAGCACGGCGTTGCAAAATACGCTGTCGGTAAGCGCGATCTCCCAACCCCAACCGAGGTAGATCAGTGCGGTGCAATGCAATGCCGACCAGAGGATCCAGATCAGCAAAAATAGGAACAGCAGCCGTTTGTAGGAGAGGAAGATCGTTGTCAAACCGTTCAGGCAAAAGTTTTGATTCCCGAAAGTAAGGGATGTTCGCCGATATCCTGTGCCCGGCGCCGCACCGAAACCAGGTACCCTTTTAAGTCTTCGGTTTCTTCCACCCGGCTATACAGCGGCATTCCGTCGGTAGGTTCGCCGATCTCGGAAAGATCAGCCACGTCGATGAATTGCCAGCGGGTTACGCCGGTATGCTGACTTTTTACCGAGTCTTCTTCACTCATGCCTTTTTTCCGGGCCTTGTGCAGCGCCTCATGGGTTCCCGATGCATTTACCAGCCACAATTGCTCATCAAACTGTGCCTTTAGCGGGTCGCGTTCACTTACAATGCGAAACACGAGTTTTGCGATATACCACCTCATTTTTAATTGAGAATTGAAAATGGATAATTGAGAATTGAAATGGAAAATGGAGAATTGAAAGTTGAAAGTTGAAAATTGAAGGCTGGGAACTTACCACCTGCCACCTACCACCAAACACTCAATAACTACTGATCTCGATACCTCCAAACAGACAGGTTCCTTTCAGCACAAGGATCTTCTCAGTATCCGGCATTACGTTGGTCATCGGGCGGTTGTCTTCCACACTTCCGAAGATGCAGGTCACTTCAGACTGTACGCTCCAGTGCGCCGGGATGAGGAATTTAGCTCCGCCAAATACAGCGGTTCCTTCAAGAGTGATCACGCCTGTAAAATCAGACTGACTCATGTTGATCTCGGCACCACCAAATACGCAGGTCACTTCTCCGCCGCGAAAATCTTTAGTGATGATGTTTTTCTTCGCGCCACTGAAAATCGATACAATGTCGAGTTGCTCGTCTGCACTGGGTGGAGTATAGCCTCCCCTGAAGAATTTCTTCCTGAAATGCTCTTTCCGGTCGTGTTTGCGCTGTTTTTTGAAGATAAAGAACAATCCGGCCAGCATAAAGAAAACAGGCCAGAAATAATGTTTGATCGGTGCGCTTGGCACAAAGTCGGCAACAAGGAACACACCACCGATCAATATCGGAACGAACCAGCCGCCCCTGCGGAATCCGTGACGTGCACCGATCAGCAGTCCGATCACGATCAGCAGCATTTGCCACGACATGACCCACGACGGGATCAGTGCGCCCATTTGCCGGGCCAGCAGCAGTCCGCCCATTCCGAACAGCAAAATTCCGGCTGCTATCTTACCGCGTTGATTCCTCTGCTGATGTTCCTGTATCAGTTCATCCATATTACTCGGACGGTTAGGGTCGTTTTGCATTTCCATGATCGGGATCTTTAAAATTGATGAAGCAAATCTATCTGCCCGTGTTCACATGTGAAACAGGAAATAGGTGGTTTGGGGGAAGAAGGGCGGTGAGTGGGGGGAAAACGAAGGCGAAAATTTAATTGAGAATTGAGAATGGAGAATTGAGAATGGGTTGGAGCGGTTATAAAAAAAGGGGAACCACTACGATCCCCCAATTTTCAATTGTCAATTCTCCATTTTCAATTACTTCACATGGTACATCCAATTGTACTGATCCGGCTTCCTCCCCATTCTCAGATCCTGCAGGTAAGCAGAAACCTTGTTCGAGAATTCGCGGGTTTCGATTGGTGGGATCTTGTAGTCGGTGCCGGAGTAGCCTATGGTATCGATGTGTGCGATGGTTGCAGCGGTTCCAACGCCAAAGGCTTCCTGTAGTTCACCGTTTTTAAGCGAGTTGATCACGAAGTCTACGGCAACGTTGGTTTCTTCAACTTCCATACCCCAGTCGCGGGCCAGTCGCAATACGCTGTCGCGGGTGATTCCCGGAAGGATAGAGCCGCTCAATGCTGGTGTATATAATACGTTGTTGATCACGAACATGATGTTCATGGTTCCGCTTTCCTCGATGAACTTATGGTCTCTTGCATCGGTCCATACCAGCTGGTCGTAACCCACTTTCTGGGCCTGGCGTGCAGGAAACAGTGCAGCTGCGTAGTTACCGGCAGCTTTTGCACGGCCTACACCGCCTTCGCAGGCACGGCTGTAAACGGTTTCGATGCGAACGCGTACCGGTTTGGTGTAATATCCGCTCACCGGACAGGTAAATACGAGGAATTTATAAGTATCAGAAGGACGAACACCGATAAAATCGTCGGTGGCGAACATTACCGGGCGGATGTACAATGAACTTTCCTCACCAAAAGGGATCCACGATGAATCAATGGTAAGAAGCTGGCGTAACCCTTCGAAAAACAATTCCTTGTTTACGTGAGGCATACACATCCGGTCGGCACTCTGGTTCATGCGGTTGAAATTGGCTTCCGGGCGGAACATCACCACCTCGCCATCTGGACGGCGATAGGCTTTCATTCCTTCAAAAATTGACTGTCCGTAGTGAAGGGCAGAGGCGGCCGGGCTAAGATTGATCGGTCCGTAAGGTCTGATTTTAGGACTGGTCCACTGACCGTCCTTGTAATCCATTTCAAAAATGTGATCTGCGAAAACCTTACCGAACGGCAGATTGCTGAAATCAATACCATTGATTCTGCTCTCAGCGATCTTCTCAATTTCAATAGTACTCGTAGGTACAATCATATTATTGTAATTTTTGTGCGAGTTTTGAATACTGCGATTTGCAGGCAATTTACAACTAATCCGTTGCTGAGTTATACCGAAATACTGGAAAAATATTGGGGACACCCTTCATTCAGGGCACTACAGGAGGATATCATCCATGCTGTAGCCGGGGAGAAAAGGGATGTGCTGGCACTTTTGCCCACCGGTGGCGGCAAGTCCGTGTGCTTCCAGGTTCCGGCATTGGCGCAGGAAGGCATCTGCCTGGTGATCTCGCCGCTGATCGCCCTGATGAATGACCAGGTAGACAACCTGAAAAGCCGTGGTATCCATGCCTACAGCCTGGGCGGGAAGTTTACGATCGGCGAACTCGACCGCATACTGGACGAGTGTGTTTTCGGACAGGTAAAATTCCTGTATTTGTCGCCCGAACGCCTTCAATCCGACCTGGTCCGTGAACGGATCACGCGGATGAAAGTGAACCTGTTGGCCATAGATGAAGCGCATTGCATCAGTCAGTGGGGCTATGATTTCAGGCCACAGTATCTACAGATCAGTGAGATACGGAAACTCATTCCCGGTGTACCCTGCCTTGCACTTACCGCTTCTGCTACCGCAAAAGTGGCTGCTGATATCGCTGAAAAGCTGGAGCTGATGTCGCCTGTGGTATTCCGCAAGAGCTTTTTCAGGGACAATCTCTCGCTATTCGTCGTGGATACCGAGAAGAAAGCTGATTACCTGCTGAAGGTAGTGAAGAAGAATCCCGGCAGCGGACTGGTGTACGTGAACAGCCGGAAAGACGCCAAGGTGCTGGCCGATCTGCTGAAGAACAACGGCGTGAGCTCGGATCATTACCATGCCGGCCTGTCTGCAGTAGAGCGCAGCACGAAACAGCAGGACTGGATTGCGGGAAAAACCCGTGTGATGGTGTGTACGAATGCCTTCGGAATGGGTATTGACAAAGCAGATGTTCGCTTTGTGGTGCATTGGGGAATGTCATCGTCGCTCGAAGCCTATTACCAGGAAGCCGGCAGAGCAGGCAGGGACGGAAACCGCTCGTTTGCGGTATCGCTCATGAATCCTTCCGATCTCGACAGGCTGAAAAATGCGGTAGAAGAAGCCTTCCCGGAGAAAGAAGTGGTGAAGCGTATCTATAGTATGCTTGGTAGTTATTACCAGCTGGCTTACGGATCGGGACTGGGGGTGTACAAAGATTTCGACCTGGCCACCTTCGCTGCGTACTGTAAACTTCCGCCGCGTACCGTATTCAATGGTCTACAGATACTAAAAAACGATGCACTGGTCGATCTGACCGAATCCGTTTTCCAGCCTTCGCGGGTATTGTTTCTTCAGAACAGCACCAAATTGTACGAGTTCCAGGTCTTCAATCCCAAATTTGATCCTCTTATCCGGTTGATCCTCAGGTCGTACGGAGGAATGTTTGATGAATACATAAAGATTGACGAGTGGATGCTGGCGCGCAAACTTTCGGTCACGGTAGATTCGCTTAGGGCGCAATTGCGCCTACTGGCCGGAATGCAGGTGATCGATTACGCCGAACAAAGCGACAAGCCGCAGCTCGCTTTCCTGACCGAGCGCCTGGTAGAAAACAATTTCCACATCTCGAAAGCCGCTTACGAAGACCGGAAGCTGGTGATGGAGAACCAGCTAAATGCCGTTATTGCCTATTGCGAGGAAAAAAAAGCCTGCCGCTTTGAACGGATCTGCAATTATTTCGATGAACCTGAGATAGCACGATGCGGGCATTGCGACAATTGCTTGGAGTTTTTCAAGGGACAGCAACTCAGTACTGAAGAGATCATTAAAAAGATCCTGGAACTTTTATCCGAAGAAGCACTTACGGTGGATGAACTGAAGCATCACATTTCGCTGCGCTTTCATGAAAAGCAGGTGGATGAGGGGTTGCAGTGGTTGTTTGGACAGGAGCAGGTGAGGCGAGGAATCGCGGGGAAGATTGAGCTGAAATGAGGTTGGTTTTTGCGTTACTTTTTTATAAAAAGTAACGCAAAAACTGTCGCTGCTTTTCCCTCACTTCA
>JAZKEZ010000063.1:0-3976 GCA_040386675.1 Bacteroidota bacterium | reverse complement strand
GGTATATAGTTAACATAATCATCTATAACAAGACATCTTTTATTCTTTGCCATCCTTCCTGCCAGATAAAAAGAATCCCGGTTGACGATTAGTTATCAAACATTAATTATTTTCATCGCCTTAATCCCTCTTTATGAATAAAACCCTCTTTGCCCTCGGCATCTCTATCATTGCCATTTCCTGCGTTAAAGACCCTGAGCCGACACCAGATCCGGTGCCTTCCACAAAAGGCACAAATGACACGCTGTTGTTTGGCGGCTACAATGACGGTGCGGATTACCTGGAGTCTGATTATGCCTATTTCCTCAGGAATACGTCTACCGGCGAAATCACTGTGAAACCAACAACCGCAACAGCTCCAATCATTTTCATAGGCTATTCTTCATTCCTGGATACGGTTAACCACAAGTATGTGAGCTTTGGTGACGGAGCTTACAATGGTGAATACGATCTGAAAACCAATACCAATACGGTGTATTCTACCAAATGGAGCAACATGTATGCACCGGTTGAGTACCAGGGATACTTTTACGTGATTGGTTACGGAAGCAGATTGTACAAAATGAAAATGGGCAGTTCCGCTGAAGCTGACACCATTCCCAACAACGGCGCACTTAACCGCGACTACTATGCGTTCACCGGTACACGGGTTGGAAACAAGGCATTCTGGCTGGCTGAAGATACCATAACCACCTGGGAAATAGGTTCATCGGTCTTTAAAACTATTCCATTGTCACCAAATGGTTCGTTGCGCTCAATTACCCGCATAAGTAGCACGGAATTTATCAGCGTGAATACCCGCAAGACGGGTTCGTCGTACAGCTGGCACCTGGTGAAACTGACGTATAGCGGAACGGCGTTCTCCATTACCGATCTTATCCCGCTTGGTTTACAGACTACCGAAGATCCTTTATATTCCCAATTGGAAAGTGCCGCCACCTACTCTCCATCCCGCAACCTGTATTTCTTTGCATTAAACAACTTTTCATCGGGTTCAAATGGTCTTCCAAAGAAGTCATTCGTGTATACCTACGATCTTACGAAGAAATCGCTGCATACACAGCAGTTGGATTACGCGGTAAGCGGAATACAGACAATTCACTAAACGCTATTGAAACGCTTAAATCAAAAGGTACTTCGGTACCTTTTTTTGCTTCCGGACTTAACATAAAAAAACCGGATCATTCTTCAATGATCCGGCCAAAACAAAACAATACCAATTGCGTCTTTATAAAGTTAACAAAAAATCAATACCAATTTGCGGCGCTGCCGATGTGTGTTCCGGTATGTGAGGGATGCTCAAAGTATTTCTTCAGTGCAAAGGCTGTTGAACTGAAGGCGATCTCGTTCCATGGAATTTCGTGTTCTGCAAATAGCTTTACCTCAGTACTTTCCGAGGTTACGCCAAACTCACCGGTGGGCATTGTAGCGAAGAAATGCAGGTATACCTGGTTACCTGAAGGAATGCTGAACACGCAATGCAGTCGCTCGATGTTCACCTCTGCCAGTGCTTCTTCGTAAGTTTCCCTTGCTGCACCCTTCTCTGCCGATTCGCCGTTCTCCAGGAATCCTGCCGGAAGGTTCCACAAGCCGAGCCGCGGTTCTATTGCCCGGCGACACAGCAGTACTTTACCTTCAAAAACAGCAAGTACGCCAACAATGATCCTTGGGTTGTGGTAATGCACCACATCGCAATCGCTGCAGATGAACCGTTCACGGTTGTCGCCACAGGGAATCGCAAAAGTCAGCGCATCCGAACCACATTCACAGCAATACTTCAATTTTTAAAGGGTTTTAAGGGGTTAGGATCACTAAATTAGCAAAACCGGCAATACTTTTGCGGTTACCTACGACCAGGATGAGACACATCGACCAGAAAACACTAGACGAACTCGAATTTAACGAAATACTTGCGGCGGTTGCTGCTTATGCAACGACCGAAGCAGGGAAGCACAAAGCGCTGAATCTTAAGCCACTGCATAATCACCAGATCCTGCAGTTTGAACTCAATCAGGTAAATGAAATGCTGGCTGCGGTTTCCTACGACAATCTTCCGGCATTTTCAGGGACCGAGATCGGCGACGAACTGCGGCTGCTGAGGATTGAAAATGCGCTGATCCCAGAAGCCGGACTGATGAAGATCAAGGATGTTACGCACTCGGTGCTGCAACTGATCGCCTTTTTCGAAAAAAAGAAAGACACCTACCCTAACCTGCACAAACGACTGGTAAAAGTCAGACCCGTACCTGAGATCATTACGGCTATAGATAAAGTACTGGATCGCGCAGGGAAAGTAAAATCATCAGCTTCCAAAAAGCTGGAGGAGGTCCGTGCGGGCATCGGGAAAGTGCATACCGACCTGAACCGGGTGTTCAACAAATCGATGCTGCATCTGCAAAAAGACGGCTGGCTGTCCGATACCCAGGAAAGCTTCGTCGGCGGTCGGCGGGTACTGAGCGTACTGTCGGAATACAAGCGTAAAGTCGACGGTCATGTCATGGGGATCTCCAATACCGGCAAGGTTACTTACATCGAACCTGCTGCAACCATCGCCCTCAACAACGAACTGGTGATCCTTGAGAACGAGGAACTTCTCGAGATTAACCGGATCCTGCTTGAACTGGCTGCCTACCTCCGCCAGTTTTACCCTGAACTCGAATCGTACCAGGAAGCGATCATCATATTTGACCTGCTGCGGGCAAAAGGAAAATATGCCTTTGATATTGGCGGCGTGCTTCCCGAAATATCACCTGTCAAGGAGATCTACCTTGTCAGGGCCTATCACCCAATCCTAATGCTGCGCAACAAGCAGCGGGGCGTTAAAACCATACCTCAAACGCTGCACCTGAGTCCTGAGAACCGAATGCTGGTGATCAGCGGACCGAATGCCGGCGGGAAAAGCATCACTCTGAAAACCGTCGGACTGCTTCAGCTCATGCTGCAATCCGGATTACTTGTACCCTGCAAGGAGTACAGCCGCTTTTCCTTTTTTGACAAATTACTTACCGATATCGGAGACAATCAAAGTATTGAAAACGAGTTGTCTACCTACTCTTACCGGTTGAAACAGATGAAGAACATCCTCAAGACGGCCAACAGCAATACGCTGGTCCTGATGGATGAATTCGGAACAGGTTCTGACCCTGAACTGGGCGGTGCCCTGGCCGAAGTGTTCTTCAAAGAACTTCACCAGCGAAAGAGTTATGGTGTGATCACCACGCACTACGGGAACATCAAGCTGATGGCCGGGAATATGGCCGGCGTGGTGAACGGCTGCATGCTTTTCGACCGCGAGAACCTGGCGCCGTTGTTTGAGTTGTCTATCGGTCAGCCGGGAAGCTCATTCACCTTCGAGGTGGCGCAAAAGATCGGGATGGACATGCGACTGATCAATGAGGCCAAGAAGCGCGTCCGGAAAGACAAGCTGAATTTTGACCATTCGCTGGCCGATCTGCAGAAAACCAAGGCGGATATCGACGAGATGAAGAAAAACCTCTCTGTGGCCAACCAGAAAGCTGAAAAAGCCGAGAAAGAACTACTGGAACGTTCTGCTTACTTCGAAGAGAAATTTGACGCATTGCACGACCTGCAGGACAAGCACAACAAGGAGATCCAGCTGGGTAAAAAACTGATGCAGTTCATTTACGAATACGACGAGACCAAGAAAAGCCAGAAGGAATTTGTCACCAAGCTTCTTCACCTGGTAACCGTAGAGAAAGCAAAAGAGGAATTACGCGAACGGAAAGAGGAAACTGAGAAAAAGGTCCGTACCCAGTTTAAGAAATCGCTGAAAAAAGAACGAAAGGCTGAACAGGAGAAGAACTTACCGCCAAAGCCTGTCGTAGTAGGTGCATCGGTGAAGATGGCTGAAGGCGGTGTGGTTGGCGTGGTTAAGGAGATTGTGAAGGATACTGCGTCTGTGTTGTTCGGGGATTTTTTGACTAAGGTGAAGATCAGTCGGTTGACGGCAGTTTAG
>JAZKEZ010000062.1:14613-17024 GCA_040386675.1 Bacteroidota bacterium | reverse complement strand
TTTATAAAAAAGTAACAATGACAAACAAGGCATTAAGTAAAATCATTTTCACCGCATAATCTGCGGAGAATAATCCGTATATTCACCGCATAACTTGCGGAGAATATGAGCTACATCTATCACCATAAAAACTGGCCTGCCTTCTCCTGGGACAGCGAAGAAGTGCTTTCATTACTCAGCAAAGTGAAGTTCGCCGAGGGGAAACTCTCAGGGAAAATGTTCATGCTCGGCTTCCATTCGCAGGATGAAGCACTGCTGCAAACCCTTACGCAGGAGGTACTGAAAACATCATCCATAGAAGGAGAAGTACTCGACAACGACCAGGTTAGGTCTTCCGTTGCCCGCAAGCTCGGGATGGATGTTTTCGGACTGGTCCCTTCAGATAGGAATGTAGATGGCGTGGTCGATATGATCTACGACGCTACAAAAAATCACCGGCTTCCGCTGTCCAAAAAAAGGCTTTCTGACTGGCATCATGCACTGTTTCCTACCGGCAGGAGCGGGTTATACGAGATCAATACCGGTAAATGGCGCGACGACAAAACCGGTCCGATGCAGGTGGTTTCGGGCGCGATGGGCCGTGAACGGGTGCATTTCCAGGCACCGGCTGCAGCAGTTATCGAAAATGAAATGAAGCAGTTCCTGAAGTGGTTTGAGCAGGAGCAGCAACTCGATCCGGTACTGAAATCGGCGGTTTCGCATTTGTGGTTCGTTACCATCCACCCGTTTGACGACGGGAACGGAAGAATTGCCCGCGCCCTTGCCGATATGCAGCTAACCCGCGCCGACGGCAACTTCCCGAGGTATTACAGCATGTCGGCACAGATCCGTAAAGAACGTAACCAGTACTACTCCATGCTGGAGAAAACGCAGCGCGGGGACCTCGATATCACCGACTGGATCAGCTGGTACCTGAAATGCCTGCATTCGGCGATACTTGCCGCAGATACCCTGCTGGCAGGGGTCCTGGCCAAAGCTAATTTCTGGATCAGGCACCGGTATGAAAATTTTAACGAGCGTCAGCTGATGATGATCAATCGGCTGTTTGATGGTTTTGAAGGAAAACTCACTTCCACGAAATGGAGCAAAATAGCCCGCTGCTCGTCCGACACCGCACTGAGGGACATCCAGGACCTGGTTGCAAAGGGCGTACTGTGTAAGGAAGAAGCCGGCGGAAGAAGTACGGCGTATGAGTTGGAGACCGACCCACCGCTCGTAAGCAAATAGATCAGATCACCAACCCGTACTTGATCGTAAGGAACTGGGTAAAAAACCCGAGGAGCACACCGCAGCACACCTGTCCAAGCGTATGTACGTTCAGGATCAGTCGTGCAGTACCGATAAAACCGGCAAGCAGGATCAGGCCTACAAGGATACCCGAAGGGAAAAACATATGTGCTTCAAACAAGGCACACATGGCACCAATTACGCCACCGATACCGGTCATGTGGATGCTGATCTTCCAGAACAGCGTAATGATAAAGGCACCGATCAGTGCAAGGATACACGCAAGTACCATACTATACACCACATCGGGCAAAGGAGATTTCCGAAGCAGGAAATAAGTGGTGGTATAAAGCACCAGTGTAACCAGGAAAGGGATAAAACGCTCCCTGCGCTTCTCAACATCAAGACTACTGATCACTCCAAGTCGTTTGAGGTACAGGATAAGCAGTGTCGGGACCAGGAAGGTATTGAGCACCATTACGCTGTAAATGGCGAGTTTGGATTCCGGGGTAAAATAACTGGCCAGGTAAGGATCGACCGTAAACGCCAGCAGTATTGAAAAGAAAGGCATTGCCAACGGCGAAAAAACGTAGGAAATGATTTTCGCAGTGAGTTGATTCATGGATGCAAGTACGCTAAAAATATGGAATTCTTAAAGTTCCTTGCGCAAACGGGCCACAGGTATGTTCAATTGCTCGCGGTATTTCGCAACCGTACGTCTGGCCAGCAGGTATCCTGATTCCTTCAGCAGATCCATAAGTTTCTCGTCCGTAAGCGGGTTTTGCTTGTCTTCCTGCGAGATACTTTCCTGCAGGATCTTCTTCACCTCTATCGTCGACACTTCTTCCCCGTCGTCTTTCGTAAGACTTTCCGAGAAGAATGATTTCAGCAGGAAAGTACCGAAATCGGTCTGCACGTATTTACTGTTGGCTACGCGTGAAACGGTAGAAATATCAAGCCCTACAATGTCTGCAATGTCTTTCAGGCGAAGCATTTTTCCGTTGACATTCGCCTTGATCACTACATTTTCATATTGTTCTTTAGAAGTGTATTTTCCTGTATACTTTAGTACGTATTGAAGTGATTGCGCATTCATCCCGGAGCTTTCTCCGATTTTGCCAGGAGCCGCTTCCACATTTTGCGATTTCAGGGCTTCAATCACATCCAGTGCTGAGACTTCGTAA
>JAZKEZ010000062.1:0-14603 GCA_040386675.1 Bacteroidota bacterium | reverse complement strand
CATCGGGCGCAGGTTGGTTTCGTCGCCGGTCAGGAAGTACATTTTCTGGTAATCCAGGATGGCGGACATGGTATAGAGTAAAGTGTCCTGACGCTGTTTAATGGCGTCGATGAACCACTTTGCACTGTCTATTTTTTGCTTGATGAACTGAACCGCTTCTTTATTTGACTTGGTTTCAGCGTATGAGGTAAGCATTTCCTTGAAATAGCGGCTCACCTTAAGATCCGGCGCATTTCTTCCATTGATGGAAAGCTCCAGTTGGTTGTCGTTGTTGATCACCACGAAATCCGGAATAATGGCCTGGCTGCTTCGGGTTCCGTCAGTTGAAGAATTTCCCGGCTTTGGATTCAGGTGAACGATCTCATCGATCGCCTCCTTTAACTCAGCATCGGTAATATCGAGCGATTGCTTTATTTTCTCGTAGTGTTTACGGGTAAATTCCTCGAAATAATCCTCAAGGATCTCTTTGGCAAGAAAGGTGTTGTTGGTGATCTTGTCTTTGCGCATGATCTGCAGCAGAAGGCACTCACGAAGGTCTCTTGCTCCTACTCCGGCCGGATCAAGATCCTGTACTACTTTCAGTACTTTTTCCAGTTCTTCGGCAGAGGTCATGATGTTTTGCGAGAACGCAAGGTCATCTACAATGCTTTCGAGATCGCGGCGCAGGTAGCCGTTGTCGTCGAGGTTACCGATTAGGGTTTCAGCAAGTTTACGCTCCTTCTCGTTCAGCAGCCTGAGTTGCAGCTGGTCCGAAAGCAATTCATGGAACGATGTGCCCTGCGCAACCGGCACCGATTTCTCTTCGTCGTCTGCGCTTTTGTTGTTCGCTTCGTATTTGTAGTCGGGAGTATCGTCGTCGTTAAGGTAATCGCTGATGTCTACCTCTTTTTCCGACTCCGTACGCGTATCTTCTTCGTAGTCGTCGCTGTTGTCTTCGGGAAGCGCCTCAGTATCCACTTCATCCTGTCCTTCTTCGAGTGCAGGATTCATTTCAAGTTCCTCTTTGATACGCATCTCCAATTCCAGGGTCGGAACCTGGAGCAGTTTCATCAACTGGATCTGCTGCGGAGATAACTTCTGTTGAAGTTTGAGTTGTAAGGCTTGTTTTAACATGAGGCAATTCTAGGTTAGATGCAAGATACACCTTTTGACCGCACGGGTTTCCGCCAACAAACGAATACAAAATGCTCAAAAGTGATGGAGATCGCCTAACCAATGCCATACCATTTTTGACCGATTGGCTCAATGCATTGATTGTTAACGCACTGATAAAATTGCACTAAGCACAAAAAGGAAGCCAAGCTTCCTTTTTGTGAATTATTTCCCCAAAAAATTGGGAATATTTAACCTCTTAGAACTCTGCATTTTTAGGAGTACGCGGGAAAGGGATCACATCACGGATGTTGCCCATGCCCGTAATGAACAGGATCAGTCGCTCGAAACCCAGTCCGAAACCGGCGTGCTTACAGCCACCGAATTTGCGGGTTTCAAGGTACCACCAGATCGACTCTTCAGGAATGTTGAAATCGGCCACTTTTTTCTTCAGCACATCCATACGTTCCTCACGCTGCGACCCTCCGATGATCTCTCCGATACCGGGAAACAGTACGTCCATTGCTGCAACGGTTTTCCCGTCATCATTCTGACGCATGTAGAAGGCTTTGAAGCTAGCCGGGTAATCGGTAAGGATCACCGGTTTTTTGAAATGCTTTTCTACCAGGTAGCGCTCGTGTTCACTCTGAAGATCAGTTCCCCATTCTACAGGATACTGGAATTTCTTCTCTTTAGCTGGCTTGCTATTTTCAAGTACTTTGATCGCTTCGGTATAGGTAAGGCGCTCGAACGGCTCGGCAACAATGAACTTCAGTTTTTCAACCAGTTCCATCGGACTGCGCTCGTTTTGCGGCTTTTGTTTTTCTTCTTCGATCAGGCGCTGGCTCAGGAACGCCAGGTCGTCTGCACAATTATCAAGTGCGTACTGGCAAAGGTATTTCAGGAATTCCTCGGCCAGGTCCATATTGTCGTTGATGTCGTTGAAGGCAACTTCAGGCTCCACCATCCAGAATTCTGCAAGGTGACGTGAGGTATTGCTGTTTTCTGCACGGAAAGTCGGACCGAAAGTATATACGCGGCTCAGTGCCAGCGCCGCAAGTTCAGCTTCCAATTGGCCAGAAACCGTAAGGTTGGTTTCTTTTCCGAAGAAATCTTCAGAATGATCAATGTGTCCGTCTTCTGTTTTGGTGATCTTATCCAGGTTCAATGTGGTCACACGAAACATCTCCCCTGCACCTTCGGCATCAGAACCGGTAATGATCGGAGAATGCAGGTTGAAGAAATTGCGGTCGTTGAAGAATTTGTGAATCCCGAACGACATGTGGTGACGAATACGAAACACCGCGCCGAACGTGTTGGTACGGAATCTCAGGTGACCGATCTCGCGCAGGAATTCGAGCGAGTGCTTTTTCGGCTGAAGTGGGTATTGCTCAGCATCGGCTTCTCCTAAAACCTCAAGGCTTTCGGCGTTTAGTTCAACTTTTTGTCCGCTGCCCTGCGAGGCGATCAGTTTACCGGTAACTGCGATACATGCACCGGTAGTAACGGTTTTCATCAGATCTTCCGAAAACGTTTCTGCATCAGCCACCACCTGCAAATTATTAATGGTAGAGCCGTCATTCAGTGCCACGAAGGATACATTTTTGCTACCCCTTTTGGTACGAACCCATCCGCGGATGGTAATGACCTGTCCTTCCAGTTCTCCCTTCAGGATCTCTACGATTTGCAGTTTCTGCGACATAATTGTTGAATTTAAGGCTGCAAAAAAACGACAAATTTGTCAGGAAGACAACCGCTTAACTCAGTCCGCAGCCCACGCAGCCGATATACTCCCATCCTTCACCTTTCCTGCGGTAGATGTAGTATCCGAAATAGCCGCACAGTTCGCCGCAGTAATAACTTTTATGAATGACCACATAGTTGCGGTCGAGCGAAAACAGCGGCAGTGAATAATAATAGGTATTGAGCCGGATACCCGCGTTTTTAACGAGCCGGATGTGCTCGAACCCATCGTGCCAGAGCGAATCTTTCGCTGCTTTGAGCTGCTGGTATACATTCACCTTATCAATAAGCGGGAATACGGTGTCGAGCAAAACCCGGTTGCTGTAATTCGAACCACCATCTATAGTAGAAAAAAGCGATTCCTTCCAGGAAGTAATGTGAACCGACAGGAACTTGGCCACGATCTCTGGTTCTTCGTCATTCCGACTGTCGTTCACGACCATCCAGGAGATAAAGGAGGTGATCTGGGAATCCGGGATGAGGGTATTGTAGCGTTGGGCACGGGAGAGTGCCGGTGAAAACAGGAGGAGGAAGAATAAGATGGTAATGCGCAAAGGATAGGATTGGGGAGAAAAAGATAGGGTTTTTCTGGAACTGAGAAACTTTCTGCCTTACTGCCTGAAGTGATCCTCGACATCCATCCGGTAATGGAGGATTCTGATTATTTCAATCCCCTCTTTTTTAGCACTGACCTTATAAAAAATGAGATGAGATTTTACTGTGGAGCGAAAATATCCTTTTCTAATGTGGGACACACTGGTGCCGGAAGTTGGTCTCAAAGACAGAAAATCAATTTCATCAAAGATCAGGTCAATATACCGGTCGGCTTGTTGGACTGACCAGTTTTCAGAAGAATACGACCAGATTTCTTCAAGATCCAGGGCAGCCTCTTTACTTATATGGTAATTCATTCTCCCAGATGCTTCTTATGCATATCGGAAAGAAACACTTTGCGATCGAAACCTTCAACGAAACCTGACTTTTCACCTTTTTTAAGTGCATTGATCAGTTCCGTTTTTTTTGATTCCTCAACTTCGAACATTCTTAAAGCAGCACGAATTACTTCGCTTGCAGAAGAAAAACGTCCCGAAGTGATTTGCTTGCTTATAAAATTGTCAAAATAGTCTCCTAGGAGTATGGAAGTATTTTTAGCCATGATGCAGATCGTATTTTCACAAAAATACCAAGACTTGGTATTTACACAATTTTAAATTGGTTTTTTTTGTTGTGTTTCCCGCACATTTTCTGGACGGCTTAGTCCGGTGATCTGATACTTTCATTAAAGGAATAGGCCATAATCAAGAATTCTGATAAATTTGGCGGTTATGTTTGACCACCTTGACCCTCTTTTAAAAACATTCTGGTTCATCGCCATTCCCTCCAGCCTGATTTTTATTATCCAATCTGTACTGACGCTTATCGGACTTGATTCCGGCGACGGATTGGAGGCTGATTTCGACGGCGACCTCTCGGAAACTGATGCGCCTTTTCAACTGTTTTCTTTCCGCAACCTGATCCACTTCTTACTGGGTTTCAGTTGGGCAGGAATATCATTTTATTCGCTGATCAGCAATCACGGCATACTGATCACTATTGCCGTACTTACAGGACTTTTGTTCATCCTGGTTTTCTTCCTGGTGATCCGGCAGCTGCTAAAACTGGCTGAAAACAACTCTTTCAGGATCGAGAATACCCTTCACAAAACCGGGGAAGTATACCTGGCCATTCCTCCCGCACGATCCGGCAAAGGAAAAATCCTCATCAGCGTGAATGGCGCTTTCCATGAACTCGAAGCCATGACCGAACAGGAAGGAATCCCCTCAAATGCCACGATAAAAGTTACCCGGATAGAAAACAACCACATACTTATTGTAGAAATCATTTAACCCCCAACATGACGCCAACTATTCTCATTATTGTATTAGCCGTAGTGGTCTTTATGACCATAACCGCCCTGATATCCAGGTACAAACGTTGCCCATCCGACAAAATACTGGTGATCTACGGACGCACCGGCGGAACCTCCGCCCGCTGTATCCATGGTGGAGGTGCATTCATCTGGCCGGTTATCCAGGATTTTGCGTTCCTCGACCTGAAGCCTTTATCGATTGAAGCAAATCTCACTAACGCACTCAGCCGGCAAAATATCCGTGTAGACGTTCCCTGTCGTTTCACCATCGCGATTTCTACCGAAGCCGACAGCATGAATACTGCTGCGGAAAGACTGCTTGGACTTTCTTCAGAGCAGATACAGGAGTTGGCGAAAGACATTCTTTTCGGTCAGCTTCGTCTTGTAATCGCAACGATGACTATCGAGGAGATCAATTCTGATCGCGATAAATTCCTGGACAACATTTCGAAGAATGTAGATAGTGAACTCAAGAAGATCGGTCTTAAGCTGATCAACGTAAACGTTACCGACATTAAAGACGAATCCGGTTACATCGAGGCACTGGGTAAGGAAGCAGCCGCGAAAGCGATCAACGAGGCAAAGATCAGCGTTGCGGAACAGGAAAAGATCGGTGAAACCGGGAAGGCATTGGCCGACCGGGAGAAGGATACCCAGATCGCGGAAACGCACCGTGACAGGGATGTAAAAATAGCCATCACCCAAAAAGACAAAGAGATCAGCATCGCTTCGGCATCTAAAGACGAGGCGATTGGAAAAGCAGAAGCACAGCGGGATACACGTGTAAAAACCTCCGAAGCCAATGCGATTGCTATCCAGGGAGAAAACGCGGCAAAGATCGCCATCGCCAATTCTGAAGCACTCCGCAGAGAGAAGGAGGCTGAATCGTTACGCATCGCTACAACCGCAGAGAAAGTACAGCAGGCAAAGGCACTTGAGGAAGCTTATGTGGCAGAACAAAAGGCTGAACAGGCCCGTTCCGAAAGAGAACGCTCGACCCAGATCGCCAATATTGTGATCCCTGCCGAAATTGCCAAACAGCGCGCAATTATTGAAGCACAGGCTGATGCAGAACGGATTCGCGAGAATGCAAAAGGAGAAGCCGATGCGATCTTTGCTAAAATGGAAGCTGAAGCAAAAGGATTGTATGAGATCCTGACCAAGCAGGCAGAAGGTTACAAAGAAGTAGTGGCCGCTGCCGGTGGTGATCCGACAAAAGCCTTCCAGCTACTGTTGATCGAAAAGCTTCCTGAACTGGTAAAAACCCAGGTTGAAGCGGTGAAAAACATCAAGATCGACAAGATCACTGTCTGGGACTCCGGAAATACCGAGAACGGAAACGGTTCAACTGCAAACTTTGTATCGGGAATGATGAAAACCGTACCGCCATTGAATGACCTGTTCAACATGGCCGGACTCAACCTGCCTTCTTACCTGAAAGGCCCTGAACAAACCGAGACTGCAGAGGCGGAGTAAAACCAACCCACGGGATCATTGCTCGTGCCTCACAAACGGCCGGGTAATGATCCTGATGGCCCTCTGGTACGATAAATAATTCCACATCCAGTTAATGAATACCACCATGCGGTTGCGGAAACCAACCAATAGCATAAGGTGAAGCAGCATCCAGGCCAGCCAGGCAATGTATCCCTGCATGCGGAAACCGAAGGCTTCGAGAACGGCTTTGTGCCGGCCGACCGTAGCCATGCTGCCTTTGTCGAAATACCTGAATTCTTCTGTTTTCTCTCCTTTTATGATCCTGAAGATGTTTTTGGAAAATAAGCGGGCCTGCTGAACGCCAACCGGCGCAACCATCGGGTGACCGTTAGGATATTTCGCATCAGTGGTCATTGCGGCAACATCACCGACGGCGAAAATGTTGGTATAGCCGTCAACCAGGTTCGATGCATTTACCTTGTAGCGATTACCACGGCCTAGCGAAGCCGGGTCCATTCCCGGGATCGAAATTCCTTTTACCCCCGCCGACCAGACAACGGTTTCGGTCTGCAGTTCTTCGCCGGTGCTCAGTTGGACCACGTGACCGTCGTAATTTTTCACCTGTACATTCAGCTGTACCTTAACACCCAACTCGTGGAGGAACTTCAGTGCTTTTGCCGATGATTGCTCAGAAAATGTAGCCAGTACACGCGGCGCCGATTCGATGAGGTGAACCTGCATGCATTCCGGATCGAGTTCCTTATAATCAGCGGGAAGTACATTTTTCTTCATTTCGGCAAGTGCACCGGCGGTTTCCACACCTGTTGGTCCGCCGCCAACCACCACGAAATTCAGGATGCGTTTTTTTTCATCGGTGGTCAGGGTGTGCACCGCTTTTTCAAATTCCTGTAAGATATCGCTTCGGAGATCGAGCGCATCCGGAACGGTTTTGAGCTGCATACTGGCTTTCTCCAACTGCTCATTCCCGAAAAAATTGGTCGTAGAACCGGTTGCGATGACCAGGTAATCGTAACTGATGTCGCCAATCGAGGTTTTCACGATGTTCTCGGTAGTCTGCACTTCCAGCACTTTCGCCATCCTGAAGATCACATTCTGACAGGTACTCACAATTTTGCGCAGCGGGTAAGCAATTCCATCCGGCCCCAATCCTCCCGATGCCACCTGGTACAACAGCGGCTGGAAGGTGTGATAGTTATTCTTATCGAGCAGGGTAACGCGAATGTCTTTGTTTTTAAGTTGTTTCACAAGTTCGAGTCCCGCAAAACCACCCCCGATAATTACCAGGTGCGGAGATTTTAAAGTATAGAAAGTGTCTTTCATGACGAATTGGATAAGGCGTGCTGAAGTTCGCAAAAAGAATTCCAAAGCGATATTATTTCGAATTACATTCTCAATTAAAACTTTTTCTGAACCGCAGAGTCTCAGAGGTCAACACAGAGATCACGGAGGCATTCTCTGAGCTCTCCGTGAAAAACTCTGTGCCTCTGTGGTTAAAATTGCCTTCTCTATTTTGAAAACAATACTTACGGGTTCAATACCCCTACACTAACCACCTGCCCCCTACATCCATTCCAAAAAACTCTGGAAACATTTTTTACACTTTTTGTTTCCAGTGTGGAAAATGTGTTTTAAGTTTGCAACCGATATGGAAGAGAAGTTAAGTACCATTATTGAGCAAAGCAGCCAACTCTTCATGAAGTTTGGCATACGGAGCCTTACAATGGACGACGTGGCGAAGAACCTGCGCATTTCCAAAAAAACGCTTTACCAGTTTGTTACCGATAAAGACGACCTGGTAAACAAATGCATCGACGCCGCGTGCGACCGTGACATGGACCACATCAGCTGTATTGCAGGCAAATATTACAATGCAATTGATGAGTTATTGGCAATCAGCACTTTTGTTAGCGGACAGCTGAATAACATTCACCCTTCGATATTTTTTGACCTCGAAAAATATCACCCACAAGCCCTTGCCAAATTCGAGAAACACCGTCACCACTCCATTTTCGGTTCAATTAAGAAGAACATTGAAGACGGGATGGCTCAGGATTTTTACCGCAAGGACCTGAACGCTGCCTTTACTGCCTGGATCTATATGTCGGCAGTGGATAACGTACTCCACGGAGACCTTTCTTACATGCCCAACTCCAGTATGGGCGAGGTTTACCAGGAAATGGTGCGCTACCACCTTCACGCCATGGCCAGCAAAAAAGGACTTGAATACCTCAAAAATCTAAACAACAACCAAGAATCAACCACAAAATGAAGCGACTCATTTTAATCCTTACTGTACTCGCCGGAAGCATGGTTTCCGTGAAGGCGCAACAGAGTTACAGTCTCAAAGAGGCCCAGGAGTATGCGGTACTGCACGCCTACAGCGCCAGGAAAGCCGAAGTTGAAATTGCACGGTCGAAATCCAGAGTCAGGGAACTGATCGGAACCGGGCTTCCCCAGATTTCTGCCGAAGGAACTTACAACAACAACGTACAGGTACCGACCAGCGTAATTCCGGGAGAATTCTTCGGTGCTCCCGCAGGAACCTTCATCCCGGTTAAATTCGGGGTAAGGCACCAGGCTACCGGGGCAATCACCGCCAACCAGCTGCTGTTCAGCGGAACCTATATCGTAGGACTCCAGGCTGCAAGAGCATACGAAGGACTATCAGTAGGTCTGAAGGAAAGAAACGCGGTTCAGATCCGCCAGGATGTGGCCAACGCCTATTTCAGCGTGATCGCCTCGCAGGAAAACGTGGCAACGCTTCGCAAAGGCATCGCATCAAACGAGCAATTGTCGAAAGAAGCGACCGCGCAGTACGAAAACGGCCTTGCCGACGAGCAGGCTTCAGACCAGGCCAGGCTGAACCTTATCACCAACCGCAACCGACTGGAATCGGCTGAAAAGCAGGTGGAATTCACCCTTAACCTGTTGAAATTCCAGATGGGACTGCCTCAAACCGCCGAGATCTCAGTTTCTGAGAATGTAAATTCGCTGGTAGAAATAGACGGCGCAGAATTGCTGCAAACCGAAGGCAACATTAACGAGAACGTTGATTACAAGCTCGCTTTACGACTGACCTCACTTAACGAATTGGGTGTAAAAGCAGCAAAGTCTCAATATCTCCCGACCCTGGCGGCATTTGCAACGCACCAACAGAACGCATTCGCCAACAAATTCAATGAGTTTGGCCGTCAGTCGTTCTTCCCGGCAAGTATCATCGGTTTACGCCTTACTGTTCCGATCTTCTCGGCAGGGGTGAAACACCAGCAGGTAAGACAGGCGCAACTTGCACTCGATACGGCAATGATCAACCAGGAACTGATCAAGGAAGTGGTAATAATGGGACAGCGCAATGCACGCATTGACTACATCGCGAAACTCAAGACCTTCGACACTCAGAAAGAAGCACTTGCACTGGCGCAGAAATTAAAGGACAAAACCCAGATCATGGTGCGTGAAGGCTTATCGGGAAGTACCGAAATGGCTACCAGCGAAAACCAGTTCCTGCTTACCCAAGGCGCTTACATCCAGGCAGTAATCGACGTGCTGAACGCCAAGGTCGCTTTCCAGAAAGCATTCAACAAACTCAACTAATCCAACACATCAGAACTATACATACCATGAAAAAGTTACTATACATATCTGCCATTGCTTTCCTTGCTGCATGTGGTGGTGGCAACGAGCCAAAGAAAACCGAGCAACTTAAAAAGCTCGAAGCTGAACGCGACAAACTGAAAGACGAACAAAACAAACTGGCCGCAAAGCTGGAAGACCTTGACGACAAGATCGTTGCTGCAGGCGGAGCTACCGTTGGCGGAAGTCAGTCGGCACTGGTAAGCACCAAGAAGATCGGTGTTGAGCAGTTCGAACACTTCTTCGAGATTCAGGGAACGCTTGAAGCTGACAAGAACATTACGCTTTCTGCAGAAGCCCAGGGCCTTGTTAAACGCATCAACGTACAGGAAGGTCAGACAGTAAGAGCCGGACAGGCTATCGTTGAGCTTGACCGCGCAACTATCGACCAGAACATTTCTGCAGCAAAAGAGTCGCTTGAACTTGACCGTTTCCAGTTTGAAAAAACAGAGAAACTGTGGAAGCAAAACATCGGTTCTGAACTGCAGTATCGCCAGGCGAAAACCAAGTACGAAGCTTCTCAGTCTGCGTTGCAGAACCTGCAGATCATGCGCGCAAAATCTACTATTACCGCTCCTTTCTCAGGAACTGTGGAAGAGATCATGCCTAAACTTGGTGAATCGGTAAACCCCGGATCTCCTGTGGCCAGGATCGTAAACCTCGACAAACTTGAAGTAAAGGCTGATGTTTCTGAAGGATACGTTGGAAAAGTGAAATACGGCAGCAATGTGGTGGTTACTTTCCCCTCAATTGGTAAAGAATACAACGCCCGCATTGTTAAAGTAGGAAGCTCGATCAATCCTTCGGGACGTACGTTCCAGATCGGGGCATCTATCTCGAATGCCGGTAAAGACCTGCTTCCTAACCTGGTGGCAAAGATCAAGGTTCGCGACTACAACAACGACAAAGCCATCGTTGTGCCTGCACAGGCAGTTCTTCAGGACATTAACGGAAACAGCTTCGTTTACCTGGTTGAAAAAGGAAAAGAAGTTCCAAAAGTGAAAAAGCACGCCATCAAAACCGGGCTTACCTACAACAACCAGACTGAGGTGATCAGCGGACTTAGCGGTGATGAAGAAATTGTTGTTGAAGGCGTTCGTAACGTGAACGACGGCGACAAGGTTTCTATCGCAAAAAAATAAGCGTTTCCCCCTTACTTAATTAGCCAGACGCTATGAAAGACCTATTTAAAGAATTTAAACCTACCAGCTGGTCGATCAACAACAAGACCAGCATATACGTAGTTGTTGCATTCCTCTCGATTTTCGGGATAATGTCTTACAACAGCCTGCCGAAAGAGCAGTTTCCCGAAGTGGTTTTCCCACAGATCTATGTGGCCACCGTTTACCCGGGAACTTCTCCAACCGACATGGAAAACCTCGTGACCAAACAGATCGAGAAGAAAGTAAAAGGAATCTCCGGAGTTAAAAAGATCACCAGTAACTCGATCCAGGATTTCTCGAACGTAATCGTTGAATTCAATACTGATGTGGACATCAGCGAGGCCAAGCGTCTCGTGAAAGAAAAGGTTGACGAGGCCAGGAACGACCTTCCTGAAAACCTTCTCGACGATCCGCAGGTAATTGAAATCGACGTTTCACAGATCCCGATCATGAACGTGAACCTGTATGGGGATTACGATCTTGAGCAACTTAAGGAATATGCGGAAGACCTCCAGGACAAGATCGAAGGACTGAAAGAAATTACCCGTGTTGACATTGTCGGAGCACTCGACCGCGAGATCCAGATCGATGTTGACCTTTACAAAATGGCTGCCTCACGCATTTCAATGGGCGACATTGAAAATGCAGTAGCCTATGAGAACATGGCCATTTCTGGCGGACAGATCGCTATGGGCGGACTGAAACGCTCGCTGAGTGTGAACGGAGATTTCAAGAACATCCAACAGGTGCAGGACATTATTGTTCGTGCAGGAAGCGGTGCCACTGTGTACTTGAAAGACATTGCCGAAGTTAAAGACGGTTTTGAGGAACAGGAAAGCTTTGCGCGCCTGGACCACAAAAACGTAATTACCCTCAACGTGATCAAACGAAGCGGGGAAAACCTGATCGAGGCTTCCGACAAAATCCAGGAGATTGTTGGCGAAATGCAGAAAACCGAGTTCCCGAAAGGACTTAACGTAAGTATTACCGGCGACCAGAGTGATGAGACCCGTGTAACCCTGAACGACCTGAACAACACGATCGTTATCGGTTTTGCGCTGGTAACCATCATCCTGATGTTCTTTATGGGAACCACCAACGCGCTTTTCGTTGCGTTATCTGTTCCCTTGTCGATGTTCATCGCCTTTATGGTACTGCCCGGGATCGGGTTTACACTGAACATGATCGTACTCTTCTCGTTCCTGCTTGCGCTGGGAATTGTAGTGGATGATGCGATTGTGGTGATCGAGAATACACACAGGGTCTATCACGAAAACCCCGGAATATCCATAGTCAAGGCTGCGAAAATGGCGGCCGGGGAAGTGTTCATGCCGGTACTTTCGGGAACACTGACCACACTTGCACCATTCGTTCCGCTGGCCTTCTGGCAGGGTGTGATCGGTAAGTTCATGTTCTACCTTCCGGTAACCCTGATCATCACGCTTCTGGCTTCATTGGTCGTGGCGTACATCATTAACCCGGTGTTTGCAGTCGACTTCATGGAAAAACCTGAAGAGAAAGACGAACGCAAGAGAAACCGTGCTTTCCGTGTAACAACTATCATTTTCGGAATAATAGCTTTACTACTGTACATCAGCGGATTTGTAGGAGGCGGAAACTTCGCCCTGTTCATTTACCTGCTGTATGTGCTGAACAAATTTGTCTTCGTACACTGGATCCACAGTTTCCAGACCCGTATCTGGCCAAACTTCCAGGAACGTTACAAAAGACTTATCACCTGGTGTCTGAAAGGACGCCGCCCGGTTTGGTTGTTGTTGAGCACCCTCGGACTGCTTATCATTTCGTTCATCGCCACCGGTATCCGTCAGCCTAAAGTGGAATTCTTCCCTAAAGGAGAACCGAACTTTGTAATGACTTACATCACCCTTCCTGTTGGAACCGACCAGGTGTATACCGATTCGATCTCAAAAGTGGTAGAGAAGAAGATCTACAGCGTAATCGGTGAGAAAAACCCGATCGTTAAGTCGGTGATCACCAACGTAGCCGTAGGCGCCAACGAAGATCCTACACAGGGAACACAAGCTATGCCTGAAAAAGGAAAGATCTCTGTAGCCTTCGTAAAATTCGCCGACCGTAACGGAGTTTCGACCAAAGAATATCTTGACAAGATCCGTGAAGCCATTAAAGGAATACCGGGTGCTGAGATCACCGTTGACCAGGAACAGGGCGGACCGCCAACCGGTAAACCGGTGAACATCGAGATCTCTGGCGACGTGATGGAAGACCTGATCAAAACCTCTGTAGACCTTAAAAACTTCATCGACAAAGACGGAATTGCCGGTATCGAGCAGTTGAAAAGTGATATCCAGGCGAGTAAGCCTGAAGTACGCATCAACATCGACCGCGAAAAAGCCAGCCGTGAAGGGATTTCTACCGCACAGATCGGATCGGCCGTAAGAACTGCCGTATTCGGTAAAGAAATCAGCAAATTCAAGGATGATAACGACGATTACCCGATCCAGCTTCGCCTGAGCAAAGAACAACGCAACAACATCGACGAGGTGATGAACCAGCCGATCACTTTCCGCGACATGAACATGGGTGGTATATTGCGTTCTATTCCGCTTTCATCGGTAGCGAGCATCGAGTATACCAACAGCTACGGTGGTATCAAGCGTATCAACCAGAAGCGTACGATCACACTTAGCTCGAACGTATTGAGCGGTTATACCGCCAACGAGATCGTTGCTAAAATTGAGAAACTGCTTCCTTCGTTCCCAAAAGCTGAAGGAGTGACCATCAAAATGACGGGAGAACAGGAAGAGCAGGCAGAAACCGGGGCCTTCCTGGCGAGAGCACTGATGATCGCATTCGGATTGATCTTCCTCATCCTGGTTACTCAATTCAACTCGGTTGGTATCGCGATCATTATCCTTTCAGAGGTATTGTTCAGTCTGATCGGTGTACTGCTTGGCTTCAGCATCTTTAACATGTCGTTCGTAATTGTAATGAGTGGTGTAGGTATCGTGGCACTTGCGGGTATCGTGGTTCGAAACGGTATCCTTCTGATCGAGTTTACCGAGATCCTTCTGAAGCAAGGTATGGAGCTTGAAGAAGCGATCATCGAAGCAGGAAAGACCCGTATGACGCCGGTATTGCTTACCGCATCGGCTACCATCCTCGGACTGGTTCCGCTGGCGATCGGCTTCAACATCGACTTTGTTGGATTGTTCAGTCACTTCCAGCCTCACTTCCACCTTGGAGGAGACAGCGTAGCGTTCTGGGGACCACTGTCATGGACCATGATCTTCGGATTGAGCTTCGCGACATTCCTGACCCTGATCCTTGTTCCGGTAATGTTCCTGCTTTATGCAAGAATTAAACTGAAGTGGAAAGGCAAAATCCTTAATCTTCCGCAGGAGTAATCCTTTGGATTTCAGAAATAGAAAAAACCCCGGAGCATTATGCTTCGGGGTTTTTTAGTTTATGATGAAGTTTCCTCTTTGTGTTCTTAAAATTTAACCGCAAAGACCGCTAAGTTCTTTGTGTTCTTTGCGGTTAAAACAAATTCCAATTAAAAATAGTACTGGTAATTCTTAACCACAGAGGCACAGAGGTAATCACGGAGGTTAGGAGATTTGCTC
>JAZKEZ010000061.1:0-12524 GCA_040386675.1 Bacteroidota bacterium | reverse complement strand
CTGTGTTTCAAACGATTATGGGTTTGATTATGTGTTCAGCCGGTACGTTGAGGCGCTTGGTCAGCCGGGTGATGTACTGCTTGCGATCAGCACCAGCGGGAATTCTGCGAATGTGATCAATGCGATCAATGCAGCGAAGGACAAAGGAATGAAGGTGATTGCGCTGACCGGCAAAGACGGCGGGAAAATGGCAAGCCTGGCGGATGTGGAGATCCGTGCGCCGAAGTCGCAGTATTCAGACCGGGCGCAGGAAATACATATTAAAGTGATACATAGTTTTATACTACATATTGAGAAGGAGATGTTTGGGTAGGCTTTTAACCGCAAAGGACACAAAGGAAAAGCACAAATGGCGCAAAGAGATAGAACTCTTTGCGCCATTTGCGTTAAAACTTAGCGGTCTTTGCGGTTAAGAAAATTAATCCTCCAGATACCCGAATTTACCGTGATTGAAGTCGTTGAAGGCCTCCATCAATTCCTGTTTGGTATTCATTACGAACGGGCCGTGTGCAGCGATCGGTTCTTTGATCGGTTTGCCGCTTAGTATCAGCACTTTTGCTTCTCTTACCGCTTCTACCGAGAATTCTTCACCGTCGTTGGCCAGCAATACGAAATGGTCGGTGGGTACGTCTATTCCGTTCACTTTAATGTTGCCTTCGAGTACAAGAACAGAGGTATTGTACTCGGCCGGGAAATTGAAGCTGGCTGTGCCGCCGTTGTTCAGTTCGGCATTTAACATGTGGATGGGAGTAAATGTGGAAGCCACGCCGTTAACGCCGTTGTATTCGCCGGCAATGACCTCAACCTTTCCTGCTCCGTTCTCCAATTGAACCTGTGGAATGCTATCGTTCTTGATCGCCTGATATTTCGGCTGACTCATTTTGTCTTTTGCCGGCAGGTTCACCCATAGCTGTACCATCTGGAACTCACCGCCGGCTTTGCTGAAGCTTTCCTCGTGATATTCTTTGTGAAGTACGCCACTGGCTGCGGTCATCCATTGCACATCGCCCTGTCCGATGATTCCGCCGCCGCCGCTGCTGTCGTGGTGCGCTACACGGCCCTTGTATGCTATGGTAACTGTTTCGAAGCCACGGTGCGGATGCACTCCCACTCCACGCGGGGTGTCAGTCGGTTCGAAATAATGAGTTGAATTGTAATCCATCATAATAAATGGATCCATGCGGTGCATATCCAGCTTTTCGCTGCTTGGTATAAAAGTATGAACACGGAAACCGTCGCCAACAAAATGAGGCTGACCGGGACGAACAATGAGTTCTACGTTTCTTTGAGACATGGTTTTAGGTATTTTGTTGGGACAAAGTTAGGTTGGGGGAGGGTTGCGGACGTTGATGTATGGTAAGAAATTAGGTCTCTCGCTGCGCTCGAGATGACCGCTTCGCTTGAGATGACGGCTGTGCTCGAGATGACGGCTGCGCTCGAGATGACCGCTACGCTCGAGATGACAGCCGATCAGGGATAGGCTTTCTGTGCCCTCTGTGATTCCTCAGTGACTCTGCGGTTAAAAATCCCGAGCATTTTAACTTGCCTTTTTATGCCGATGGGCGAGTTCTTTTCTCACCCTACTGAGGGATTCCGGGGTTATGCCGAGGTAGGAAGCGGCCATGGATTGGGGGATCCGGAGCAATACGTCCGGGTACATTTTAATAAAATCGAGATAACGTTCTTCTGCGGTGGCGCTGAGCAACTGGTAGATCCGTTTGTTGAGCTGCCGGATGTGATTGTGCAGCAATTTGTTGTTGAATCCTGTGAATGAAGGGATGAGATCGGATAACCTGAGCAGGAAGTTCTCGTCGATCAGGAGCACCTTGCTGTCTTCCAGGGCCTGGATAAAATACACCGCGGGTTGATTAAAATAAGCGCTTTCGCGATCGGTTACGAACCAGTTCTCCGGTCCGAACTGGAGAATGTGCTCCTTCCCTCTTTCATCGATGCCGAACTGGCGCAACAGGCCTTTTTCCACGAAGAACGAATAGCGACAGATTTCACCGGGACTCAGCAGGTATTCGCCTTTTGCCACTGTTTTCGACTGGCAGCTCTCAATGAGGCCGTCGAGCTGTTCGGCGTCGATGTCCATGTTTGAGGTAAGCAGTGAGGTAAGTCTGAAATTGTTCATTGGCGATACCGGTTTTTTTACCACGCAGGCACTTAGCGCATAGTTACAACAATTCTGATCATTTTTACCCTATGTTTCTCGGTGATCGGGAGGTTAGAAATTTACAGGCGAATTGTCCCATACACTAACTGCATGATCGTGAGAAAGCCCACGACAAGGCGCCGTCAATCCTCGAAAATAGTCCGATTATCCAAAGTATGATTTCGGCCCGGATGATCATTCATGCTGGCAGCTGGAATCCCGATGCAGTACTTTTGGATCAAACCCTCAGCACATGCTTGTGAAAACATTTGGAGCCGCGGTCCAGGGAGTGGATGCGGTTACGATCACCATAGAAACCAACGTTATTCCGGGAGTGAATACGTTCATGGTCGGACTGCCCGATAGTGCGGTAAAAGAAAGCATGCATCGCATTGACGCTGCGTTGAAGAACAATTCTTACCGCATTCCCGGGAAACAAATTACGATCAACCTTGCTCCCGCCGACATCCGAAAGGAAGGATCGGCTTATGACCTGCCGCTAGCCATGGGCATACTGGTGGCTTCTGAACAGATCGTGACCAGCGAAATCGATCGGTTTGTGATCATGGGAGAACTTGCGCTGGATGGAAAACTGAGGCCGATCAAAGGCGTACTTCCGATATCCATTATGGCGCGGAAAGAAGGATTTAAAGGGATCATCCTTCCGAAGGAAAATGCACGAGAAGCAGCTATCGTAAGCGAACTCGAAGTATATGGGGCAGAGCATCTCGGTGAGGTCTGCGACTTTTTCAACGGCAACGGAAAACTCGATCGTGTGCTGGTGGATACGCGTGAGGAGTTTTACAACCGTGTGCACGATTTCCCGGTAGATTTCGCTGATGTAAAGGGTCAGCAGAACATAAAACGGGCTTTTGAGATTGCAGCTGCAGGCGGACATAATCTCATCCTGATCGGTCCGCCGGGAGCCGGTAAAACCATGCTGGCCAAGCGACTGCCAACGATACTTCCTCCGCTCAATCTCCGGGAAGCACTTGAAACGACCAAGATCCATTCGGTAGCCGGCAAGATGAAACGGGATGACAGCCTGATCTCGGTGAGGCCGTTCCGTAGTCCGCACCATACCATCAGCGACGTAGCATTGGTCGGAGGAGGGAGCTTCCCGCAACCCGGGGAAATCTCGCTGGCTCACAATGGCGTTCTTTTCCTGGATGAATTGCCGGAATTTAAACGGACCGTACTTGAAGTAATGCGACAACCGCTGGAAGACCGGATCGTATCCATTTCCCGGGCCAGGTTCTCAATCGATTACCCGGCAAGTTTCATGCTGGTGGCCTCGATGAATCCTTGTCCTTGCGGGTTCTACAATCATCCGGAAAAGGACTGCGTTTGTCCGCCGGGAACCGTACAACGCTACCTCAACAAAGTTTCGGGACCGCTGCTGGACCGCATCGACATTCACATCGAAGTAACACCGGTAAGTTTTGATGAGCTGGCGAAGCGGAAATACACTTCTGAAGCCAGTTTATCCATCCGTGAACGGGTGATCAAAGCGCGGTCTCTTCAGAATGAACGCTTTGCGAAAGAGGAGGTCCATTGTAATGCGCAGATGAGTTCGAAGCTGCTGAAAGAAATCTGCGAGATCGACGATACCAGCCGGGAAATGCTGAAAATGGCCATGAAGAAACTCAATCTTTCGGCAAGGGCTTACGACAGGATACTGAAAGTGGCACGAACCATTGCGGATCTGGAGGATAAGACCGGGATTGAGAGCCATCATATTGCGGAGGCGATACAGTACAGGAGTTTGGATAGGGAGAATTGGGCGGGGTAGTGGGGAATTGAAAGTGGAGAGTTGAGAATGGAAAATGGGTGTTGGGTGCAAGGGAGAGATATGTTTAGCGAAATAGGCTTTCCTTTTTGTGGTTTGAGTAAATCTTTGCGCACTTTGCGGTTAAATTTAAAGCACATAAAGAGAAGCTTTACTAACACATCATTTCACCTACCGGATCTAAAAAATGAAATCGAGAATAGCGGGGTTTGACTTGGCAAGGGCATATGCCATTTTTGGGATGTTCATTGTCAATTTCAATTTTGCGTTTGGGTCGCTGATGGTACCGGAGGGATTCTGGGGGCGCTTTCTGAACCTCTTTACCGGGAATTCTACGGCCATCTTCATCATGTGTGCAGGAATGGGTGTTTCACTGATGGCGGGTAATGGGGATCCTTCCCCTGAGGAAAAAGCCCGGATAAAATCGGTCATCCTGAAACGTTCCTGGTTTCTGTTTGCCACGGGCCTTTTGCTATTCAACTGGTGGTCGGGGGATATTCTTCATTTCTATGGCGGATATCTTCACTTTGCGGCATTCCTGCTTTTTGTTCCGAAGCGGTATTACCTGGTTGGTGCGCTATTGGCTATTTTGTTCTTTCACGTATTGATTTTTATTGTCCCATTAAATACGGGTTGGGATTTTTCCATGTTCAGGTATGTTGATTTCTGGACTCCCACCGGATTTATAAGGAATACTTTTTACAACGGATGGAATGCAATGTTTCCCTGGCTGGCTTATTTTTTTACCGGTATGTGGATGGGGAAACTGGACTGGAAGCTCAAAGCCACACGGCAACGGTTTTTCGCTTCAGGACTTTGTATTTTCATGATTATTCAGTTGGTGCGTCTGCTGGCTAAAACGAATATTTTCCCTCCTTCGGCTACAAACTATATCATGGCCGAGTACTTCCCTCCTTACCTGCCGTTTGTTTTACTTACTATGAGTTTTGCGGCAATGGTCATTCCAGTCTGCATGCTGATTGGGGATCGTTTCGGTCATACTGCGGTGGTGAGGGCTTTGCAGAAAACAGGGCAGCTTACACTCTCTCACTACGTGATACACGCTACACTGGGAATGATCATCCTGGCACTGCTTACCGGTAAACAGTATACCGGATTTATAGAAGATGAAAAACCGACTGAATCATTGATCATTCTGCTGTATTCATCGGTTTTCTATATCGGAAGCGTAGCATTCAGTGTACTGTGGACCAGGAAATTTAAAACCGGCCCGCTGGAACTGTTGATGAGGAAATTCTCAGGATGATCCAGGTTTTATAGTTGCTCTCAGGTCGCGGGGTTTGGCAGGAACTTTGGCTGCACAAGCAAAAACTATCTATCATGATCAGAATTTCTTTCGTAGTTATAGCTGCACTTGCCATGGCCTGCAGTGGGGCTTCAGACCGGGTTCCCGATGATTTACAGGGCGCCGACACAGCAGCGGGAGTTGTTCCTGCAGAACCGTTAAACACTGAAACCGAGGGTGTAATTCCGCAAAGTGGAAATGAAATCCCCCTGTCGTTTGAGCAGCCTTCGTCTGAAACCATGACCATTGGCAAACTGGACTCGGCAAATACCAGAGCGGTTTATCTTATACCGGTTGAAAGCGGCAAAAGGCTGATTGCAACAGTATCTACTGAAAATGGCGGGAAAGCGAATTTGAGGTTTAACCAGATCTTTAGGCCGGATGGCAAAAGTGACGGGCCATTTGGCGACCAATTGAGTTACGTGCTTACTTCAACCGGGACTTACAAACTGGTGATCGGGTCGAGTAAAATGGCCGAGGATCCGTATGTGGGGAATTTCATTTTGAAGGTGAGGATTGAATGACAATGTCTTTTTTTAACCGCAGAGTCGCAGAGGTCGGCGCAGAGGACTCTGAGGAATTCTCTGAGTTCTCTGTGAAAACCTCTGTGCCTCTGTGGTTAAATAACCATTTCACATTATACGAATAGTGTTTATGGTCTTTAATCCAAATTAGGATTTCCGATTAAGGAAGAGAAATCCTTACCTGATGTAGCGCTGTTTCAACAGCTCGTACAACTCCTCTACTCCTTTTTCGGTTTGGGCAGTTTGGGCATTCGTAAGAATGATGATAGCGATCCCCGCCTCACCAAAGACCATGACCTTGCTGTAAAAGGTTCCCGGGTTCCCGATGTTGTATGAAAACCTTCGTTCGTTTTCGTCTACTCCCTGGAACCAACCCACCGAAAAACGAGGGAGTCCGTAGTGCAGGAATTCGAACTGTGATTTGGTCATTTGGTTATTTCTCCCGGCCAGTCCGGCGAGTTGGAGCTGGATAAATTTTACGTAATCAGGCAGGCTCACGTTTATATTCCCTGCCGCGAGCAGCCATTCGAGTTTGTAGTCTGAAGGAGAACTGCCCACCGGATTCAGTTCGCTGTCATGTCCCCAGGGTTGTCCTGGATCGAAGGCGACGGCATTTCCAAAGCCAAAACTGATGTTCAATTGCTCACCAAGATCGGTCACGAGTTGCTTATAGGTTTTACCACTCGCCTTTTCCATCATCATTGCTGCTGCAACGTACCCGAGATTGGAGAAATTGATCTCCTTTTTCTTTACCGGCGGTTGCTGGAAAAACCACGCGCTGAACTGGTAACGCTGTTCGGTTTCCGAGCCTGAGAATTGTTCCTTCCGTGGTTCATCATAGGTATAGGTGTATGGATAAAGTCGTGTCCGGAAGGTGAGTAATTCGAGCAAGGTTACCCGGTGATACGCCCGGCTGGCTGCCTTTTTCAATTCCGGGAACATCTCAAAAAACTGTGTATCCCAGCTTAATTTTCCTTCATTCACCAGGAGCGCAGCGATATAACCGGTAATGGCCTTGGTATTCGAACCGATCCTGAAACGATCAGCTGATTGCGCGGTTAAATCAGAACCGGTCTTTTTTACGCCAAGAACACTCAAGTCCATTACTTCATCGGCAGAGACCACTGCATACGCCAGTTCAGGTACATTGTACTTTACCCTAAGACTATCTGCCAGGTGCCGGAGTTCCTGTGCCGGCAGCAACAGTACCACACCCAGGAAAATGATCACAACGACTGATTTTAATGCTGTGGTAAAACGAATCATATCAGGATTTTCAGTGGACAGAATCGGTTCAGGTCCAGGAAAATCAAAGGTAATTCCTTACCCAAACTAAAACTTTCACCAACCCCCACTTTTGTTAGCTTTGCGCCTTTAATTCTTTTTATGGCCTTACTTGAAGAATTTGACAAATCCGGAAATGTACTTTTCCGGTATCGCTCCTATATCCCGGTTGCAATGTATGTACTCGCAGTACTTGTACTCTGGCTCGACCCTCAGAACTTCATAAACCCCGATAACCTTACTGCCAGTTACCTTTGCTTCGGCTTCTCGGTAATCGGGATGATCGTTCGTTTTATCGTGATCGGTTATGTACCCAAGGCCACCTCAGGCAGAAATACTTCTGAAGGACAGGTTGCCGAAACGGTAAACAACAAAGGAATCTACAGCCTGGTTCGTCACCCGCTTTACCTCGGTAATTTCTTCATGTGGCTCGGCATATTCGCCTACGTAGGAAACGTTTGGTTCATCATCGTTTCGTGCCTCCTATACTGGGTGTATTATGAGCGCATCATGTTTGCCGAAGAATTTTTTATGCGTACCAAATTCGGAACTCAATACACCGACTGGGCGGCAAAAGTTCCTGCATTCTGGCCAAAGCTCAGCGGCTGGATCGATCCGGAGATGGATTTTTCAGTGAAGAACATCCTGAAACGCGAATACAGCGGTTTCCTGGCTACAGTAATCTCTTTCCTTTTTGTGAATGTGCTTAAACACTATTTCCAGACCGGTGAATTCGGGTATTCTGTGGAATGGGTGTATGCCACCATCGCAGCAATTGTGATCACCGTGGTATTGAAAACCATGAAGAAGGCAAAGCTGCTGGAGGTTTCCGGGAGATGAGATCGGTTTTTTAACCGCATAGGCGCAAAGTTTTACCGCAGAGGGCGCAACGAGGTTTCCATTCTCTTTGCGCCCTTTGCGGTTAAATTTTTCGCACTTTAAAGAATAAGCGATCCGGTTCATTCACACGGCCGTCGCTATCCGCAGTTCCCCAACACATATAACTGATTACCAGTTATTTACATCTATTCTGGGGAAATGATCGCGCAGTACGCGAAACTTTGTACTCATTGATTTTAGTACAACACAGGAGGACTCCCTTCTGTAACCATTGATTTCACTACATTTTTCAGGAATGGCACGATTGTGACGATGAGCGTCTTCATAATTTTAAAAACCTCCCAATATGAAAAATATACTACGCTCAACAGCAGTATTACTCTGCACCGCGCTCATCTCTCTCTCAGCGAGCGCCGTAACCGCCATTAATTCAGGAAATTGGAGCAGCGCCTCTACCTGGGACGGTCCTGTACCAGGATCGTCTGTAAACAACCAGAACATTGTGATTTCCGAAGGGATCACCGTTAACCTGGATATGGATGTAACTTTCAGCGGATTGCTGAATTCTTTCCGTGTTGATGGAAGACTACTCAGCACCCAGAATTATTTCCTAAGAATGAACCAGGGTTCATTTACCGGTACCGGTGATGTGGACATCCACTCTATGATCTTCAGTTCATTCCTTGCCAGTGATAATTTCACAGGTGACATGGATGTGGACAATTTCACGAACGACGGATCTTCGCTATTCCTAGCCTCTATTCTTAATGTAAGAGACACTATGGATCTTCGCGACGGAAGCCTGTTGCTCAATTCTGGTTCACTGCTCCAGATGATGGACAATTCTACCGTTCGGATGGACGACGGTTCAATGTCAATCGGAACCGGCGGTGTTTTCACCACACAGTCTTACAACCTGATCTATGTAGGTTCTTCAAAGACTTCAGGCATTGAATTTAACGGTGCAATGGTACGTAACCTGTACATCGACCTTGAAGACGATAACCAGTCACTTACCATTGGAAGCGACCTTACCGTTACCGGCGACCTTGAACTGAGACGTGGAAACATGGATCTTAGAAACCGCAGTATCAACCTGCTTGGTGATATGCGCAGAACGAGCAACAATGCAATGCTAATGACGAATGCACAAACCAACATCCTGATCTCTGGTGCCGGCAACATGACCGACGGACTTTGGTTCGCCAGCGGTTCGCAAATAAATGATCTTACGATTGACAGAACCGGAAGCAGCTCTAACTTCAGACTGATGACCGACCTTACCGTAATGGGAGATCTTGAACTGAATGAAGGAAACATGTCATTCGAAAACGGTGCTCACATGGTAATGGGAGCAGGAAGCCGCCTGGTACTTGAGAACGGTAACTTCTTCGAAAACGGTGGTCTGTTTGACGGAACAGCAGAATACGACGTAGAATACCTGGGCACCTCACGCTCTACCGGCCGCGAACTTACCGGGTCAGGTTTAATGAATATAGGTATCAACCTGATTTCAGAAAACGATCAAATTACCCTTACCCAGGACCTTATCTCAAGAGGAAATTTCAGAATGGATAACGGCCGTACTAACCTGAACGGAAACGACCTTACTCTGAATGGTACTCTGAACCAAAGACAAAGCGCCCGCTTCATCGGCAACTCTGGTTCTTCAATGATCATGAATCTTACTTCAAGTTCTGATGATTCGATATACTTCGACCAGACTTCTAACATGCTGAGCAACTTCACCCTGAACAAACAAAACGGTGGTGATGTATATCTTGGATCTGCACTTTCGATCATCAATCAGTTTCACTTCCAGAGAGGTCGTATGGATCTTGGAGCAAACAACATGATCATGCAAAACACCGCTACCGTGCTTGGATACGATAACGAAAGATACTTTATCACTTCAGGTCAGGGTTCTGTTCAACAGATGATCACTGCAGGTAACGACTGGGCGATCTTCCCTGTAGGAACCCGCGAATCTTATTCTCCTGCCAGCGTTCAGCAGGTTACCGGAAGCAGCACAGGTATGTTTAATGTGCGTGCCGCAAGAGGTGTATATGCTGATGCGAGCAACTCAACCGGTGTTGATTACGCTTCTTCACAACGTTTGCTTGACAGAACATGGTTTGTTGAAGCTACCAGCGGAATGACCATCAACACCAACCTTCGTCTCGGATGGGACGATACATTTGAAATGAACGGATTCGACCGCAACAACTCATTCATCAGCCACTTTACCAACGGAAGCTGGGACAAAGGTGTTGCCGGATCTGCAACTGCCGGTGCAAACAGCAGCTTCTTCATCGAAAGAAACGGTTTCAATTCTCTTAGCCCATTTACTGTAATGGACAACCTTACCGCACTTAGTATCGACGAAGCTTCAGTAGTTAGTGGACAATTGAACATCGCTCCAAACCCAACTGCTGATTTCATCAACGTTACTACTCCTTTCTCTGGCGACAACGTAACTTATGAAGTGGTAGACCTTACCGGTAAAGTCATTTTGTCAGTAAGCAACACTGAAGCGATCAACAAGCTTGATGTGGGTGCACTTCCAAGAGGATATTACTTTGTGAAATCTACCAATGTTAAGACTAATGCGATTGTGACCAAGCAGTTTGTGAAAGCTTAATGGTTTAGACGGTTTAGACGGAAATAAAAAGCCCCTTAACGAAGTTCGTTAAGGGGCTTTTCTATTATCTTATGGTTGATGATGCTATTTTCAAATTTACCCATCACCCACATTTACACATTCACTTATTTCCCTGCTTTTCTCCGGTCTCTCCTCGACAGCGGTTGTGAAGATGCTGAAGGATCGATGTAAGCCGGCGGACGCGGACTGCTATATTCCGGTTCGGTTGATGGCTTGGATTCGATGGTTCGTGGTTGTTTCGGTGCAAGTGCAGCGCTGTTTGATGCTTTTGCTTCCTCGTCTACCGGAAGTCCGGCGTGAGTAAGGAACGAAACGATCTCGAAATTCATCCGGTTGATCATGGCCTTAAACAGGTTGTAACTTTCGAATTTGTAGATCAGCAACGGATCTTTCTGCTCGTACACCGCGTTTTGAACTGAGGTACGAAGATCATCGAGTTCACGAAGGTGTTCTTTCCACTCGTTGTCGATAAAGTTCAGTACTACACTTTTCTCCAGTCCTACCAACACTTCTTTTCCTTTGGTCTCGTAGGCTCTTTTCAGGTTTACAGAGATCTGTATGCCTTTGATCCCGTTGGTAAATGGAATAAGGATGTTTTCGTAACGGTGTCCTTCGTTTTCGAATACGTTCCCGATCACCGGGAAAGCCATTTGTGCAGAGAACTCAGCTTTGCGCTTGTAATTGTCCATAGCAGCGTGGAACACCTTGTGGGTAACCCCGGCTACGCCTGCGGTTTGGAACTCCTGTTCGTTTACCGGGCTTTCGATGGCCAGCTGCTTGAACAGTTCAAGTTTGAAGCCTTCGAAATCTTTGGCCTGAACCGAGTCGCCTGCAATAGTGGCAGCCACTTCGTAGAACATATTGTCGATATCCAGGCTCAGACGCTCTCCGAAAAGTGCGTGCTTTCTGCGCTTGTAAATTACTTCACGTTGGGCGTTCATCACGTCATCGTACTCAAGCAAACGCTTACGTACACCGAAGTTGTTCTCCTCTACTTTTTTCTGTGCACGCTCGATCGAACGGGTGATCATCGAGTGCTGGATCACTTCACCTTCTTTTAGTCCGAGGCGGTCCATGATGCTGGCCACACGCTCCGAACCGAAAAGACGCATCAGATCGTCTTCAAGAGAAAGGTAGAATTGTGAACTTCCCGGATCTCCCTGGCGACCGGCACGACCTCTCAGCTGACGGTCAACGCGGCGGCTGTCGTGTTTTTCAGAACCGATGATGGCAAGACCACCGGCCAGTTTCACGTCTTCAGTAAGTTTAATATCCGTACCACGACCTGCCATGTTGGTTGCGATGGTCACCGTACCCGATTTACCGGCTTCAGCAACGATATCCGCTTCCTTCTTGTGCAGTTTCGCGTTCAACACCTGGTGAGGTATTTTGCGAAGGGTAAGCATACGGCTCAGCAATTCAGAAACCTCAACCGAAGTGGTACCCACAAGTGTAGGTCTTCCGGCGTCGCGCAGTTTCTGGATCTCGTCGATAATACCGTTGTATTTTTCGCGCTTGGTCTTGTAGACAATATCTTCGGTGTCTTTACGCTGCACGATACGGTTTGGCGGGATCACCATCACATCGAGTTTGTAAATGTCCCAGAATTCGGTGGCTTCCGTGATCGCTGTACCGGTCATACCAGACAGTTTGTGGAACATCCTGAAATAGTTCTGAAGCGTAATGGTTGCGTAAGTCTGTGTCGCCGCCTCGATCTTCACGTTCTCTTTCGATTCGATCGCCTGGTGAAGTCCGTCAGAATAACGTCTTCCTTCAAGGATACGACCGGTTTGCTCATCAACGATCTTCACCTTGTCGTCCATCACCACGTAATCTACGTCGATCTCAAACAGGGTATATGCCTTTAGCAATTGATTGATGGTGTGGATACGCTCCGATTTCTGTGCGTAGTCGCGAAGCATCGCATCTTTACGGGTCAGTTTCTCAGTTTCGTCAGATGAGGT
>JAZKEZ010000060.1:8951-11604 GCA_040386675.1 Bacteroidota bacterium | reverse complement strand
TACCTTTGCCCCATGCGCATCACCTACTTCGGTCACTCCTGCTTTTTACTCGAAACCAACGGTTACCAACTGCTGTTCGATCCTTTCCTCAGCGCCAATCCATTGGCCAAAAACCTGCCGTGGCTTTCGCTCAAACCCGATTATGTGCTGGTTACGCATGCGCACTACGATCACATTCTCGATGCCGAATTTTTCCTGAAAGAAAAAGGGGCCACGCTGATCGCCAATTTCGAAATCGGCTCCTGGATGTTAAAAAAAGGCGACTATAAAGTGATCAAGACCAATATCGGGGCAAAGGCCGACGTTCCTTTCGGCAAACTCCGCATGACCGCAGCTTACCATTCTTCTACCCTTCCCGACGGACAACCCGGAGGAAATCCCGGAGGCTATCTTCTTGAAACAGAAGGCAAACACATCTATTTTGCAGGAGATACAGGACTGGGTCCATACATTGAATTTATAGGAACACACTGGCCTCCTGACCTTGCGTTTCTTCCCATTTCGGGCAAAGTAGTATTGGATGCCGAAGATGCTTTTATTGCCGCGAATTGGCTAAATTGCGACCACGTTATCGGGATGCACTACAATGCTTTTCCCGACCTGACCATCGACACCGCTGTGGCACAGGGTGTTTTTGAAAAGGGCAACAAAAAACTAAGCGTATTAACCCCCGGAGAAACCATCCAATTATAATGGGAAAGATCATTTCAATCGTAAACCAGAAAGGCGGAGTTGGTAAAACAACTTCTGCCATCAACCTGAGTGCATGCCTTGGCGTACTGGAATTCAAAACCCTGGTGATCGATGCTGATCCACAGGCAAATGCAACCAGCGGCGTCGGCTTTGATCCTAAAAACATCAAGACCAGCATCTACGAATGCCTGGTAAACGATATCAATCCCGAAGACATCATCCTCCAGACCAATAACCCTAACCTCGACATCCTTCCTGCGCACATCGACCTGGTAGGTGCCGAGATCGAAATGGTGAATATGCCCAATCGCGAGTCGATGATGCGCATGACCATGGAGAAGATCAAAGACAAATACGACTTCATCATTATCGACTGCTCTCCTTCGCTCGGTTTGATCACCGTTAACGCCCTTACCGCGTCAGACTCGGTGATCATCCCGGTACAATGCGAGTACTTCGCACTTGAAGGACTGGGCAAACTTTTGAATACCGTAAAGATCATCCAGTCGAGACTTAACCCCGAACTGGAGATCGAAGGCATCCTGCTCACCATGTACGACAGCAGGCTGCGTCTCAGCAACCAGGTGGTGGAAGAAGTGAAGACCCACTTCCAGCAGCTGGTATTCGACACCATTATTCACAGGAACACCAAACTCGGCGAAGCACCAAGCTTCGGCGAAACCATTGTTATGCACGACGCCAGCGGAAAAGGTACCATCAACTACCTCAACCTGGCAAGGGAAATATTACAGAAGAACGGCCTCACCACCATGAGTGCCGAGCAGAAAACAATCGCTACGGAGGAAGATTAATGAACAAAAATCAACAAAAGCGCCCGGCTTTAGGAAGAGGATTAAGCGCGCTGCTTTCAGATTCGGCAACCGATATCACTACACGCTACAGCCAGGATACCGAAAACACAACTGTGGGTTCGGTAGCCACCATCAAGCTGAGCCAGATCGAGACCAACCCGTTTCAACCCCGCACCACATTCGAGGAAGAAGCGCTGAAAGAACTGTCGGAAAGCATCAAACAACTCGGGATCATCCAGCCGGTTACAGTTCGGAAGGTTTCGGTAGATAAATACCAGCTGATCTCGGGTGAGCGCCGTTTCCGTGCCTCACAACTCGCCGGACTCACTGAAATTCCTGCTTACATCCGTATTGCCAATGACCAGAGCATGCTCGAAATGGCGATCGTGGAAAACGTACAGCGCCAGGACCTGGATGCGATCGAGGTGGCACTGTCGTACCAGCGACTACTCGACGAATGCAAGCTGACCCAGGAACAACTGGCCGAGAAAATGGGAAAAAGCCGCTCGAACGTAGCCAACTTCCTGCGATTGCTCCGCCTTCCGGATGCCGTTCAGGCTGCGCTTATCGCCCGTAAAATCTCGATGGGGCATGCAAGAGCACTGCTCTCGCTTACTGATCCCGACAAACAACACATGCTGCTCGAACTCATCCTGCGCGACGACCTTTCGGTAAGAGCAGTAGAAGAATGGGTGAAAGACCCGGAATCGATAACCCTTGACAACGCAGGAAACGCTGACCTCGGAGTAGAAAAAGTACTCATTCCGAGGATCAAGGCCGCTTCAGAACTCAGCACCGATCACGTAAAGATCCAGGACGGACTAAAGGAACGCTTTGGTAAAAAGGCCGCCCTGAAATGTTCCGACAAAGGAAACGGGAAGATCATCCTGAGCTTTAAAAACGACCAGGAACTACAGAAACTTGTTGACCTGCTGAATGGCTGATCCGCACACCAACAGATCTTTTCTCAAAGCATGCCCTGTCCTCAGTATTGTGGTGGGGCTTTTGCTTTTTGGCACCATGCTCAGGGCACAGACCAAACCTTACATCGACTCGCTGGCAACCGGCGATACGATCATGGCCGTTCCCGTTCAATCAAAACCGTATCACTCGCCTACCAAAGCCTCCATACTTTCGGCAGTGTTGCC
>JAZKEZ010000060.1:7762-8920 GCA_040386675.1 Bacteroidota bacterium | reverse complement strand
AGCACCTATCGTTTGGGCAGGGATCGGCATATCGGCCTACTACCTCCAGCGCAACCTCAAGGATTTCAGGAACTACAAACGGGTGTATGCACTCATGACCGACACCGTTGCCGGAAACGAGGATCCGCGGTACGCCAACGTCTCTCCTTCTGATATTTCATTCCGGATGGAAAATGTGCGGCGCTTGCGCGACATCAGTTACGCCACCACGTTTCTTTTTTACCTCCTCAATATCGTTGAGGCATCAGTTGGTGCCCACCTGTTTTACTTTGATGTAAGCGAGGATATCTCGTTAAATATCCAACCATACCAGCATCCCTCCACTCAACCTGCTTACGGACTCAGGCTGAGTCTTAATTTTTAATTTCGATCACATGAAAATCGCCCTTATCGGTTACGGAAAAATGGGCCGCGCAATAGAAGAAGCGGCAATGCAACGCAACCACGAGATCATAGCCCGTTTCGATAGCAAACACAAGCTCGATGAAGAAATTCTTGAACTTGCCGACGTAGCCATCGAATTTTCAAGACCAGAACTGGCCCTGGATCACATTCACGCCTGCCTGGAAAACAAGATCCCGGTGGTAGTGGGAACAACCGGCTGGTACGAAGACCTGAAAGAAGTGGAGAAAGCGAGCAAAAAGAACAAGACCGGTGTTTTTCACGCTACCAACTTCAGCCTGGGTGTAAATCTGTTTTTCCAGATGAACCGCAAACTGGCCAAACTGATGAACAAGCATCTGGAATACGCAGTGAAGATCGAAGAGATCCACCACACCCAGAAGCTTGATGCACCAAGTGGAACAGCCATCACACTTGCCGAACACGTGATCAAAAAACTGGATGACAAGGAAACCTGGGTGAACCACGAAAGTCAGAACCCCGAAGAACTGACCATCATTTCCAAACGCATCGAAAATGTGCCCGGAACCCATACCGTGAGCTACACTTCAGCGGTAGATTCCATCGAAGTAACCCACACTGCATTTAACCGAAAAGGATTTGCCGAAGGTGCTGTTCTGGCCGCCGAATACCTGGTTGGAAAAACCGGTATTCATACCATGGACGACCTGTTGAAATTTTAATTCCCTCAACATCAAAATACTATGATCTCTTACCTGGTTCTATTATCCGTTATCATCGCCCAGTGCATCGCGC
>JAZKEZ010000060.1:0-7752 GCA_040386675.1 Bacteroidota bacterium | reverse complement strand
CCAAAGCTGTTTAAAGCCGCGGGACTGAACGAAACCGCCGGATACATCCCCTTTTACAACTGGTTCATCTGGACCAAACTCATCAAAGCACCGTGGTGGTGGGCATTACTGCTGTTTGTTCCCGGGGTTAACCTGGTGATGCTGGCCGTGTTCCACGTTCAGACTGCTTCCTCTTTCAACCGTCGTTCTGCCTCCGACAGCCTGCAGGCTGTTTTCATCCCGATGGTATTCCTGCCAATGCTGGCTTACGGCGACAACCTGCATTACGTAGGTCCGATCGACTGGAAAGCAGAAGCCGCAAAAGGCAACAAAAAGAGTTTTGGCCGCGAATGGGGCCATGCAATTGTGTTTGCTGTGGTTGCAGCCGTACTGATCCGCACATTCACCTTCGAAGCCTACACCATTCCTACTCCTTCTATGGAGAAGACCTTACTGGTTGGCGATTACCTGTTTGTAAGCAAACTGTCATACGGACCAAAACTGCCTGAAACCCCGGTGGCGCTTCCATTCGTACACCACACCATTCCCGGTACGGTGGCCACACCGGCCTTCCTGGAGTGGCTGAAACTGCCGTATTACCGACTTCCCGGATTTGGTCACGTAGAGCGCTTCGATCCGGTGGTATTCAATTACCCTGATGGCGATACCGTACTGATTGTGAACAACGAACAACAACCCAACGGATTTAACCAGATAGCGAGAATGGTGACCGTGCAGAATTACGGCATGGGATATTCTTCAGAGCAATTCGAACAGGTAAAGAAATTCCTGCTGGAGAACAACAAATACGTGGTGCGTCCGGTGGACAAGAAAGAAAACTACATCAAATCCTGCATCGGACTTCCGGGTGAAGAACTGGAAGTGCGTGAAGGACTGGTATACATCAACGGTAAAATGATCGATACTCCTGCGCATTCGCAGGGTTCGTATGATGTGGTGTTTGCATCAAACCCGGATCAGGCCATGATGAAAAGCCGCTACAACATTACTTTCGGCGGACCAGAGAACGACGTACAGCAAACCGGCGAACTTACGTTCAACATCGCCTTGGAGCCTGCAACAGCCGCGGCACTAAAGACCGATGGCGTGGCTACTTCGGTAACCAAACACATCACTCCGAAAGGATATTACAACACCGGCCGGATCATATTCCGTATTCCCGAATCATCCTGCGTTCGACTGGAGCGAAGATTTCTTCGGTCCGCTGCACATCCCGCGCCAGGGAGAAACCATTAAGCTCGATGCGTCTAATCTTCCGCTTTACGAACGCATCATCCGCGATTACGAGCACAATACGCTTACAGTAAACGGTACAACCATCGTGATCAACGGAAAGATCACTACTTCATACACGTTTAAACAAGATTACTACTGGATGATGGGAGACAACCGTCACCGCAGCGCCGACAGCCGTTTCTGGGGCTTTGTTCCCGAAGACCACATTGTAGGCAAAGCCGTATTCATCTGGATGAGCTCAGACCCGATCACCGGTATCCGCTGGAACAGGATCTTCCATCTTGCGAATTGAAAATGGAAAGTTGAGAATTGAAAATGAAGTCCCGGTTAGTCCCGGGATTTTTTTTTGATCGAGGGTTTGTTAGTTAACCGCAAGAATTATTAACCGCAAAGAACGCGGAGGTTTTGCGCAAAGGGCACAAAGGGATTACAATCGTGGCTTTGCTAACGGTACATTAAAAAAACAAAACCCAAATACAACCACGCTCCCCCCACTTCTTAATTCTTACCTCTTAATTCTTAGTTCTTAGTTCTTCACTCTCTTCTTCCCTCATCCACCCATTCTTCACAAACTGCTTCCGGTTCTGCTTCCTGCACTGCGTATAATCCCGTTTCCAGGCAGCCAGTTCATTGTTCAGCACCGGATCGTAATCCGGGTTGCCGGTAAACCTTCCGTCCACATAGCTGATAACCGTCAGCGGACGCTGGTAAACGCTGTTGTCTACGCCCGCACACGCCCTTGGCAAAGTGATCAGCGTGTCATAAGCAAATCCCGGACTTCCTTTGGGGATCGCCGTTGCATTGACCAGTATGTTCTTCGTGATAAAGCCAGGCGCAGAGAACTTTACCCGGTACTTGTGGTGACTGTTCAGCGCCACCTGGAATTCGCCGGCTTCGGTTGCAAAGAAGTAGACCGAATCCCGGTTATCCACATACACCGTGATCATCGCCTCGCGCATCGGCTCGCCCTGGTCGTTCCTTAAAAAACCGAGCAGCGACACCGCTTCGAACTGCAGGTGCACCCTGGAATCCTGCGCACAGCCTGTCTTCGTGATCACCGAAGTAAATAATAGAAGAGAAATTGCAATCCACCTGTACATAAGTCGGATGTTGGTACCGAGGGCTTAAGCCGCAGTAACCGTTCTTAAAAATTCAACACTATTGATCAGGTCGACGTGCAGGAACCGGTCCTGGTCCACATACGGAACCCGTTTGCGATAGTCCGACAGGAACTGCTCAAGCACCGCAGAGGTCTTTAATGGTCGCCTGAATTCGATGGCCTGCGAAGCATTCATCAGCTCGATGGCCAAAATGCGCTCCACATTCTGGACTACGCGGAAACACTTGGTTGCCGCATTGGCGCCCATAGAAACGTGATCCTCCTGTCCGTTGCTGCTCTCGATCGAATCGACCGAAGCCGGCGAGCACAATTGCTTGTTCTGACTGGCAATGGAAGCCGCCGTGTACTGCGGGATCATAAATCCTGAATTCAGACCCGCATCGGCAACGAGAAACGGCGGCAAACCGCGGCGACCGGAAATCAGCTGGTATACCCGGCGTTCAGAAATGCTGCCCAATTCGGCAAGTGCAATGGCAAGAAAATCAAGGCTGATGGCCAGCGGCTGACCGTGGAAATTTCCTCCGGAAAGCACCAAATCCTCATCCGGGAAGATCGTAGGGTTATCCGTTACCGAATTGATCTCGGTCTGGAAAACGCTTTTTACATAGGCAATCGCATCTTTGCTCGCGCCATGCACCTGAGGCATACAGCGGAACGAATACGGATCCTGTACGTGCTCTTTCGCACGGGTAATGATCTCGCTGCCGTCGAGGTATCCGGCAATGGCCTTCGCAGTAGCCAGCTGACCGGCATGTGGGCGGATGGTATGCAGTCCTTCGTAAAACGGCTCGATCCGCCCGTCGTAACCTTCGAGCGAAAGCGCCCCGATCCGGTCGGCAAATGCCGAAAGTTTCCCGGCTTCGATGAGGCACCAGACACCGTATGCGCTCATAAACTGCGTGCCGTTCAACAGCGCCAGTCCTTCTTTGGAACGCAGGCGGATCGGCTGAAGTCCGGCGGCAGCAAGGGCTTCTTTTGCCGGCATTCGCTTTCCCTGGTACTGCACTTCGCCGCCACCGCTCAGGGCGAGGGCAAGATGCGCCAGCGGAGCCAGGTCGCCCGAAGCGCCCAGCGAACCTTGCTGGTAAATGACCGGTAAAATATCAAGATTGTAAAAATCAACCAGCTGCTGAACCGTAGACAGTTCCACACCCGAATGACCGAACGAAAGTCCCTGCACCTTCAGCAGCAGCATGATCTTCACGATTGCTGCCGGCACCTCCTCACCCATTCCGCAGGCATGCGATTTCACCAGGTTTTCCTGTAGTTGCTCAAGGTCCGCATCCGGGATGCTCTTGTTGTACAAAGCGCCAAAACCCGTATTGATCCCGTAAATAGGTGCTTCATGGCGCTGCATTTTCTCGTCCAGGTAAGTCCGGCACTTCACCACTGCCAGCTTTGCTGCTTCAGAAAGACTGATCTGCTGTCCGAGTATCGACGGGATGTGATCGATAGCTATTCCCTGAAGGCTTATTTCGTATGACATAACCATTGATTTATTGAGAGGGTTGAAACGTGCTGAGGGTTGAGGTATTAATTAAGTTGACCGGTAAGTGGCTGTTGCATAAAAAACGGCACCTGAGCCTTTAGAAGGTGAGCCTGTCGAACCTGGTATCTTACTTAAACAGACATCGAGAAGCTGACTTCGACAGGCTCAGTCTCCGGTTTCCGTCTAAACTGTCTAAACCGTCTAAACCATCCAAACCGTCTACACCCCAATTTCCTTAATAAGCTCACCTACACTCACCAGTTTCTGGCTTCCATCCCCCATATTCTTCAACATCACTTTCCCTGCCGCGACTTCATCACCACCAATGATCCCCACGAAAGGAACATTCTTATCGTTGGCATAGCCCATCTGCTTTTTCATCTTCGCCTGGTCAGGATAAATTTCTGAAGCAATACCGGCCGCTCTTACTTGCTTGATCACTTCCAGTCCGAAGTCGGCTTCTGCCTCGCCAAAGTGTACCAGCAGTAATTTGGTCGCTACCGAAGTCGTTTCCGGGAACAGGTTCAGTTCGGCCAGCACATCGTAAATGCGGTCCGCACCAAACGATATCCCGACGCCGGAAATGCCTTTCAATCCGAAGATGCCCGTAAGATCGTCGTAGCGTCCGCCGCCACAGATGCTGCCAATCGAAACGCCTTTGGCTTTCACTTCCCAGATCGCTCCGGTATAGTAATTTAGTCCGCGCGCCAGGGTAATGTCGAGTTCAAGGTTGCGTTCCGCGCCTTCTTCCAGCAGTTCCGGGTTGAGTTTTTTGATCTTGTCGAATACAAATTCCAGCTCCTCGATCCCTTTTTGTCCGATCTCAGACTCATTCAGGAAGGTCTTAAGGAAATTTAGTTTATCAGTATTAGTTCCGGTAAATTCAATGAGCGGTTGTAGTTTTTCTATAGCCGGTGCAGGAATTCCTTTTTCTGCAAGTTCTGCGTTCACTCCATCTTTCCCGATCTTGTCGAGCTTATCGATCGCCACGGTAATGTCTACGATCTTCTCCTTCTCACCGATCACTTCAGCGATACCGCTAAGGATCTTCCGGTTATTGATCTTGATTGCAAATCCGGGGATATTCAGTTTGCCAAGCACCTCGGCAAAGATCTGGGTAAGTTCTACTTCATACAGCAATCCGTTACTGCCCACCACATCCGCATCACACTGGTAAAATTCACGATACCTGCCTTTTTGCGGCTTATCGGCACGCCAAACCGGCTGGATCTGGTAGCGCTTAAAAGGAAAACTGATCTCGTTCTGGTGCTGCACCACGAATCGCGCAAAAGGAACAGTAAGGTCGTAACGCAGCGCTTCCTCGGTATTTCCGAGTTTGCGGCTCATGCTGTCCAGCACCGACGGATCGAGCATGCCCTGTTCGCTGGTACTTCCCGCTTCCGATCCCAATTTTACAATGGAATGGATCGAACTGCCCAGTTTCTCACCTCTTGGTAAGATCCTGAATATCAACCTATCGCCTTCTTCGCCGTATTTTCCCAGCAGCGTTTTGGTAAGTTCCATAGCCGGGGTTTCGATCGATGAAAATCCGTAGACCTTAAAAACGGTTTTGATGGTATCGAAAATGTAATTCCGACGGCCCATCTCTAATGGTCCGAAATCACGGGTTCCTTTTGGTGTACTGGGTTTCGACATAAAATAGCGCGCTGTATTGCGGCCGCAAAAATGCAACTCTTAAACAACAAAGCGAAGGAAAAGCAAGCTTTTCCGGTTTAGTGTTTTGCGTTTGTCGTTTTGTTTTGGGTAAGTCTCAGCATTAACAGGCAAAACCACCGCTCCCTAATTGATCTGTCGCTTCCTCGCTGGCAAACTTGGCTATCTGTAAAACCGGTGTCACACTCCCCTGCTATTCACTATTCACTCTTTACTATTCGCTATTTCCTCTATTTTAGCTCCCTTCAAAACCACCCGATGGCCCTATTCAGTAAAAAATTACTTACCCTCTGCACCCTCATCTTCCTTACCCTGTGTGTACTGATCTGGGCTGCGGGACATTACGCCGGGATCCATGTCGACCCGACGGCATTTACCGCGCTGCGTTGGCTGACCGGTCTTGCCCTGCTCGGATTGGCAGTAAGGAGAAACTCGCTCACCTTCTGGATCTTTACCAGCATGGCCATTGGCATCGAGATCGGTTACACCTTCCCGGAGTTCTCGCTCAACCTCAAGCTCCTCAGCGACATCTTCCTGCGCCTCATCAAAACCATTATCGCCCCGCTTATTTTCGGAACGCTGGTAGTGGGAATTGCTGGTCACAGCAACCTGAAGCAGGTGGGCCGCATGGGACTTAAATCCATCATTTATTTTGAAGCCGTTACCACCATTGCGCTGGTCATTGGACTGGCAGCCATCAACCTGACCAAAGCAGGCGTTGGTGCTGAAATGAATGCACAGCAGACACAGGTAGAAAAAGCCACGAAGCTGCTGGACCAGAAAAAAGACGGATCAAACCACATTCTTGAGATCTTCCCCGAAAACATTGCCAAATCGGTAGCCGAAAACTCGGTATTGCAGGTTGTGGTATTCGCGATCCTTTTTGCCGTGGCACTCGCCATGCTACCTGAAGAAAAGAAGCGCCCGATGCTCCAGTTTACCGAGAGCCTTTCGGAAGTGATGTTCAAGTTCACCGACCTCGTGATGCGTTTTGCCCCGCTCGCAGTTGGCGGTGCCATCGCCTATTCGGTGGCCAACCTCGGTTTCGATGTGTTGAAAAACCTGCTGATGCTTGTCGCCACGCTATACGGTGCACTCATCGCCTTTGTACTGCTGGTATTCTTCCCGATCGCCCTGATCATCCGACTGCCGATCAAGGCATTCATCGCTACGATCACCGAACCGGTTTCTATTGCCTTTGCCACAGCCAGTTCAGAAGCAGCGCTGCCAAAAGCCATGGAAAACCTGCAGCATTTCGGCATACCGCAAAAAATAGTAGCCTTCGTACTGCCTACAGGTTACAGCTTTAACCTCGATGGCACCACGCTGTATCTTTCACTGGCTTCGGTGTTCATCGCACAGGCCTGCGGCATCGACCTCAGTCTCGGCGAACAGATCCAGATGTGCCTTATTTTAATGCTTACCAGTAAAGGAGTGGCCGGCGTACGCGGTGCATCGTTCCTTATTTTGGTGAGTACCGTTTCGTCCCTGGGCCTCGATCCCTCGAAAGCCTTCGCCATTCTTGCCGTTGATGCCTTGATGGACATGGCGCGTACCGCCGTGAACGTTACCGGTAACTGCCTGGCATCTGCCGTAGTGGCGCGCTGGGAAGGCGAACTGGTGGTAAACCCCGAAGTACTGATCGCTCACGGAAAAAAAGCATGAAGCTGATCGCGCAGCTGGCGCTGAACTACCGGATCTTCGAACGACTGGCGCTTGTTTCCATTCTGGCCTGGCTGGTGTTGTCCAAAACCCTGCCCCTCATTGCCATTGCCGTTCAGATCGCAGTAGGCCTGCTGGTGATTTCTTACTACTCCAAAGTTGTAGTTCCGCTCAACCCCGAGAAATTCAATCCGCGGGAGAGTTTCATTTTCAAGCTGATGTACGCCTCGTCGGCCATCATTACCATCGCCGTGCTGTTCAGCCTCATGCACTGGCCATCGGTTATCGCCCTTGCACTCGCCGGAAGCGCCAGCGTGATCACAGCCATCTTATTGGGATTCCGGCACATCCGGGCCAACAGCCCGCTCATCACCCGCGCCGTAATGTTCCGGGGATTCGTGTTCTTCTTCATCGCGCTCCTCATCATCAGCAGGGAATTACTCATCAGCAATAAGATGCAAATTGCCTTGTAATTAAATTTTCTGTTACATCGCCGTCATTCCGAGCGCAGCGAGGAACCTCCCAAAAAAAAAGCCCTGGCTTTTACCAGGGCTTCCGAATCATCTGATCA
>JAZKEZ010000059.1:0-10119 GCA_040386675.1 Bacteroidota bacterium | reverse complement strand
TAACCTGGTCAGTACTGTTCGGACAAGGGCTGTTGGCCTCCGTCCAGGTAAAGGTATACTGGCCAAAGCCGCTCACCAGTACAAACGCTCTCGGATCGTGCTCGTCAGAGAAGATCCCCGGGCCCGTCCACGTTCCCGTTCCAAAGCTTGGAACAGCGTTCAGTCTGGCAGTGATCCCGCAATTGGTAAAGTCTTCGCCCGCATTGGCCACCGGACGGCGGCTCACCTTCACCTCTACCAGCTCAGATCCTACCCTTCCCGTACAATTACGGTCGGTAACACCGGTAAGTTTGTAAGTTCCCTGCTGGGAAGCATTTAAAGTAAACGGGCTATTGAACACCACCAGCTGAGGCTGTGGAACATTGTTCAGTGTATAATCGATTCTCCACGGTGAACTGCCCGTCAAACGGACCACCACCGGGGTGGTATTGCCTTCACAGATCGTTGTTCCACCTGAAATTACCGCCGTTGGCAACTGGTTTACCAGTACCCTCGCTGAATCCGTCAGGTTTACACTACACGTCGGGGTATTGCTGTCGGTAATTGATTTTAAGCGGTAAGTGGTACTGTCCTGCGGGGTAACGTTCAGCGTCGTATTGGCCGAAAGACCCGTCAGCACCGAATCCACTCCGTTTATCGACAACACCACCCGGAACGGGGCACGGCCGGTTAAACTCAAAGTCAGTGGTGTCGCATTGCCCGCACAGATCGTAGCATTGCCACGGATCGTGCCGCCCGGAAGCTGGTTCCAGCGCACTGGCGTTCCGCGGCTGACGTCAATACAGGTATCGCGTCGGTCGAGACCAAGTGAATCCCCTGCATTCCCAACTATCTGGGAGATATAATACGTTTTACCGTACACATAACCGGGAGCGCCGGGTTTGAAGGCAAACGTGCTGTCGCTTCTTCTTTCGAGTGCATTGCCGATACTGATCCCGCTCTGGTCGTGAAGTACCCAGTAAACGGTGTCTTCGGGTTCACGAACCGGTGCGGTAAGCTGAACAGCTGAAGCAGGATCGGTCTCGCAATACTGGCGAAGCGTAAGATTCAGGGCCGAAGCCTCAGAGATACACTCACAGTACTTCTTATCGTCGATCACATCAACACTGCAATTCGTGCTGTCGCTGAACACAATGCGGTAAATGCTTCCGTTCGGGATCGGCGGACTGGTGTACGTGCTTCCGAAGAATTGCACACCATCTGCGCGATAGGTGGTGTTATCACCGCCTTCAACCAGAACAATTGCACGGAACTGGCTCAGGTCTGCATTACATTCTTCCTTGATCAGGGTAGCCTGAACCGGACTGTATACCTGAATGGTGAGTGAATCCGGGCGGATAAACGAACAGGTCGGTACGCTGCGGTCGGTCAGTCCAACGATCTTGAAGGTGGTCCGGTCTGGAATGATCGGGTTAAAAATGATCGGACCGTTGGTATTGTTGTAATTTCGTGTGGTCGTTCCATCGCTTACGGCGAGGTTGAACGGACCGTTTCCGCTCAGGTCGATCCGCACAGTCGCAAGGCTGTCGACACAAAGTTTCGGGGTTACTGTGCTGAGATCGGCATACGGAGCTTTATTCACCCGGATGGTCACCACTGCGTTGGTATCCGAACACGGATTGTTCACGATAAACTGGTAGCGGAAACGGTAGGTTCCGTTTACCAGGCCAAGCGGATTGAACATTCCATCGGCGGTCATTTTCCCAGAACCATTCACATCAACCCATCTTCCGCCGACATCAGGCGTTCCTTTGAGCAACTTAAACAGGTTGAAGATCGTATCGGTTTCACAAATTGTGGTATCCCTGCTGATACCTGGATTCCGCTGGCGGAATAAGGTGATCTGCAATTGGGTGGAATCTACCCGGCATCCCTGCACGGGTTTTTTGTAGTAGAAAAAATAAGTGGCTTCGGCCCCGTTCAACGGGGTAAATGTGCCATTGCTCAGGCTGGTCCCGCGAAGGCTGTCAGCGGTAAAACCGCCGCCCGTATCGGGATTACCACCGAGTGTATTGAACAGTGCATAAGGTCCGTTGGTGTTGCAAATCGAGTCGACCGCAGGAAGCCCGACATTAGGAAGTTTATTTACGCGTACCCTCACCGTAGCCGAATCAAACCCGCAATACATCGGAATGCGGTACCTGAAGATGAAATCCCCGGTTGTGGCAGAATCGATATAGAACAGGCCGTTCACCGTTCTTCCGGAAGTAGTGAGTTCTGTCCAGAAACCGCTGGAATCGCGGGGAACATTCAGCGTGCGGTCAAGGTTGAATATGCCGCTGTTGGAACATAACACCGTATCGTGCGACGGGATCACCATCGGCGGACGACTTACACGGATCCTGGCAGAATCTCTTGCCGTACAGAAGTTGAAGTCGTTGGCGGTAAGGTAATACGTGGTGTCTTTCGCCGGACTTACCACCGGTGTTCCTGAAGTTAAACTGCTGATGTTGTAGTTGGGGCTCCAGGTAAAGTTGTTTACCGAGTTGGTGGTGGAGTAATGCAGCGACCAGTCGAGCAATTTCCCGGATACCAGTACCGAGTCGTCGCCGATCCTGAGTGTCCAGCTTCCTTTCGGGTTACAGGCTTGTAGAGAAGTCCATATTCCTGAACCGGCTACCGGGATGTAGCTTCCGGTGTACGGTGCAAGTCCTGAGTTAAAAGGGATAACTGCGGTGGGTGAAAAACAGGTTTTGCGGTAATTCGCCCTGCCTGCGGTGTTCGACTTCCTGGCCAGTTTAAACGTATTTCCGCAGGGAGAAGTGATCGCCACCTGCACGTCCCTCACCTTTGCGTGCTTAATGTTAAAACATACCGAATCCAGTGTCCATGGGTTGCTGAAGTTGTCGTTTACTACAATTACGCTTGATGCAAAATTCCCGCTCGTATTGTTCCACGACTCAGGAATTCCCTGTTCCGGGATATCCACTGAGGTAGCATTGGTGTAGGTAATGCTCACTTTGTCACTTGGACGAAGTGTCGGATTACTGTTCAAGCGTACCGAGGTTTTCGGACAGATCAGCGTGTCGGAAGGCGTGATCGACACGTCGATGTCATTGATCTGTACGATCGAAGACGTGTTGAGTACGCAGGTTCCGTTGGTGATTTTGAGGTTAACGCGGTAACGGCCGAAAGATCTGTAGGCGTGGTTCGGGAACTGTGCGGTAGAAGTATCGCCGTCGCCAAAATCCCAGCTGTATTTCAGGCCGGAAGGAACGGTAAAGGTGTAGACCTTCGGCTCAAAGCTCAACGGTGAGTTCACACATGAGCTTCCTTTGCTCACGATGTCGATGTCGGCACATTGTTCACAAAGTGAAACGTTGGCCAGCGGACCGTATCCGCCGCTGAAAAATGCCGTTTCGCGTTCGTTACGGGCAAAGAAAAAGAATCCGAATTTCGCGCCTGAACTGCTTTCGATACGCGAACTGATGAACTCGGGATCGGCCAGTCGTTTGAATTTGTAATTCGTATTGGGGATGGAGATCCAGCCGCCTGCACCTACGTTCACGCCATTCAGCAGGATGGTCGTGGAAGGCAAAGGTGATCCCACATCCTCCACCACAACCGTGATTTCGAGATTGGTAGCAGTCGGTGTGTAGATCGGGTAAAAGAAGTAAGAGTTTTCCCACAGATCAGGCGAAAACACGTAAAGCGCTTCCGGGTCGGCGCTCGGGTTGTTGTCTATCGAGCGACCCTTGGTATACTGGAGCACCTGTACAGGCTTATCGGACTTGATCTCGGTATTTGCCTCACCGTTGTCGCCGGTAATTGCCGGGATCTCGAAGAAGATGTGACCGTAACCGTAGCTGCCGTAACTCGGTGCAACTATGGTGCTGTTCTGAACGCCAAGTCTTGAAGTAACCGTAACCTTCGCTCCAACTTCACCAACGATCTCCACGTAATCGCCCGATCCGGTCACCCCGGCAAGCGAACAGCCTCCGTCGTTGGCTCTTGGTGCATTCCGCTGGATCACCTGGCTGGTCACGTAATGATTACTCCAGTTATTCACCGGCAGGAAGGTCGACATCAGTGCATCGCAGTTTCCGCAGCCTCCGATATTCGAACAACCGTTGCTTGAAAAACACACCACTTTCTTGTCGGCTACCACTTTAGAACCTGTACTGGCCTGGCAGTTAAAGGCAATTTGTGATTGATCGTAATCGCCGCTGCAATCAGCCGAAGTGTGCCACTGGTAGGTCTCTCCCCTGTTCAGGATCACGGTTTCGTTGAAAGGATCGCCAAATTCATCCCACGAATCAATCTTTACAGAAGTGTTGTTCTCCGTCGCGATCACCGTATTTTCCAGCGGAGTATACGTTGCATTGGGTCCGGGAACCCAGTTTCCGCGCATCGACAGTACGTAGTTGGTACCGCACTTGTCCATCGGGATAAGCGTTTCACCGTCGGGGGTAAACTGACTGTAATTCAAGAGGTAAGCACTCACCGGCTTGGGAGAAACCAGATGGACTCCCTTGTTCTCTACAAATCCCGCATTGCGGTGATAGGCAAAGGCGCCGCCATTGTTGTTGGGAACGGTGATCTTATAGAATTCACCGGGTTCTACACTGAAGTATTCGGTCTTGCCGTAAAAAGGGAGTTCGAGATAAGCACTGTCGATACAGTACTGCGATACCACGTAAATGTAATATTCCTGCTGCGGCCCGTCTGATGAGTTCTGCGGAAGTGTAAACCAGAACTCTTTACCCACCATTGCCTGCGCATTCACCTGAATAACGCCCACAACACTTAAAATGAGGCTTAAGATGAGGGTTTTCAGCCAGGATTGTCTATTTACCATGATACGAAAAAAGAGTCGTAAAAATAGCTCTTATTCGCTTCATCCCAACCGATTATGTAAATTGAAAATTGAGAATGGAAAATGGAGAATTGAGGGCCTCAATTTTTAATTTCATTTCCTGTCCGCTGATAATGAGTGAATGCATCTTAACGTCAAAGAACACCAAGAAAAAGCCAGCCCATCTGGCTTACCAACGCCATTCCGTTTTAAATTCTCAATTTCAATTTTCCACTCTCAACTCTCCACTTTCAATTCTCCACTAAAAAAGAAAATCCCCTGCCGGCGGACCAACAGGGGATTCAAATGCTTTGTTTAACTGGTTGCTAATTACTTGTTAACAGCTTTAGCAAGGTCAGCACCAACTTTGAACTTCACTACGTTCTTAGCTGCGATTTTGATTTCTTTACCAGTTTGTGGGTTACGGCCTTTACGGGCAGCACGCTTGGTAACTGAGAAAGATCCGAAGCCTACAAGGGCAACACGACCATTCTTTTTCAAAGAAGTGGTAGTGGTTTTTACGAAAGAGTCAAGAGCTCTTTTTGCATCTGCCTTAGAAAGACCAGAGTCAGCCGCAATGGCGTCGATTAGTTCTGCTTTGTTCATTTTTACTTGGTTTTTAGGGTTTTAGTTTTTAGACTGAAACAAATTTAGCGGAAAACCAATGTCAGTCAAGGAATTAGAGGAAAAAATTGGCTGTTTGTTAATAAAAACGGGCAATTGTTAATATCAGAACCCCTGAAACCCTTGTCATTACTGGGTTATAACAATGTGATGTTTTTCCACAACAGTTGTAAAACTCCGGTTGTAAAATGTCGTAATTGGCCCTTTATAAGGCACTTACACCACTTTTTCGACTGATTTTGTATCAAAGCCCATTAAAAATGAGCGGATGTCCATTCGCTTTTTACCCTCCAGCTGAACATCGGTAAGGCTTATAAGCCCATCGGCGGTCCCGATCAGCCATTCATTCCTGTCTATAAAGGAAGATGACCCGGGCTCCCCTTTTCCGGAGGCGGGTTTTGCCTTGAATATCTTCAGCTGGAGCTGTTTCCCTCCCGCCAGCTGTACCTGTGTCCAGGCCGCCGGGTAGGGCGACATTCCGCGTACCAGGTTCAGCGCCGTTTCCGACGAACGGTTCCAGTCTATCCGGCAGTCTTCTTTAAAGATCTTTGGCGCGCTTTTCATCTCCTCCTCCATTCCTTCCTGCGGAACGGCTGTTACAGTGCCCTGATCAATGGCCCTGAGGGTGGCCAGTATCGTTCCGCCACCGGTCTCCATGAGTTTGTCGTGCAGGCTGCCGGCGTCATCTTCCGGCGAAATCTCTACCTCATCGCGCAGCAGGATATCGCCGGTATCGATCTCTTCCTGGATAAAGAAGGTGGTTACCCCGGTCCTGGTCTCTCCGTTAATGATGGCGTGATTGATCGGCGCGGCGCCCCGGTATTGCGGCAACAGCGAGGCATGCAGGTTGAGCGTTCCCTTTGGCGGCATGGCCCAGACTACTGTGGGAAGCATCCGGAAAGCAACGACCACGAACACATCTGCCGCAAACGACTGGAGTTCCTGTAAAAAGGTTTCTTCCTTGAGTTTTACGGGTTGCAGCACAGGCAGACCGAATTTCAAAGCGGTTTCCTTTACCGCCGACTGTCCGAGTTTCATACCGCGGCCCATGGGTTTGTCGGGCATGGTCACCACGGCCACTACTTCTATCCCATGCTCAATTAGGTACTGAAGTTGCCAGGCCGCAAACTGCGGGGTACCCATAAAAACTACTTTCATGATACAGGTTTAATCTACAGGTTATAATTTTTCCAATTGGAGAATCTGAAATACGCCAGCGAGAATAGCGCCAGGAGCCCGAAATAAATGAACTCGGCCGACCAGATCACCATGAGTGATTGCTTGTTGACGATGCACACGTAATAACAATAGGCCAGGTAAAGCACAATAGAGCTGGTTTCGATCACGAAAGACCACCTGGTGTCACCTACCCCGGCAACCGCGCTAAAAAGCACCATTACGAACGAATGGATCAGCATGGACGACACGATGAGCCGTAGGATCGGGATCGTTTCGGTGATCAGGTAGTCCTGGTTGGTCAGCAGGTCGATAATTGCTGCCGGGTACAACAGGTAACCGTGTACGAACAGCAGCGTAAACAGGGCACTGATGATGCCGATTCGCTTGATGGAACGGATCACATTGGCAGGATCCTTTTTGGACATGTAATGGCTTACAAACGTGCCTGCCGCGGTACCGAAGCCGAAGATGGGGATAAAGGCCAGGAAATATAGGTTTCTCACGATCTGGGAAACGGCAAGTTCCCGCGGACCGGCTTTCTCGATCATCAGGAAAAATGCGGTCCACGCAAAAAGTGACACAAAACGCTGTGCCACCAACGGATAGGCAAGCTTGAGCAGTTTAAGAAAGACTTTGGCTTTGAACCCGATGAAACGGAACAGGCCGTATTGTTTGGTCTGCTTATCGAAATACAGGTACACCAGCACAAATACCAGCGCGGCAGCTTCTGCGATAACCGAAGCGACCCCGGCACCGGCAATTCCCATCTCGGGAAAACCGAGCCGGCCGTAGATCAGCGAATAATCGAGGAAAATATTCAGTCCAGCGATCAGCATCGTACTGTAGGTGATCACTCGCGTTTGTGCGGTTCCGGTATAGTAGCCGATAATGCCGACTTCGAAGATCGAAAACAGAAATCCCCAGAAACGGTAGCGCAGGAATTCCTGCATACCCCTTAAAATTTCAGCGTCTTTTACCAGCGAAGGCATCAGGAATTGCGAGAAACACCATCCACCGATAAGCAGCAGCACGGAAATTACGCCCATCATCACCAGTGCGTGATCGAAGATCATCCCGATCTGGCGGTTCTTGCCCTGTCCCTTTCGGCGGGCTACGATCACCTGCAGCGAAGTACTGAATCCTTGTCCGGCAACAAACAGCGTAATGTAGATGAGTCCGCCGTTCCCTACCGCATTCAGTGGCATTTCGCCGAGTTTATCGACAAAATACGTATTCACAAAATTCACCAGGAACTGCACGAAACCACCGGCCATGATCGGCAGGGCCACGTTCAGGATGTTCCTGTTGGTAAGGGATAGTTCGTTACTCATTGCCGCGAATATAATGTGGAAATGAGGAAAATGAGAAAATGGGGAAATGTGGGAATGAGGAAATATGCGAATGAGGAAATGGGTAAATGGGTAAGCGTGGAACCACATTTACTCATTTACCCATTCTCACATTATCACATTCTCACATTAAAATCAGGTTTGGAGTACCCCGACATTGTACCTGCGTGTTGCCGGTGCATTGTTCGCGGCCTCTATTCCCATTCCGATCACCTTTCGGGTATCGAGCGGGTCGATGATGGCGTCGATCCAGAGTCTTGCGGCTGCGTAATACGGAGTGGTCTGGGTATCGTATCTTGATTTGATCTTGTTGAACAGTTCGTCCTGGGCTTCTTTGCTCACTTTCTCCCCTTTGGCTTCCATCGAGGCCACCTGGATCTGCATCAGCACTTTCGCGGCCTGCGCACCACCCATTACAGCGATCTCAGCAGTCGGCCAGCCCACGATCAGTCTTGGATCGTATGCTTTTCCACACATGGCATAGTTCGCAGCTCCATAAGAGTTTCCGATCACGATGGTAAATTTTGGCACTACTGAATTCGCCATGGCATTCACCATTTTGGCACCGTCTTTAATGATACCGGCGTGTTCCGAGCGACTGCCTACCATAAATCCGGTGGCATCCTGCAGGAACACCAGCGGAATGTTCTTCTGGTTGCATAGCATGATAAAGCGTGCGGCTTTGTCGGCGCTGTCGTTGTAAATTACTCCGCCAAACTGTACCTCGCCTTTTTTGGTTTTCACCATGGTGCGCTGGTTGGCTACAATACCTACGGCCCAGCCTTCGATACGGGCATATCCGCAAACAATGGTTTTTCCAACGCCTTCTTTGTACTCGGTAAAGTCGCTGTCGTCTACCAGTCGCTGGATCACTTCTCTTACATCGTAAGGCTTGGTCACCGCCGAAGGGAAGAGTCCGTAGATCTCTTTCTGATCCAGTTTCGGCGCAACGGCAGGCTGGAAATCAAAACCGGCTTTTGGCCCGGTGGTTCCTACCTTATCCATCAGTTTACGGATGGTGTCCAGGCAATCTTTATCGTCTTTCGCCTTGTAGTCGCACACCCCGCTGATCTCAGTGTGGGTGGTAGCTCCGCCAAGGGTTTCGTTGTCAATTTCTTCTCCAATCGCCGCTTTTACCAGGTAAGATCCGGCCAGGAAAATGGTCCCGGTTTTATCAACGATCAGGCTTTCGTCGCTCATGATCGGGAGGTAAGCCCCACCGGCCACGCAACTCCCCATCACCGCGGCAATCTGTACGATTCCCTGTGACGACATGTGTGCATTGTTGCGGAAAATCCGTCCGAAGTGTTCTTTATCGGGAAAAATCTCATCCTGTAACGGCAGGTACACTCCCGCACTGTCTACGAGGTAAATGATCGGCAGGTGGTTTTCCATGGCGATCTCCTGTGCGCGAAGGTTTTTCTTGGCGGTGATAGGAAACCATGCGCCAGCTTTTACGGTGGCGTCGTTGGCCACCACAATGCACTGCTTTCCTTTTACATAACCGATAACGATCACCACACCCCCGCTCGGACAACCGCCGTGCTCGGCATACATCTCATCGCCTACAAAAGCTCCGATCTCAATGGTACGACTGCCTTTATCCACCAGGTATTCAATACGTTCGCGGGCAGTCATCTTGCCTTGCTCATGCTGCTTGGCAATACGGCTTTTCCCTCCACCTTCGTAAATCTTGGCCAGCTTTCTGTCCATCGAGGAGATCAGCAGCCTCATCTTGTCGTCGTTCTTGTTAAAGTCGAGGTTTTGAGTTGTCATGTTGAGTTAATTTGCAGCGCGAAAATAAGCGTTTAGAGTTTTTTTCTGCAAATGTTTTTTCCGACAGCTTATTTATTCGGAAGTCCTTAGTGCTGCGGGTTGTCAAGGCACAATTTATGTTATAGCTTTGGCAAACGAATTCTACGATCTTTCATTACTTAAATCCCCCTTTATGAAAAAAATCGCCCTTCTGCTGTTTGCCGCACTGGCATTCACCACCTGTTCGAAAGACGATGACAACCCGGAAGACAGCTCATTCAACCTGTTTTCTGTTGATGACGATATCACTTTCGGAAAACAGACCGACAGTACCATCCTTGCTGATCCCGGACAATACCCGATCCTTGATCCCGGACAATATCCTGAAGCCTATCAGTACGTAGAGAACATCAGAAA
>JAZKEZ010000058.1:23913-28108 GCA_040386675.1 Bacteroidota bacterium | reverse complement strand
AAGAAGCGACAGTTTCTTTCGTTCTTTCTTTCCAAAAGAAAGGACAGCAACAAACAAAACGACAAACCAGGGAAATGCAAATTGATCATCGACCTTGCAGAACAGAGCGTAAATAATACCTTAGATTCCTCTACCTCCCAAAAGTCGCTGCCATGACTCTCAACAAACTCCTCATTGCCCTATCAGTGCTGATTTTCCCGGCAATTACCTTATCTGCACAGGAAAGCAAAACCGAAAAGAGGATCCGGAAACTCGATCAGAAATACCTGGAAAAAGACAAATTCGGAAAAGGGATCCGGAAAGGGAAGAAACTGGATAAGCGACTGAATACCAAAGGCGAGACGCCGGAAGAAAGCTTTGCGATCAACGCATATCTTAACAAAGCTTACCGGCTGAACGGGAACCCGATACGATCGGCTGATTACCTGGGTCGGGCCATGAACGAACGTGCTGCGATAACGGCCGAATCTCCTGAAGAGCAATCGCTTACCGATCCGGGAATGATCCTGGTGAGCAACGGGCATTATGCCGAAGCCGCTGCCTACCTTGAGGGCCGGGCCGGCTTTACCGACAAGCTGCACCTGCATTTTGTCCTCATCCGTCAGGGAGAAATGATCAAAGCGATGAGCCTCGAACGCGAACTCAGCGCTGCAATTGAAAGCGGCAAGGCAATCGTCGTAAGCTCAACGAAAAAAGAAAAGCGCGCTTTTTACGCCAACGAATACCGTTTCTATTTGCAGATTGCGGAACGGCTTCGCGAGCAGGGCGACCTGGACTCGGCGGCAACTTACCTGAACGGACTAAAAAAATCATTCCGGAAAAATGCCTTCAGGGACGATGAGTTGAAAGCTGAATACTACGAGACGTTTGGAAAAATAGCGCTCGACCATTCGCAGTACGAATTGGCTGAAGAGCATTTTGATGCCGCACTCGAAGCCTTTTTGAAGGAACATAAGATCCATCATCCGAAAGCCATCGAATTGCTGGCCAATACGCTGCAAGTCTATTACCTGTTGGGGAAAGACCGCAAACTGCTGGACCAGGTAAAGGAACATTACAAAGGACTGGATTACTACCGCAACCAGCGTAGTTCACTGAACACGCTACCGTTGCTGCTCACCGATATGGAACGGAAAGTAGCCGAAGGCGATTTTCGCGAAGCCGACCGCACCGCAGCTTCTTTACTGGCGCTCGGCAGTCACTTTTCGGCAGTGCCCGATCCGGCGGTGTATCGCTTGTACAGCAACCTGTACAGCTATTATATCTCCCGTGATCAATTCGCTTACGCCGACAGCTGCCAGCAGGTGCTTACGGTGATCGGTCCGCAGTTATACGGTGAGCAGTCGCCGGCCACTGCGCTGCAAAAGCTACAGCGTGCCCAGTACAAAGTGAATTATGAATTCGACCGGAGTGTGCTCCCGGAATTCACTTCATCCACTTGGGATCTCTATGTGAACAATTACACCATCCGGCACTACAAATACTTCTCGTTTGTCAACTCAAAGGCACAGGCCAATGCACTCGGTGATCAGCTGAAGGAACAAAACGAAACACTGGACGAAGCGGCGAAGACCGCCGAATTGCTTTACGGGAGAGACAACCACTGGGCACGGCAGCTCGTGGTACTGGCCGAAGCCGAACTGGGCCGCGGGAATTTTAATGTGGTGCCGGGATACCTCAACCAGGCCATGCCCGTGCTCGAAAGTACCGAAGGGAAATACTCACTCAGTTACCTTACCGCGGCACGTGTGCTTGCCGAATACTACGAGCATACCGGACGGCTGGACGAAGCGCGCGACATTTACCGCAAAACCTTTCGCCGCCTGAACCGACTGAGCAGAAGGGCCGGTGTAAATTCATTCTCGCAACCCGAGAAAATGGCGCAGGTGATGTTGCTCACCGGCGATTACAAAACTGCCGAAAAGCAGCTGAACCAGGCTATCGCACAGAAATCGAAAACCTACGGGAATCGTTCTAGGATTGTACTGATCGAACCGTATGTGCTGAGTGCGCAGCTGAGTTTTTACAAGGGGAACTACATCCAGGCACAGGAAAGTGCACAACGCGCGCTGGAGATCGGGAAAGAACTGAACCTGCAACAGTCGCTCCGGGTACAGCAGGCCAACCGCATTCTTGCTGATGTTGACTACGCACTCGGCGACTACCAGACTGCCGAACGCCGGCTGGAAAAAATCGTGGCCAGCCAGGAAAAAACGCTTGGTCATCAGAACCCGCTGGTAGCGGCTTCACTGCTCAATCTGGCAAAAGCATCATATTACGGTGGTGGTAGTGCCGTTGAAAACAAGAACCGGGTAGACGATGCGGCCGGAATACTTACGTCTACTCTCGGCAGAAACTCCTTACAATTGGCCGATGCTAAAGTATACCAGGCCTTGTTTGCTTCTGAATTGGGACAGTACGATTCTGCAAAAATGCATTTGCACGAAGCATCAGAAATTTATGCTTCTCAGCTCGGAGCGACCAGTCGGGAGAATACACGCGTGATCTGCCTGGAAGGCGATGTGCTGATGCGCGAAGGAAAGTTTGCCGAAGCTGAGGCGAGTTACCTTTCTGCCGCTGCCAATTACCGCGGCCTGTTGGGCAAAGAGCATCCGGATTATCTAAAGACACAGAGCAAGCTGGCGCGGGTAAAATGCCGGAAGGGCGCTTACAGCCAGGCATTTATCATAACCCAGGGACTCACTGAGAGTTACCAGGCTTTTGTACGCGAGGTTTTCCCGTTCCTTTCTGAAAAAGAGAAGGCCCGCTACTGGCAGCAGCTACGCGAAGATTTCGATCTGTATTACGCGCTGGCTGCCGAAGTTGCCCCCACAGACCAGAAAGTGCTGAGAAAAGTGCTGAACAGCCGGATCAATACCAAGGCCTTGTTGCTCCGCTCATCGGTGACCTTCCAGAAAGATGTGCGTGCCGCAAATGACGAGGGAATTACATTGCTTTTTGATACCTGGTTGTCGCTGCGCAGGAAGCTGGCTGCCAGTTTTGGAATGAGTCCGGCGGAGCTTGCCGAATCTGAGATCAGCATTGCCGACCTGGAAGCCGACATCAGTTACAACGAGAAACTGCTGCGCCGCAAACTGTATGGCAATGCTCAGCGCGGAAGCAATGTTGACCGGGTGAACGAACTGTACTCAAACCTTAAAAAAGAAGAAGTGCTGATCGAAGCGATCCGTTATTCTTCGCTCAGAGACCCAAACTCTTGTGAATATGCTTTTCTCGTGGCTGATGCGGGATCGAAAAAGATCGGACTGGTCGTTTCGAAAAACGGGAACGAGCTGGAAAACGGGTATTACCGGTATTACCGCAACGCAATCCGGCTTTCTGCCCGCGACAAATACAGCTATTCAAATTTCTGGGCGGCGATCGACAGTGCGGTGGCTGATGGAAAAACGATCTATTTTTCTCCTGATGGCGTATACGGACTGATGAACCCGGAGACTTTTTCCGACAACGGCGGACGTTACATTATTGAGAAGAACCCTATCGTTTTTCTGAACAATCCCGGTGATCTGTCATCGAAAAACATAACCACTTTCCCATCGGTGATCCAGGCCGAACTGGTTGGTAACCCGGTATTTTACGCAACGCCGCCGGTGCGCCGCAGACTGGTGAAAGACCTGCCTGCCACAGGCGATGAGATCCGGGAGATCAATGAGATGCTGCTGGCAAAAGGCGCAACGACTGCGGTAATGACGCAAAGCGAAGCCCGCGAAGATTCGGTGAAGCACCTGGCGAGCCCGTCTATCCTGCACTTTGCTACGCACGGTTATTTCGAGGAATCTGAAAACTCACCGGTAACGGCCGGCGGACTGGCTGCCGAAGAAAATGGCAAACACCCGCTGCTGCAGTCGGGTCTGCTGCTGGCTAACAGCGGTCCGCTGCTCGACAAAACCGAAGAGAACCGCTTTTCGAAAGACGGTATACTTACCGCGTTTGAGGCCAAGGACCTTAACCTGGGCAATACCGAGCTTGTGGTGCTCAGTGCCTGCGAAACCGGGCTTGGGAAAGTAAGTGTCGGCGAGGGCGTAATGGGTTTGCAGCGTGCCTTTCTCGATGCAGGATCAAACAGCGTAATGATGAGTTTGTTCAAAGTAAACGATCTCGCGACGCAGGAACTCATGCAGTCGTTCTACAAAAACTGGATGGCTTCCGGGAACAAGCAAGAGGCGCTGGTTAC
>JAZKEZ010000058.1:22620-23903 GCA_040386675.1 Bacteroidota bacterium | reverse complement strand
CGAAGTACAACGAACCGATACTCTGGGGATCATTCATATTGATAGGAAATTGAATCCGGCATTTAACCACAAAGTGCGCGAAGCCTTTGCGTCTTTGCGTAAGATCTTAGTGCCCTTTGCGGTTTTAAACCAGATCCGCCTCTTATCATTACCCCGTACTCTGTTAGCTTTGCACAATGAATTATTTTGCGCGTCTGCAGGAGTTGCTGAACATTGAGCGGGAAGAAGACCAGAAATCGTATCAGAAATTAATCGACACCACCTCGGTGAGCGAACGCCGCGCGAGTGGATTTACTTGGTACCCGGTCATTATCCGCGGTACGGAGATCAGCAAGGGCGATTACATTACCGTAGAAGTGGAACGCCCGACCCACACCGATATTCATCACCAGTTGCGTTTCGGGGCTTCGGCTTCACTGTTTTCGAACCACGATCCGAAAACAGACAACATCCAGGGAACGATCTCCTTCCAGGGAGGGAATCGTCTTAAGCTTACGCTTCGCACCGACGAGTTGCCCGATTGGGCCAGCGATGGTAAAATTGGCGTTGACCTGCTGTTCGACGACAACAGTTACGACGAAATGCAGCGGGCTCTGAAGGTTGCTGCGGCCAAAAGCGAGAACGAGAAAGAGAACCGGCTGATCAACATTCTTACCGGGAAATCAAAACCTACTTTTCACGAAGAACAGCGGCCTGTTCCTGCACCCAAACTCAACGAAAAACAGCAGGAGGCTGTCAATAAGATTGTAGCTGCCAATGAGTTAGCGATTGTTCACGGACCTCCGGGAACGGGCAAGACTACCACGCTTGTGCAAGCCATAAAAGCGCTGATCCAACAGGACCACAAACAGGTGCTGGTAGTTGCTCCCAGCAATACCGCGGTAGACCTGCTCAGTGAAAAATTATCGAACGAAGGACTGAATGTATTGCGCATAGGGAATCCTGCGCGGGTCTCTGATCAATTGACCCAGCTCACCATGGACAGCAAAATGGCAGATCATTCGGCCATGAAAAACATTAAACGACTGAAGAAACAGGCTTCGGAGTTTAAAGACATGGCGCACAAGTACAAAAGGAATTTCGGGAAGTCGGAACGCGACCAGCGCAAGGCGCTTTTTGATGAGGCGTACAAGATCATGAAGGAAGTGGCCAATTCGGAAGAATACATCATGGATGATTTGCTGAACAAGGCGCAGGTCATTACGGCAACTTTGGTCGGTGCTGCCCATTATTCGGTGCGCAACCGGACGTATGCTACGGTGGTGATCGATGAAGCCGGTCAG
>JAZKEZ010000058.1:0-22610 GCA_040386675.1 Bacteroidota bacterium | reverse complement strand
AGGTAGTGCTTGCCGGCGACCACTGCCAGCTCCCTCCTACTATAAAGTCTGATGCCGCCGCGCGTTCCGGACTGAACACCACACTGCTTGAAAAATGTGTGGCGCTGCACCCTGAAGCGGTGGTCTTACTCGAAGAACAGTACCGCATGAACCGGCTCATCATGAAATATCCGTCGCAGGTTTTTTACAGTGATGCCCTGAAAGCGCATGAATCTGTAGCAGAACACCTGCTTGCTCCCGGCGATGCTGCGCTTCGCTTTATTGATACTGCGGGTTGTGGTTTTGATGAGAAACAGGATGGAACGAGCATCAGTAACCCGGAAGAAGCGGCATTTTTGTTCAAACACCTCGGACTGACCGTTGCCGAACTGGCCAAAACCTACACAGCTGAACAGGTCCCTTCGATCGGGATTATCTCGCCTTACAAACAGCAAATCTACCAGTTGCGGGAACAGTTGATCAATACGCCGGATCTGCAGCCTTACCTCAACAGCATCACCATAAATACCATAGACAGTTTCCAGGGACAGGAGCGCGACATGATCTACATCAGTATGACGCGTAGCAACAGTGAAGGCACGATCGGCTTTTTGTCGGATATCCGCAGAATGAACGTGGCGATGACCCGGGCAAGGAAAAAACTGGTTGTGATCGGCGACAGTGCGACCCTATCGCAACTGCCTTTTTATGATGACTTTATCACGCATACCCAGGAGCAGCTGGCTTATCAGAGTGCCTGGGAGTTTAGCGAGTAACTTACATCTTAGCCACCACATCGTCAACAAATTCCTTGTAAACGGTGTCGAAATAGGCCACGTCGGGAGACAGTTGCCTGGCTTTTTTGTACGCCTGATAGGCATCAAGATACAATCCTTTTTGCTCACAAAACTGTGCGTAAGCCATTAGTCCGATAGAAGTCTCCAGGTCGAGTGCTGAGTTCACTGATTCAAAATCGGTGATCAGCGCTGTTTTTTCTTCAATGGTCGGCACGTAGAAGCCAACTGTGTTCGACTTCCGGTCGCCATCTGCGGCATAAATGGTAAGCAGGTAATATTGTTCGGGTTCGAGGTTTAGGCTGCTCAGGTCTAATGTGGCTGATTTGGAGGCAACTCCAACCTGGAAGATCGGCTCCTCTTTCATGTTTTTTACAATTACCTGGTATTTCCCGTCTTGGGTCTCGTCCATCCAGTCTACACTCATCTTACTGTTTATCAGCGTAACCTTTGAAGGCAGCGGGACGATGATGTCGTTTTTGGCCAGTGCGCGGTCAACCGAACCGGTGATGCCCATGTTTTTCTGGTAGCTGGAACCGCCTGATTTCTTGGTCATTCCGGTCACCACATAATCCATGTATTTCTGCTGGAACCCTTTTGAAGAGGAGGAGAGTTTCTCGTTGAACGGTTTGAGCGGATAGGTTCCTTTGGTTTTGAATTCAAGCGAGTTGCCGCCTTTGTGCAGCAGTCCCACATAAGCAGCATCGTTGAGCACCAGGCTGGCATCTGCATTGAGTTGCTGACCAATCGAAACGGGTTTGCCGTTTGCAGTGGCTTTACCCTGGAGAGCCATCACTGTAAAGGCTTTGTCTTGCGCGAACAAACTGATCTGCAGCAACAGGAGTGTGAAAATGGGGAGGAGCTTTTTCATAGTGGTGCCAAATTAAGGACCTTAAAGTTATAAAATTCCAGACTAAAATCCCTAGGTTCGCTTATACCCTCCCGACGCCATGAAAAAGAAAACGTACCGGTTTTTCAGCATCCATACCTTAACGGGAACGCTGTTCGTCATTGCCGTTTCATTCCTGATCTCACAGGTGGCACACACCATCGACTTTTTCAACCCGATGGAAAGGGCGTTCAAAGACTTTACGCTCACGGATATTGTGTTCCAGCCGAATACCGACGAGCATGGCCAGATCACCCGGTTCAACGATAAACGCGTAAGCGACAAGATCGTGCTGGTAAATCTCGGCGGTGCCGGTGTTGGCCGCGAGGGACTGTCTGCCATGCTCGACCGGATCAATGCTGAATCGCCTGCAGTGGTGGGCATCGATGCCTTTTTCCGCAAACCCGGCGATCCGTATGCAGATTCGCTGTTGGCGGAATCATTCCGGAAAACACGAAAGCTGGTGCTGGTCAGCAAGATCGATAGTCTGGATCAGAACGACAAGTTCCGGCACATTACCCGCTCCTACCCGCTTTTCAGTACACGTGCCCATTCCGGATTTGCCAATTTCATTACCGGTGGCGACGACGGATACCTCACCACACGGAGGTTTTCAGCTCGCGAAACCATTGGCCGCCAGACCGAATGGTGTTTTGCGGGGAAGATTCTTTCGCTGTACGATGCGCAAAAATTTGAGGTACTGAAATCAAGAAAGAAACAGACCGAACTTATCAATTATTCAGGAAACCTCGACCAGTTTTATCGCCTGGATTATACCACGGTTTTTGATCCGGCAGCAGACCTTTCGATCCTGAAAGACAAGATTGTGCTGATTGGTTTCCTTGGCGAACCGATGGGTCAGCCCTCGCTTGAGGATGTGTTTTTCACGCCGATGAACCAGGAAATGGCGGGGCGGTCGGTTCCGGACATGTACGGGATCACGGTACACGCCAACATCCTGTCGATGATGCTTGGTGAATATTACATTGCCCAGGCTCCGAACTGGCTCGATCCCTTGCTTGCGGTTTTTATCTGTATGCTGAATGTGAGCATCTTCCTGTTTATCGGTCACAAATACCGCCGTAGCTCGCAGTTGCTGATGCGTATCACGCAGCTGGTGCAGGGAACCGTACTTACCGGGCTGCTCATTTACCTGCTGGCGGTAAATGATGTGTACGTGGAATTTACTGTAAGCCTCACGCTGCTGTTCCTTTGTGCGGATTTAACGGAGATTTATGAGGGATCGGTGCATGGGTTTATTGAGCGTTTTGAACACCGGAATTTGTCTAACCGCAGGAGTTCTTTTAACCGCAAAGAGCGCTAAGATTAGCCACAAAGGGCGCAAAGGCTTCGCGTTCTTTGCGTAATCCTCTGCGCCCTTTGCGGTTAAAAAAACCGAACCCTTCTTTAATGCAGTATCCGCGTGGTATACACCCCGTCTTTGCTGTCAATCTTCACCAGGTAGATCGCTCCGGTCTTAGTAAGCAATACCTGCTGGTTGCCAGACAGTTCACCGGACTGGAACACCAGTTTCCCGTCGGTTGAAAACACAGACACTCGATATGCGCCGAAACTTGCGGTATTGATCCCGAATCCTGATTCGTTATCCCGCAGGCTGAAGCCCGATTTAGAAATGTCCTGGATACCGGTGGCGCTCAAAATGCTGATGCCGCGCTCCACTCTTTCTGACTCACAGCTAAACTGGTTGATCGCTACCAGAGAGATCGTGAAGTTACCCGGCTCCTCGAAGCGGTAGTTCGGGGTTTTATTAGGCGACGTTGCCTGGAAATCGCTGAACTCCCAGTAGTAGTTGGTTGCTCCTTCGGAACTGTTGTGCAGCGGCACATAGGTATCTTCCGGCCACTCAGTTGGAGACTCGAATGCAGCGGTAACTTCAGGGAACGAATTCACTTCAAAATTGAGTCGGTCAGACACGCAGTCCAGCAGGCCGGAGTTGTTCACCAGCGAGTAATTCCCGCGGCCAAGTTCTTCATAAATCTCGGTCACGTTTCCGAAGTAGGTGTTGTATACCGTACTGTCTTTGTACAAGGTAAAGTTGGTCACGTCGGTGTAATCGCTCAGGTCGACTGCAAGCAGTCCGTCTTCTTTGTCAAAACAGGTGGCATCGGCAGTGGTGATGGTGCTCAGGAGATTTTTCGCAGCGATGATCATGAAGCGTTCTTCTCTTGAACCGGCAGCTCCTGTAAACACCAGCACGGTGTCGCTGGTGATCGGATAGGTCGTGTTGGTTTTCTGATCTACCAGTCGGATACATCCGTAAGATTTGATGAAGCCTTCCACGTTATTCAGTGCGATGGTAAATTCTCCTTCTTCAGGAATGTATACCTGTACCGGGAAACTCACTTCTTTTCCTTTCGACGGAATGGCGTTCACCCACAGGTTCAGCGATTCGTTGGCGGTCGAGAAGTTCAGGTTCGGACCGTCATACACTTCACCAAAACGCTCCACATCATACATTTCGTCGATTCCGGTAGTCGCGCCGGAGAAGGTGTGGAACCAGATGTTGTCGGTCAGTTCTCCCTGCTGAAGTGTCACTTTCACCAGTGATTTGTTTACTTCTCCTTCTTCAGCCTTATAAAAAGTACTCGCTCCAAGGTTTACTTTGTGTGCTTCCTTGATCTTCAGGTCGTATGCGGTCGAGTTTGAAGTCGCGTGATAGGTCTTGAGCCAGAATCCCTGGAAAGAAGGAATGGTAGAAGAAAGGTTGCTGCTTACGCCGGTCACTGCGTTGTAAAAACCGTAGCTGTCTTCTTCATCATACGGACTGCCGGTATCGGTAGGTCTCCAGATATAAATGGTTGGTTTGATGCCGTTTGCACCGATCGATCCGGCGTTTTCTGCATCGTTGTAGATCGACGACCAGCTTACTGCGCTTGGATACGGGTTGCCCAAAAAGTTCCAGCCGTCGTCGGTGGTCCTGCTTTTGGCTCCGTGGGTAAATGAAAGGGTATGGGTCACGGTTCCGGTGCGCACAACGCCCGAATCTGCAAGGGTGTAGCTTTGTCCGGCACTCTCGCCCGTGTAAATTCTCCATCCGCTTCGAATGGTTTTACCGGCTGAGTTATTGGTTGTAAGCGGGTTAGTGATGTTGGTGGCCTCAAGGAAACCATCATTCAGTCCGCCGGTATTGGTCTCGTCGTATTGATAAGCAGAAACGAATGGGATCTGTGGGTACAAACTTCCGGCGAAACCGGTCAGGTACATACCTGCATTTTGCCAGGTAGCCAGTGTTTTCGAGGTAAGCGGAGAGGAGAAATCCCTGTAGTTGGCATCCGTCAGCGCAATGAACTTTTTCGCCACGAACCTTCCCGCAGGAGCTCCAAGGTAATTGATCGCGGCACTTGTCGGAACTTCTGCCAGGTACCCGGTATACACCGCATCCGAAGCTAGTTCGACTGTTGCGTTCGCATTGATGTTCAGCCTGATGTTTCCGCCAAGCTGTAGTTTACCTCTTACGGTAATCAGGTCGGCAGCTGCTACATCGCGATTGGTTGCAGTTGTTCCTGTAAGTCGCTGAAGCGTAAGCGATCCATAGGGCTCAACAGCACCGGTTTTGTTTCTCAGGCTATATACTTTCTGCGCACCTGTTTCATTATACTGGAAAGTGCTGTTGTAGTTGATCGACCAAAAAGCGGTAAGTGTGGTAAAGTCTCCGTTGATGATCACGTTGGTTCCCGATCCGATGTTTACGGTACGGTCGAGCACGGTGGAGAGTACCAGTTTTTTTCCTCTCGCAATGCTCCACGTCCCTTCGTTATGCTGGATCTGGTGAGCGGTCATGCTGATGTTGTCGAGATCAAAAGACGCCATTTGCTTGGTTCCAGGACCAGAAAAACGCACGATCGGATAGTTGAAGTTTTCTGAAAACACATCAAGTATGGTGGAAGATGCGATTGCGTTGTAATCGATCACGGCTTGCGAAGAAGCGTTGCACACGTAGCTTCCGCCTACTTTCTGTGCCGGAACGCCGCCGCTGTTTTCCACCCGGAGTACTCCGCCATTGTCAATGGTGATTTGTCCGGCGAACCGAACCATATTATCAAGATCGAATGTTTTTGTGTTGAGCACGGCACCGTTTCGTATGGTTAAAGTCCCGGTTACTGATGCATTGGGTACATCAGTGGTTAGCCACACTTCCGAGTTGGTGTTCGAGATTTCCACGTTGCGATAAGCCACGTTGGAGGTCACGAAGTTCTGTTGCGTGGTCCCGATGTACCTGAAATTGTATGGTGCATTGTTGTTCGCATCATTCAGGGTAACCTGTCCGGATGTAGGGTTGATGATGTTTTTTGAAAGGTTGATCACCTTGGTTTTTCCGTCGTTCGCATTGTCGTCATCAACGGTAAACGACTGAACGCCAGCTCCCGCACCGGATGCGTTGAAGGCGATATCTCCGGCAACATTCACAGTTCCCTGGAACAATCGGATGGTGCTGCGTACGCCAAGCAGCGAAAGGATGGTCTGTGCAGTAAACTGGATGTTTCCGCCAACGGTAAGTGTTCCCGGAGCAGTTGAACTTCCCACGTTCATCAGGTTGGAGCTGAGTGCGGCAAGCGCATCAGTATACGTCATGATCACGTTTCCGCCAACGTTCAGGCTTCCGAGTACATTGATGATGGAAATGTCAACCAGGTCGTCTACCAGCATGGTCGCGTTGTTGGCCACGGTAAGCGAGGCCCCGCTGTTGATGGTGAGCACGCTGTTGGCGCCGGTAATGGTGAATTCTCCGCAGGTTGCTGCGCTGGTTACGGTAACGGTAAAAAGTCCGTTGATGATCACGGTGTCTCTCGAAGAAGGCACGCCGCTTGGCATCCAGGTGCTTGTGGTGTTCCAGTTCCCGGTTGCAGCCGCACGAAAGGTCGTTGCTGAGGCAAAAAGGGAAACGGTACACAGAAGGAGAAGGAGTAAAGATCTTTTCATAACTGGAAGTTCTGAATTTTAAACAAACCTAAAGGTAATAAACCGGTGCTGCATTAAAATCTAATTAGACTTAAAACCGCAGCGGTGCTCAAAAACAAAAAGCGGACCGTATGAACCGGACCGCCCTTGCGCTTTAGAGAAAAGAATTAATGGGAGAATGAGTAAATGTGGGAATGGGGAAATGTGAGAATGGGTAAATGGGTAGATGTGGAGCCTCCCATTTGCACATTCTCCCATTTGCACATTCTCACATTAATACATTATTTTGGTTTGGTAGTTTTCTTCTTCCGAATTCACGCTCACGATCCAAACCGACATTGACGCCGTTACGGGTATCACTTGCTTGCCGGAGGTGATCGCTTGTTGGGCCACCAATCTTCCGTCTGTGGTAAATATTCTGATGGTTCCTGAGGTGAGCGTGGTGTTTACCGCAATTCCGTTCTCTGCCGCGTGCACCCTGATCTTATCCGACTGCTTTACCGAAGCAATTCCGGTGGTGTTTTCTACTGCGATCTCGCGGCTGGAAACGGATTCGCATCCGTCGGCGTTGTAAGCTGTTAGTGTTGCAGTATAGGTTCCGGCAAGGGTGTACGTGTGTTTCGGACTGAATTCCGCTGATGCCTCACTGCCGTCGCCGAAGTCCCAGTTCCACTGCACTGCGCCTTCTGAGCTGTTCTCGAATGAAATTTCAGTCTGGGTATTGGTTTGCTGCGGTGCACTGAACTTCGCAATGATCGGATTCCCGGTGGTGATGATAAAGTTGAACGAGCTCATGCTGCATGAGATCTCGCCTTTGTTGTTCCTCAGTTCGTAGTTCCCTGCACCCAGTTGCTCGTTGATCTGGTCAACATTCCCGGTGTAGGTCTTGTAGGCGGCGCCTTCTTTGTAAAGTACCATGTCCACATCATCCGGGTAAGTAGAAAGATCAACATCGAGCATTCCGTCTTCGGCAGAAGCGCAGCGGCCATTTGCAGTCACGATCTTGTTCTCTATGGTTCTCGACATCAGCAATACAAAGCGTTCTCCGCTGTATCCTTCTTCTGCAAAAAAGGTGTAACTGCTGTCGGTTGCCAGGTCGGTGATGTTCCCGTTGAGCTTATCCAGTAATTTGATGCAGCCAAAAGCATCATTAAATGAAAGAATGTCCCGGAATGTTATGGTTAGACTCTCTCCTGCTATGCTTTTGATGTAAAGCGGGACTTCCATTGTGTAGGCTTTGTACGGCAATGCATTCACCCAGAGGAATAACGGTTCGCCATTCTGCGAAAAGTTGATGCTTGAAAAGGGTGAATTGGTCCCGAAACGGTTCACGTCAAACACTTCATCTGCGCCAACAGTGGCTTCCGGCCACGGGTGGAACCAGATCTTATCTTCATATTCACCGCTCTTCAGCAATACCGTCACCAATCCCTGAACTCCGCCTTCCTGTCCGCCTTTGTAAAATTTCGAATCGCCGCTGTTTTCCTTGTGACTTTCTTTAACGGTAAGCGGGTATACACCGCTGTTTGCAGAAGCTTCGTAAGTCTTTACCCAAAATCCCTGGAAGGATGGAATGATGCTGTCCAGGCCGGATCCAACTCCTGTAGCAGCGTTGTAAAATCCGTAGCTGTCCTCCTCATCGCTCGGAACGCCGTTGTCTGCAGGTTTCCATACGTAGTAGGTCGACTGTATCCCGTTTGCGCCAAAGGATGCGGAATTAGAGGCGTCGCGGTAAATTTTGTTCCAGTTCAATGGTGCAGGATACGGATTGCCAAGCATGTTCCAGCCGTCGTCCCAGCTGCGGTTCTGACTGGCATGACTAAAGGTGCACTCGAAAGGAACATCGCCATAGCGCACTTCGCCCGAGTCGGCCAGTGCCACACCAAGTCCGCCGGTCAGCCCGGAATAGATCCTCCATGCGCCATTGCTGAATTGTCCGCTGCCGTTGTCGTGCATGATCTCGTTTGAGATCGCATCTGCCGGAATCCAGCCGTCTTCAAGGCTTCCGGTATATCCTTCGTCATAGTAAAACGCGTTTACCCATTGCGAAGACGGATATTGTGACCCTGTGAAACCGGTAAATTCAAGACCTGCTTTTTTCCAGGAATTCAGGGTTGCGCCAATGATCGGCGAAGAGAAGTCGCGGTAGTTGGCATCCGGAAGACTGATGAGTTTGTGGGCGATCACTTTTCCAACCGGAATGCCTTCGTAACTGATCGATGAGGTAGCCGCAACCGGTGCGATGTATGCGGTTTTCGATGCTGTCGACATCAGTTCCAGCGAGGCATTGGCCTTGATCACAAGTTTTGCGTAGTCCTCCAGCGATACTTTTCCTGCCACACGAACATTTGTATTGGCCGTGATGTTCCGGTTAGCCGTTCCCGTTCCGCTTTGTCGTGCCATTTTCAGGTTTCCGTATGCCTCGATCGCACCGTTGTTGGTGAATGAGTATACGCTCTGGTCGCCGTTTTTCTGGTACCACACGGTGCTGTTGTAATCCAGGCTCACGTTGGCGTCCAGGGCTGTAAGATCGCCTTGTATGGCAAGTGTGGTGCCGGCCGCAAGAGAAAGCAGTTTTGCTCCCGAGCTGCTCAGTTGCAGTTTCTTGCCATCAGGGATCACGAACGTTCCTTCCAGCAACTGGATCTGCTGGATCTTAATGCCCGAATTGTCGATCTGGCGCGAAGCCGATGTTGAGTAGGTCTTGGTGCCGGGACCGGTAAGTTTTACGGTGGTGAATTCAAAATCCTCATCGAAAACGGTAAGTGCCGATGTGCTGTAAAACTCAACGGTGCCGAGACTTGCAGGTGCGCAGACAAATGCCCCGCCAACCTTTTGCTGCGGCACTCCCGCGGCATTCTCCACCTTCAATGTCCCACCCGCAACAATATTGATCTGCCCGGCGTAACTATTGATCGAGTCCATGTTGTAGGTCTTAGTATTGAGTACGCCACCAGATGCAACGGTTATAGTTCCTGCAAAATTGATGTTCCCGATAGTGTTGATGAGGTTTACCTCAGCCCCTGGATTGTTGATAGTAACATGCTTGTAATAGATATTTTGTGTGGCCAGGTCCTGTGCCGTGGTTCCGTTATAATAAAAGGTATAGTTCGTATTGTTGTTGGCATCACTGCGGGTTACGGTTCCCTGGTTCGTCCCGGTGAAATTCCCGGCAAAATAGATCGACTTGCTTTTTCCGTCGAAGCTACTGTTGTCGTTTACATTTATCTCGTTGGTAGACAACAGGTTGATGGCGCCGGCCTGGAAATTAATATTGCCATCAACATCGAGTACGCCATTCGCTAGCAACACCTTATTGGCATTTCCCAAAGCCGTAAGAAATCCATTTTGCTGCACAAAATTCCCGGAGATGTTTACTGTCCCGCTATTGCTTCCATCGCCGATCTGCATCTGGTTCGAATTGCCCAGTAAAGCCAGCGTATGGTTCTGCGTATAATTTCCGGTGATGTTGAGCGTGCCGTATACATTCAGGTAACAAGCCCCGATCACCAGGGCGCTTACCGTTACGTTTTGCGACAGCTGACCGTTTACGGTAAGACTAACGCCGGAGTTTACAGTAAGCGTGGTGTTGTTGGCAGATAAGGTGCCAGCCGTGTTGGTAAGGGTAAGTCTTTTGCAAGAGGCATTTGCCGTAACCGTAACCGCGTAGCCGCCGGCGATAGAAACCGTATCGTTTGCACCCGGCACTCCCGAAGGACTCCAGGTAGAACTGCTCGACCAGTTACCGTTTCCGGTAGCGGTGTATTGTGTTGCAGCTGCCGTTAAGGCAAATACGATAAAACCGAGTAGAGATAGACACGCTTTCATAGACGATGGATTAGGAAATCATTAGAATAAAATTCAGGATTTCGTCTTCTTACAGTTCAACTAGTTCGATAGGATGCTCTTTTCGGGGATGAATTGGTAAATTTTTCCGAACGGGTTATTAGAATGGGATTAAAAAAACCGGTTTGCCGCAACTCCCTTTGTGCCCTTTGTGCAAAATCTTAGCGGTCTTTGCGGTTAACCACTACTACCCGATCTGCCCTGTTGCTCATTCCTAAACTTATCGCATATTGACTATAAACAACTGTTAAGCAACAAATTGAGTGCAGTTTTGATCCGGCCAAAAGCCGCCCACCTGCTCAATCTCACTAAATTTTCCGCAAACCCCTCCTTACCTTTCGGAAACCAAAATCCCTCATTATGCGTGCACTTTTCCTGGCCTGGCTGGTTCTCCTTACCTTATATACCTCCGCACAATTCACCGATCATTTTTCGGATGGTGATTTTACCGACAACCCGGTTTGGAGCGGGATGAATGATCACTTCCGGGTAGATGCTGCCTATCGCCTGCAACTCCGGGCTCCGGCCCAGAATGGCAAAAGCTATCTGTGTACTCCTTCAGCAGTGAAAGCGGATGCCTGCTGGGAATTCTCCGTATTCCTGGATTTCAATCCCTCATCGTCTAACCAGGTGAAGGTCTATGTCTGTTCTGATAAAATGGATCTCACCGATTCACTGAACGGTTATTTCATTCTGATCGGCGGGAGTGCAGATGAGGTTGCGCTATACCGCCAGAAGAAAAAGGGCACAACCAAACTCATTGATGGCCGGGATAAAATGCTGGATCGCGAGGTGAACGCTTTGCGGATAAAGGTATCGCTGGTTGCTAAAGAGCTTTGGCAGCTCGACGTGGATTACGGCAACGGGGATTTTTACCGCGAAGGAGAAAAGACCGATCGGCTCACCGGCGACTGCTCCTGGACCGGAGTGTTATGCGAGTATACCTCAACGCGCTCGGATAAATTCCGTTTCGACGACTTCGTGGTACGTGGCTCCACTGCACCGGACAACGATTTTCCAGGGAAAAGTCCCGTGCCCGGCGACCTTGTGTTTAGCGAGATCATGGCCGATCCGTCACCGTCAAAAGGTCTTCCGGAAGTGGAATACATCGAGTTGGTGAACCGTTCCGACCGCGAGCTGGATCTCTACGGCTGTCGGTTAAACAACATTGGTTTTGCCGCGCATTTTACCGTTAGGCCGGGTCAGTATTTCTTAGTTACGGACAGTGCCGCAGTTACCCGTTTCGGCGACAGCATTGCCATTTGTCCGCTCAAACTCGGTGCTTCCTTCCTGACTAATACCGGAAAGTTACTCACGTTGGTGAACGAAGATGGTGTTACCATTTGTAGCCTGGATTACCGCGCAGCGTGGTACGGCCCGAAAATTCCTGATGGTGGTATCAGTCTTGAACTATGCAATGTGGCCTTACGCTGTCCTGAGTCGGCGATGTTTTGGAAAGGTTCGGTACATCAACACGGTGGCACTCCCGGTGCGCCAGCTGCAGGTAAACCTTGTGAGCTTTCTGTTCCGCTGTTTCCCGCCGCGATGTATTGGAAAGACTCGGTGCTCACACAGCACGTTAACCAACCGCTGCTTGCTGCAGGAAAGTGGAGCATTGATCCGCCGTTACCTGAATTCCGGCTCTTGTCCGCCGGACAGCAGTTGATCCGCTTTTACCTTCCGGTAAGCGAAGGCACAGTATATACGATTAAGGCAGATTCCCTAACGGCTTGCCTGGATACGATTCCGGGTTCTTTTTCAGTTCGGGTTTCAATGCCCGTTGCACCTGATTCACTGAAATTGAGCGAATTGCTCTATGATCCGGTGGGAAAAGAAAGCGATTTTCTCGAGGTTTACAATCCAACAGCCGCATTCGTTTCGCTTCGGAATGTGTCGGTAACGGCTAAAGAAGGATTACCCGGAAAGATAGTGGACAGCCTGGGACTGATTCTTCCTCCGTTTTCTTACCTGGCCATTTCTGAAGACACACTTTCCATCATCCGCCAGTTCCCGCAAACAGCGCGAGGGCGCTTGTTGCAAACCCCGCTTCCTGCATTTGTGAACCGCTCGGGCTATGTCGGGCTCCTGGATGCTACGGATGCGCTGATTGATGAGATGCATTATTCAGATGAACTGCATCATCCGCAACTTGGGATCACGGAAGGTGTAAGCCTGGAACGGGTGTCGTTTGATATACCCGGAACGACCGGCAGCAACTGGACTTCCGGTTCAGCCTATACCGGCCACGCAACTCCCGGCTACCGGAATGCCGGGACTCCTCCTGCCACAGGTAGCGGTCTTTTTGATCTCTCATCGAAACTCATCACTCCAAACGGCGATGATCACAACGACAAACTGATCATCCGGGTTTCATTGCCTGAACCGTTACCGGTGTCCATATCTGTGTTCAATGCCTCGGGACACTTAGTAAGTTCGGTGGCAAAAGAGGAGCCTGTGACCGGAACACGAAGTTTCGACTGGCCGGCTGAACACGAAATGCAGCATCCCGCAGGACCTTATATTGTATTACTCGAAGTATTCGGGAATTCGGGAAGAAAAGAATTGAGGAAGGAGGCCGTCGTGATAAGCAGATAGTAAACTTCAAAGCCTCACACAAAAATCTCCTAACCTCTGTGATTACCTCCGAGCCTCTGTGGGTAACGCGAGAAAAGAATTTCGTAACGGCATTAAAAAGAAAACGGCAGACCTTCTAAAAAGCCTGCCGTAATTCACCTTTACACTAAACTAAACCTTACTTTATGAACTTAATTTTTACCTCAGGACAAAGTTAGATTTAACTTTATAATCTCCAAATAAATTATCATAATTTTTTCGTGAAAAAGTACATTTTCAGGATTCCCGCGACTTTCAGATGAATGTGTATTTTTTGCCCTCCAACACAAGTATAATCTCTATAAGCGTAGTAGATTAGCGATATTTCCTGTGTGTGCCTTCATGCTCCCCGATTTACGAATTCGGTATAATTTGTCCGAAATGGAGGTAATAGTTTAAAATTGGCGTTTTCTTCTACCGAATAAATTCTACGGGTACATCTTTTTGGATTACCAATGGATCAGAAGTTGACCGGTCGTTCATTTTTTGGAATGTGTGCTATTGGATTTCGCTGGTGAGCATCCCTCCCGTGCTGTGTTAGAACCGTGAACTCCGCATGAACTCGTACAACGAAACAATACTGCCGTTGAGCAACAAAGCATAAAAACAGTCCTCTACGGGGATCGTAAGGATCCTGAGGCCGAGGTTCTCGTCGTTGTTGTACCACACCACCGGCTCATCAGGTCCGGTGCCGGTAAGGATCCCGTTCACTACCAGGAAAGGGATGAAGGCTACTGCGTAGGAGATCAGGAAATGACCCAGCCAGTATGGTTTCCTGAAAAAGAAAAGAGCCAGTAACGCACTGCTGCCGGCAAAAGTGATCACCGTGTACCATTTTTCCAGGTTGATCACCGCAATGAGCAAACACAGCGCAGCTCCTGCTCCGCAGACAATCCGGCTGGAGTATTTTAACTGCTTTCCGGGTATAAAATACCGGCTGCAGAAGTAAATGAACATACACGAATACGGAATGCAAACGAAAAACAACAGCTCTTCTATTGGAAGGCCCAACCAGTAATACCCAATCAGGTAATCGGGATTGAAGCCCCAGATTCCTGCTTTGGTAAACTGCACATCCCAGAATACAAAAAGGATCGCGACCGCAGCAATGGCAGGAAACAACCATTTCCACTCCCGGCGGAAGGGTGCCTTAGGGTAAAAACTGCAAAACAACGGGACCGCAAGGGTAAGTATATCAACCGCCAGGTAAAGTCCTCTCATTTTTCTTCGATAGTTTAGCTTCGCGCCAGTACTTGTAAGGAACCAGCAGCATCCCGAAACACTCGCCGTTAAACCGGTCCAGGTGTTTGTGATGCACCTTGTGTGCCTTGCGGAGCGCCCTGAAATATACCGAATCTGCATTACGAAGCCAATTGAAGCGCCGGTGAATGAAAACATCGTGCACCAGGAAGTAGCAAATGCCGTAAAGCAGAATGCCAAGTCCCGCGAAAAACCGCCAGTCCAGGCCGTTTGCGGAACCTTCATAAAACAGCAGGATACTGGGAGCGGCAAAGATCAGGAAGAACAAATCGTTCTTTTCGAAAAATCCCTTGTGGGGCTGATGGTGATCCTCGTGCAATGTCCACAGCAGGCCGTGCATCACAAACCGGTGTGTCAGCCAGGCCGCAAACTCCATCACCAGGAAGGTCAGCACGGTGATCAATATGTAAGTAATGGTCTGCATATCAGCCATTAAGCGCTTTTTTGTACACACTCAGTACGCGTTCACGGGCTGCGGCGTGATCTACCATCGGTTTCGGGTAACTCAGCTCATTGAGTTCCGGGACCCATTTGTTGATGTATTTCAGCTCTTTGTCAAACTTCTCCGTTTGTAACCTGGGATTGAACACCCTGAAATACGGTGCGGCATCGCACCCTGAACCGGCGGCCCACTGCCATCCCCCTACATTGCTGGCCATGTCATAGTCCAGGAGTTTTTCAGCGAAATACGCCTCGCCCCATCTCCAGTCGATCAGCAGGTGCTTGGTCAGGAAACTCGCGGTGACCATTCGCACACGGTTGTGCATAAAGCCGGTTTCATTCAGCTCACGCATCCCGGCATCCACAATAGGATAACCGGTCTCTCCCCTGCACCACAGCTCGAATTCTTTCTCATTGTTGCGCCATTTTATGTTGTCGTACTGCGGCTTGAACGAATCTTTTGCGCTGTGCGGGAAGTGCCACAGGATCATCTGGTAAAATTCACGCCAGATCAGTTCACTCAGCCAGGTGGCATTCAGTTCGCCGGCTTTCTTTACCAGTTCACGGATGCTTACCGTCCCGAACCGAAGATGAATACTCAAGCGGGTCGTACCATGAATAGCCGGGTAATCGCGCGTTTTATCATAAGTCGAGACAATCGCCGAAGGAATTTTTCGCGGTGGGATCTCCTGTTCGGAACGCTCAAACCCGAGTTCACCCAATGTAGGCATCCGGTGGTGCCTGGTTTTCAGGAATGCCTTATGGTACTTCTTGCAGGGGTAAGGCTTCAGCTGGAAATCATCCAGCTTGGTGAGCCATTTGTTTTTGTAAGGCGTAAATACGGTGTACGGTTCCCCGTTGTCTTTCAGCACCTCATCTTTCTCCAGGACCACAATGTCCTTGAAGCTTTTAAAATCAATGCCTTTCTTTTCAAGGAAATCAGCGATCTCAGCATCGCGTTCCCGGGCATAGGGCTCATAATCGGTATTGGTGTACACGGCCTTTATCCCGGGATGTTTTTCTAACAGTTCGCGGTACGCATCCATCGGTTTTCCTTGTAACACCACAAGGTCGGAATCCATTTTTCGAAGGTCTTCCTGTATCGCAACCAGCTCATCGTAAATGAATTCCACGCGTGCATCCTTCTTTTCATCCAGCCGGTCGAGTATATTGGTGTCGAAAATAAAAACAGGCAGCACGGGCAGGCCGCTCTTCAACGCGCGATACAATCCTGCATTGTCGTCCAGCCGCAGGTCGCGGCGAAACCAGAATATGCTTAGCTCTTCTTTCATTGTCCAAGGCTTTTACGGATTGATCCGGCTACCTGCGGCCAGCAAATGCGCAGCCAGCTGGTGTATTTCTCCGGTGTAAGTCGCAGTGCCTCACTCAATTCGTCAATAGATACGTATCCGTATTCTTCTGCTTCATCGGTGTTCAGTACCGGGAATTCATCGCTCGTCCCGATAAAAACGTGATCGAATTCGTGCTCAATAAGTTCGTTTTCCAAAACGGCTTTGTAGGTGAACGAGAAAACTTCTTTGAGCTCACAGCGAAGTCCCATTTCTTCAAGAAGCCTGCGGTGCGCCGCGGCTTTGGTCTCTTCTCCGGCTCTCGGGTGACTGCAGCACGTGTTGGTCCACAAACCGGCGCTGTGGTACTTTCCAGCTGCTCGTTTTTGCAGCAGCAATTCCTGTTTTGAGTTGAAGACAAACACCGAAAAAGCGCGGTGAAGCAGTCCTTCGAGGTGCGCTTCCATTTTTCCGGCCAGCCCGATCGCATGGTCCCGGTCGTCTACCAGGATCACCTGTTCTTCCATCGTCAGATCAGGTTGGACTGGTGCCTCACCAGTGAGGTGAAAAATATCTTGTACTTGATCGGATCCGGGATCCTTATTCGGCTGGTGGCAATCACGGTGGGACAGGTTTTCTTAATTTTCAGGAATAGCCTGTAATAATAGCGGTAAGCCAGGTAAACGCCAAATCTTGAGTCTTTCGGTAATCGCCTGATCCCTTCAAACCCTGCCTTGAAATCGATAGCGATGCTTTCTTCTATTTCTGCTTTTCCTTCCTGCGAAAAGGTTTCGAACTGTACGTTCGGGAAATAGGACCGGCCCAGTCCCTCGTAATCCGCCTGCATATCCCGCAGGAAATTCACTTTCTGAAATGCGGACCCCAGCTGCATTGCGGGCCCTTTCAGCTTTTCGTAAAGATCCTGATCGCCACGGGTAAATATTCTCAGGCACATCAGCCCTACCACTTCTGCACTTCCCAGAATGTACCGGTCCAGTTCTTCCTGCGAATACCGGTGTTTACACAAATCCATTTCCATGCTGGACAAAAAGGTATCGATCAGTTCGCGTTCAATTCCGTATTTCCTCACCGTTTCCTGGAACGCATTGAGAATAGGATTACTTGAAATGCTGCGATCGAGCGCTTTGTAGGTGTCGTTCTTAAAATCCCTGAACAATTCCACCTGGTTATAACCCTGGAAGCTGTCCACGATTTCGTCGGCAATCCGGACAAATCCGTAAAGATTGTACACATGCCGGCGAAGATCGGCGGCCAGGAACCGGATGCTGAGGGAAAAAGAGGTGCTGTACCTGAGGGTAGCCGATTTGCTGCACTGGCGTGAGAGTTGGTCGAATAGTGCTTTCATAGCGGGGATTTGGTTTTGTGACGAATTACCTGGTTGGCGGCAATATTTCCGCTGATCAGGGCAGGCGGAACTCCGGGACCGGGGACAGTAAGCTGTCCGGCATAAAAAAGTCCTTTGGTTCGTTTGTTATCGATCCTGGGTTTGAAAATGGCGGTCTGGCCCAGCGTGTTTGCCAGTCCGTAGGCGTTTCCTTTAAAAGCGTTGTAATCCCGGCTGAAGTCTGAGGTGCAGTAACTCCGCTTAAATACGATGTGTTTACGAATAGACGATCCGCTGCGTTTTTCGAGCCGGTCCATCACCTGGTTAAAGTAATTCTCGCGTATGGCTTCATCGTCGCCGGGCAGTCCGGGCGCCAGCGGAATAAGTACAAACAGGTTTTCACAACCTTCCGGGGCAACGGAAGGGTCGGTTATCGACGGTACACAGGTGTAAAACAAGGGTTTGGTCGGCCATGACGGCTGCCTGTAAATTTCATTTCCATGCTGCCGGAACGATTCGTCAAAAAACAGGTTGTGGTGCTTTAACCCCGTAATTTTTTGACTGGTCCCGATGTAAAAAATGAGGCACGACGGGGCCATCACCCGCTTCTCCCAATAGCCGGGAGTATAATTTCTTACGCTTTGGGGAAGTAATTCCTCCATGTGATGGTAATCGCCTGCTGCAATTACCGCATCGGCAGCTATGGTCTTTCCGTTTGCAATAATCCCGGTTGCCTTTCCATCTACCAGCGTGATCTCTTCAACATTTACGTTAAACTCAAAGCTAACTCCAAGCTCTTCAGCCAGTTGATGCATCGCTTCGGTGATCTTTCCCATTCCTCCCATCGGGTACCAGGTACCCAGGGTAAGGTCGGCGTGATTCATAATGCTGTACAGCGCAGGGGTTTCCTCTGGCAGTGCTCCAAGGAACAGCACCGGAAATTCCAGTAACTCAATGAGTTTAGGATGCGAAAAGTAATTGCGGATGTGCGCCGAGACCGAACTGAACAAACTGAGGCGCATGGCCTGGCGGAGCAATCGGAAATCTACAAATTCAAGCACCGATTTTCCAGGCTTATAAATGAGTTCGCCCATTGAGATGCCATACTTTACGGCTGCATCCCTGAGGAATTCCCGTAAGCGTTCTGCCGATCCCTGTTCTGTAGATTCGAATAAGTGTTCCAGTTCACGCATTCCCGCAGGAATGTCCCACTGGTCATCTGGCCAGAATACCCGGTAAGATGGATCGAGACGGATAAGGTCATAATAATCAGACGTTTTCTTGCCGTAACGGGCGAAGTATTCGTCGAAGACATCGGGCATCCAGTACCAGCTGGGACCCATATCGAACTGAAAACCCTCTGCAGAAAATACCCTCGCACGCCCGCCGGGAACGCTGTGGCGCTCAACTACCGTAACCTCGTGGCCTTTATGCGCCAACTCGGTAGCCGCCGAAATTCCTGCGAATCCGGCACCAATGATTATAGTGTGAGGTTTTTTCAACGGGGTAGTTTGAAAATGTTCCCTCTATTGGCAGAATGTGTGCCAATCTTTTCGCTTCGCCGTTTTACCCCTCTGCGCCCTTTGCGTACCCTTCGTGTGCTTTGCGGTTAAATTTTCTTCCGGCTCACCTTGTAATACGCATGTTGATCATCGATCTTAAAATCTCCGGCCTTCATCTTCGGGATGGTAATGGTCTGTACTTCAGGAGTGATCAATAACGGATCAAAATGCCCTTCCTTTTTCAGGGTTACCCCAAGCGGCATGGCAAAGTCCGGACTTACATCGTCCCATTTGATCTTCAGTTCCAGGTTCTTGCCCTTCTGCTCTACCTGGTAATTCAGGATCGGAGGATTGGCTTTGCCGAGGTACTGCATCATAACTGCCGTGTAATCCTTATTCAGTTTGCCGTTCATGTAACGGATCATTTCGTCGGTTGAGGTGGTCTTGAAACGGAAATCGCGCTGAATGTCTTTGATCGTGCGGAACCACAACTCGTCGTTGTTTACCAGGTACCTCAACGTATGCAGCATCAGGGCGCCTTTGTAATACATGTCGCCCGATCCTTCGTTGTTCACGCCATAAGACCCGATGATTGGGATGTCGTTGGCCACACGGAATTTCCAGCTGTTGGAGTACTTCAGCGCAGTGTCCGCCCCGTTCATGCATTCTACGTAAAGTGCTTCGCTGTACGTGCAGAACCCTTCGTGGATCCACATGTCGGCAAGGTCTTTCATGCTCACGCTGTTTCCCCAGTATTCGTGACCGGTTTCGTGGATGATGATGTAATCGAATTTCAGTCCGAGGAAAGAAGCATCGCGGCCCATGTACCCGTTCAGATACTTGTTTCCGTAAGCAATAGCTCCCTGGTGCTCCATTCCCAGGTAGGGAGTTTCCACCAGTGCATATCCGTCTTTCGGGAATGGATAAGGTCCGAGGAATTTCTCGTAGCAGTCGAACATAGGTTTTACCTGTTTGAATTGCTCTTTTGCTTTGTCGAGATTATAGTCAAGTACATAATAGTCCAGGTCGTACGGTCCTTCCGATCCGTGGTACGTGTCCTGGAAGTGTGCGTATTTCCCGATGTAAAGCGAAACGTTGTAATTGTTGATCGGGTAGCTCACTTTCCAGTTGTAGCGGGTTTTTGCACCCAGTTCTTCCTGGCTTTCCAGGTTCCCGTTGCTCACGCCCATCAATTCTTTCGGAACGGTAAGACTGATCCGCATGCTGTCGGGTTCATCAGAAAGATGATCCTTGTTCGGCCACCACAGGCTTGCTCCGATCCCTTCAACCGCAACGCCTACCCAAGGATTTCCCTTGTCATCTTTTTTCCAGTCGAAACCTCCGTCCCACGGCGCTTTCTTCGCTTCTGTCGGAACACCTTCATAGGCTACGTTGACCTCAAAATGCTCGCCTGCCTGCATCGCCACTTTACGCGTTACCCAAACGGCATCTTCCTCGCGCTGGAATTCCAGCGGGGCACCATTCGCATCGGTAATACCAGTGATCTTCAGGTTGCGGAACAAATCGATCTGTATGCGCTGACTGGTTTCAGGAACCAGCTGAGTAAACAGCATTTCTACCGAACCTTTGATCGACTTGCCGGCAATGTCGACATCTACATCAAGATGGTAGTAATTCACATCGTAATTGGTTCGCTCCGGACGAAGTCCGCCGCGCAGTGAATCGGCACGGGTAAACGATTTCTGGGCAAACAATCCGGTGGCCGACAACAGGGTGGCAATGGTGAGCAGCTTTTTCATGACAAGGCATTAAATCGGAACGAAATAACGCGATTCTGATCCACATTAACGAATTTTCGGGACAAACGGTGATTAACCGGTGTTTCGGGTTGAAAAGCATTGTGTAAATTGCGGTGTCTCCCGTGTTCGGGGACTTTTTAGCAGAATGAGCAAGGTCAAGGAAATTCTAACTGTCATCCCCAACAATCCCGGGGTCTACCAATATTTCGACGGCGAAGGAACATTATTGTATGTAGGGAAGGCTAAAAACCTGAAGAAGCGGGTGTCGAGCTATTTCACCAAAACCCACGACAGCGCAAGACTGAACATGCTCGTGCGCCGCATCGCCGACATCAAGTACATCATCGTAAATACCGAATACGATGCGCTGCTGCTCGAAAACAACCTGATCAAAACTAACCAGCCGCGCTACAATATCAACCTCAAGGACGATAAGACCTACCCGTGGCTGTGCATCAAAAATGAACGTTTTCCGAGGATTTTCTCCACCCGGAGAATGATCAAAGACGGTTCGCAGTATTTCGGTCCGTACGCCTCGGTAAAAACCATGCGCACCCTGATGGAGCTGGCCCGTCAGCTATTCAAGACCCGGAGTTGCAATTATGCATTGAGCCAGGAAAACATTGAGAAGGGTAAATTCCGCGTTTGCCTGGAATACCATATCGGGAATTGTCTCGGGCCTTGCGAAGGCAAGCAGACCGAAGAAGAATATGCCTCGAACATTGCCGCACTGAAAGACATCATCCGCGGGGAAATCGGCCAGGTAACGCGTATGCTGAAGGATCAGATGACCGAACTGGCCATGGACCTGAAGTTTGAAAAAGCCAATCTTCTCAAGGAAAAACTCGGCATCCTCGAAAACTACCAGGCAAAATCAACAGTAGTAAGTCCGACGGTCGGGAAGGTGGATGTATTCAGCATCCTGAATGAAGAAGAATGTGCCTACATCAATTACATGCGGGTGGCAAACGGCTGTATTTTCCAGAGTCATACCCTTGAGGTAAAAAAGAAGCTTGACGAAAGCCGCGAGGAACTGCTCGAAATTGCCATTGTAGAACTGCGCACCCGTTTTGAAAGCGACACCCGCGAAATCCTCGTTCCTTTCGAAATGAGCATCGACGACGCAGATTTCACGATGGCGGTACCTCAACGCGGCGACAAGCGCAAGCTGCTCGAGCTTTCGGAGCAGAATGCCCGCGCCTACCTGGTAGATAAACTGAAACACGAGAAGATCGTTGATCCTGAACGACATTCAAAACGCATCCTGGAAACGATGCAAAAAGACCTCCGGCTTACCGAGCCACCGGCACACATTGAGTGTTTTGATAACTCTAACATACAGGGAACCAACCCGGTATCTGCCTGCGTGGTGTTCAAAAATGCTAAGCCAAGCAAGAAAGATTATCGCCATTTCAACATAAAAACGGTTGAAGGACCGGACGACTTTGCTTCTATGGAAGAAGTGATCCTGCGCCGGTACGGTCGTTTGCAGCGCGAAGGGGAAGCGCTTCCGCAGCTGATCGTAATAGACGGTGGGAAAGGACAGCTGGGTGCGGCGCTGAAAAGCCTGGAACTACTGGGTTTACGTGGCCAGATCGCGATCATCGGTATTGCAAAGAGGCTCGAGGAACTTTATTATCCCGGAGATCCGCTTCCGCTTTACCTCGATAAGAAATCGGAAACGCTGAAGATCATTCAGCAGCTGCGAGACGAGGCCCACCGCTTCGGACTTGCCCATCACCGCAACCGCCGCAGCAAAGGTGCGATCCAGTCTGAACTCGATGATATTCCCGGTATCGGCGACAATACCCGGACCAAGCTGTACAAGCATTTCAAAACGCTTTCAGCGATCCGGAAAGCAAGTGTTGAGGAGTTGGCGGTAGTGATCCAGGCTGCGCGGGCAAAGCAGGTTTGGGAGTACTTCCATAGAGAAAGTGAAGTGCCTGAAACGGATTGATTTAACCGCAAAGGG
>JAZKEZ010000057.1:1065-11506 GCA_040386675.1 Bacteroidota bacterium | reverse complement strand
CAGTTCTTCCAGCAGCAGATCACCGATTCTTACCCTCACCAGTCGGAGTGTAGGGAAACCTGCAGCAGCAGTCATTTTCCTGACCTGCCGGTATTTACCTTCAGTAAGTGTGATAGACACCCAGCTTACCGGTCCGTGCCGCTCATCCCTGATCTTGCGCGAACGCTCTGCGAATCCGGGATCAGCTATGATTCTTACTCTTGCAGGCGTAGTGCGGTATTTTTGGCCGTAAAGACCTATTTCCACACCGTCTGAAAGTTGTCTGACCGCCTCATCCGTGATCTGTCCGTCGACCTGCGCATAGTATTCTTTTTCAATCGCCCTGCTCCTCACCTCCTCGCTTACCCTTCCGTCGGTGGTGAGCAGCAGCAATCCTTCACTGTCCTCATCCAGCCGACCGATGGCCATGGTTCCTTCTGGAAAATCGTATAGTTCGCCCAGCAGTTTTTTCCTGCGGGCATCGGTGACAAACTGGCTCAGGTATCCGTATGGCTTGTGCAGAATGAAGTGCCGGTGCATTTATTTTGCTTCTTCGTCCTCGTCGTCTTCGTCGTATTCACTAAAGCTGTCACCCATACCGGAAACTGCTTCAGTATAATCGATCCACTGCGGATCTTCTTCGGTTTCCAGGTCAAGCGGAACCGACGGGAATTCAGCCATTACCTTTTGCATTACAGAACCTGCAAGGGTTTCGTTTTGGGCATACCATGTCCATTTGCGCTGGTTCTCACCGGTGAATACGAAAGCCAGTACTGCTTTCAGTTCAGGCTCAAGAGATTCCAGCAATTCATCCTCGATCTGGTCCATTACTTCCATGTCTTCATCCGAAGGAAGTCCTGAATCGGTATCCGGTTCATATTTCCATGTGAGGCTCAGGCGGGTATTGAATTTTTCGGAACTGATAAAGGGCTGCATGTCCGGGCGAAAGCGGATCAAAAACGGAATATCAGTTTCCTCGGCTTCAGCCACGGTCCAGTTGTCTTCTTCGGTGATCAGCAGGGAAAGTTCTTTTTCAGTCATGACTTTTTTTTCCAAAGCTATTAATTCGCCGGGATCATGCATAGAAGAATGAGCAATCGGGCGTTTATCACAACAGGGATAGATGCAGAACCGGTACAGGCTCCACGTAGCTTATGTGCCTATGCAGTAAAACGTTAAGGCGAGAAGAAATTTCCTTCATTTTTCAGTTGAGCAACTCCCGAAGAATGTTCAAAGTGCGATATTGGCCGAAAGAATTTACCTCCAATTCACGGTATGATCACTGTACAATATTTCTTTGAAGTCACTGGTACCGGCTTCTTCGCCATCTCTGGAGCACTTGCAGCCTCTGAAAAAGCACGGCCCGACTGGTTTGGAGCCACTTTTATCGGTTTCATTACCGCGATTGGTGGTGGAAGCCTGCGTGACATGCTGCTAGGCAGCTTCCCACTAGCCTGGGTAAAAGATGTTACCTTATTGTATGCCATTTTCGCAGGAGTGGTCGTCGCCAATGTATTATATATCCCCTTACTCCGGCTCCGCAAATCATTCCTGTTGTTTGATACGCTTGGAATTGCCATGTTCGCAATCCTTGGGGCCGAAAAGGCATTGGGAGTGGGTGCTCATCCTATAGTGGCTGCAATTATGGGAATGTTCTCGGCCGTGATGGGCGGAGTGATCAGGGATACCTTAACGAACGAGATCCCCATCATCTTCCGTAAAGAGATCTACGCCACAGCTTGTTTTGCCGGTGCTGCGATCTTCGTGATCAATGCCGGGCTTGGTGTTGAGCGGACGCTGAACTTCTTTGTTTCGGGTTTCCTGATTGTGGTGATCCGGTTAATTGCCCACCGGATGAACCTGAGTTTGCCAAAATTCAGGGAAGATGGTCCGCCGCCAATTGCATAACCCGGCTACATTTCAAAATTTCCTCATTCGCCCTCTTTAGTCATCTTCCTAATAATCAGGAGAATGTTAAATCCGTAGGAATAAAACGCACATTTTTTTCAATTTTTTTGGGTTGAAATTTTGCAGGAATCAATGAATACCTATATTTGCACCCTCTTAACAGAGCAATCGGGGTGTAGCGCAGCTGGCTAGCGTACCTGCTTTGGGAGCAGGGGGTCCCAGGTTCGAATCCTGGTACCCCGACGAAGAAAAGGATCATCGCAAGATGGTCCTTTTTTGGTTTTGGGAAGTTTTGGTGGTTTAACCGCAAATGCGCTAAGAGATGCGCAAATTAATTTTCCGCAACTTTTCCTCCTCCCCGGTCACCCTTCCGACGATTTCAATACTTTTGGCCTTTCCTAAAAATACCTGTCATGAGTCAACGCAATGCGATCTCTCAGTTTATTGAGAAATATTACCTGCACTTCAATGCTGCAGCACTTGTAGATGCTGCAAAAGGATACGAGAAACACCTGGAAGAAGGTGGTAAAATGATGATCACCCTGGCCGGTGCGATGAGTACCGCCGAAATGGGTAAGATCCTTGCCGAAATGATCCGCCAGGACAAAGTGGCCATTATTTCATGTACCGGTGCAAACCTTGAAGAAGACGTAATGAACCTGGTGGCACACAACAGCTACAAACGCGTTCCGAATTACAGGGACCTGAGTCCACAGGAAGAATGGGACCTGCTTGAGCAAGGTTTTAACCGTGTTACCGATACCTGTATCCCTGAAGAAGAGGCTTTCCGCCGACTTCAGAAGCACATTCACCGCCAGTGGAAAGAAGCGCAGGATGCCGGCGAAAGCTACCTGCCGCACGAATACATGTATAAGATGATCCTGAGCGGAGATCTTGAGCAATATTACGAGATCGACCCGAAAGACAGCTGGATGGTTGCAGCTGCAGAGAAAAACCTTCCGATCATTTGTCCGGGCTGGGAAGACAGTACCATGGGTAACATCTTCGCTTCTTACTGCATCAAAGGCGAACTGAAATCTACCACCATGAAATCGGGTATCGATTATATGGTATGGCTTTCTGCATGGTACCGTGAGAATTCGGGCGGAAAAGGGGTTGGCTTCTTCCAGATCGGTGGTGGTATTGCCGGCGACTTCCCTATCTGCGTAGTTCCAATGATGTACCAGGATCTGGAGTGGCACGATGTTCCTTTCTGGAGCTATTTCTGCCAGATCAGCGATTCTACCACTTCATACGGTTCGTATTCCGGTGCAGTTCCAAACGAGAAGATCACCTGGGGTAAACTCGACATTGATACACCAAAATTCATCATCGAAAGTGACGCGACTATTGTGGCACCGTTGATTTTTGCGTGGATACTAAATATGTAAGAAGTAAGAAGTAAGAAGTAAGAAGTTTAGATGGCCCTTTGTCAGTTTTTCTGATGGAGGGCCTTTTTTATACCTTACCCATCGAATATTTATTATCACGTTATCAGGGTTTCCCCCACCAGTTCTTAGTTCCTAACTCTTAGTTCTTAGTTATATGACTATTACCCAGCTCGAGTACATCATCGCCGTTGATACCTACCGCAGTTTTTCGCAGGCCGCGGAGAAGTGTTTTGTGACTCAGCCTACTTTAAGTATGCAGATACAGAAGCTTGAGGATCAGTTTGGTGTATTGCTTTTCGACAGGCAGAAAAAGCCGGTAATGACTACCGAGATCGGGGAACAGATCATTGAACAGGCGCGGACCATTATCCGCGAATCGAAAAAGATCAAATCGCTGATCGCAGATCACAAGGGCGAAGTTTCGGGTGAGCTTCATGTTGGAATATTGCCAACCATTGCCCCTTACCTGCTCCCGTTGTTCCTGCCTTCATTCCTGGAGAAATTTACCGGTGTACAATTAAATATAGAGGAGCTCACTACCGACGAGATCATATCCAGGCTCAATAAAGATCAGCTGGACATAGGAATATTGGCCACGCCGTTCGATAAGGGCCGGTTCAACGAAATACCGTTGTACCAGGAGAAAATGCTGGCTTACGTCTCTCCGCTTCATCCCTTCTTTACTCAAACCAGTATCGACCTTACGACCATTGAACCGAAAGACATCTGGCTCTTATCTAAGGGACATTGCTTCAGGAACCAGGCACTGCAGTTGTGCAACATGCAGAAAGACGGCAATGCATCGGCGCATTTTACCTTCGAAAGCGGATCGATCGAAACCATCATCAAGATCCTGGATCATCACCGCGGCATAACCATTGTTCCGGAAATGGCCGGCATGTACCTCAATACCGATCAAAAGAAAGGCTTGAAACCGTTTTCGAAAAATGAACCCGGACGACAGATCAGTATAGTTTCGAGACGGTCGTTCCTGAAACAGAATACGATACAGGCGTTGCAGGAGAGTGTAATGGATAAGCTGCCGAAGGGGATCAAGGAGAATGTGCTGGAGATTTTGGCAGTATAGAGAAGTGCCTCGGCTGCGCCAGGGATGACAGTCCACTTCTTTTGTACCCAACAGCAGTAATGACGGGTGACTTACTGAATCCCTGTGCGAGGTCGATGCAATTACTTCTAATGCCTTGTCCCAGGGTGAAATCCGAAAATAACCATGCAATTACCGGGAAGTGACATCTTGAAGATTTTGGCTGGCAAGGCAGCAATACTTTGAAGTTTAACCGCAAAGGTCTTAAAGGTTTTACGCAAAAAAGTCTTAGACCTTTCCACTTTGGGTCCTTTGCGCTTTCCTGGCGGTCTTTGCGGTTAAAAAACATTACAACAATTGCCGGATCAACGGCCACACCTTCCCCGCAATAACCTGGTAACCCTCAGCCAGCGGATGTATCCTGTCTGGCATATTGAGATGAGTAATTCCCGCAACGCCATCCAGCAGGAACGGCAGAAAACTCATCCGGAATTCATCGGCCAGTGTGCGGTACAGTTCCCGGAATTCTTTTGCCCGCTGACCTGGAATCCATTCGGGCAGCTGCATTCCAAGCAGCACCAGTTTTGCAGATGGATACCTCATTTGCACCTGCTGCACGATTTTCCTTAAATTCTGAAGCGTAGTGGCAGGAGAATATCCGCGGATCATATCATTGGCACCGAGCGCCAGTACAAAAACATCAATGGGTTCCGATAAGTATTTCCCCAATCGCTGTAAACCGGATTGAGTGGTGTCTCCGCTGATTCCGGCATTGATCACCTGGTAATTCAAACCCTCGCGTTCAATGTTGTGGCGGATCAGTGCAGGGAAAGACTGCTCATTTGCGTTACGAAGTCCGTAGCCTGCGGTAAGACTGTCGCCAAAAAACAGAATTCTTTTCATGACTTGCGAAACTCCAAATAATAAGCCAATGCATCTCCGCGCCTCCGCGACCACCTCTGTAAAACCTTAGCGTCCTCTGCGACCACCTCCGCGCCTCTGCGGTTAAAAATTTTACGGTTAAAATAATTGAAACAAAAAAGGTCCTGTATTTCTACAGGACCTTCTTATTAACGATGGGTGGAAGATGGGGCTCGAACCCACGACCCTCGGCACCACAAACCGATGCTCTAACCGGCTGAGCTACATCCACCGTTTTGTTGGCTGCAAATATAATGCTTTTGCGAATTATGCAACAACCGATTGAAAAATTTTATCGTTTTGTCCTACTTTAGCACCAATGATATCAAGGCATTCACCAACTATCCTATTCATTCCCAGGTGGTATCCGCACCGGAAAGATGAAATACTGGGGTTGTTTGTGAAGCATCATGCCGAAGCTATTGTTCCGTTTCACCCGGTAGTGGTGATTTACGCCCACCCTGATCCCGAAAAAACCTCGGCTATAGAACACACGGTCGAAAACGGTGTTACCATATACCGTAAGGCATTCAGGGTAAGAACTTCCGGCCCGCTTCGCCTTTTTAACCCACTCGTTTATCTCCTGACTATTATCCGGCTTTGGAAACGCGTAACCGCCGACGGCCACCATATTTCGGTGGTTCACGTTCACGTGCTTACGCGTACTGCGTTACTGGCGTACTTCCTCAAATTGCGCCACGGCATACCTTATATAGTAACCGAACACTGGTCGAGATACCTGCCGGCAAATGCACACCTGTTCAACGGCTGGCTAAGAAAATGGCTGACGCGCTTCCTGGCCCGGCAGGCATTTGTAGTTACCGCAGTCACCAAAGCCTTGCAACAGGCAATGAACAGCCACAAGATCAGTAATGAGCGACAGGCGATCGTTCCGAACGTGGTCGACATTCAGCGATTCAAACCATCCGGCACCGCACCAGCTGTAAAAACACTGCTGCACATTGGCTCGTTCGACGAACCGGCGAAAAATGTAAACGGCATACTGCGGACCATCAGTAAGCTGGCCGCCAAACGCAGTGACTTTATATTCAAATTCGTGGGAGACGGTCCGGATTGGGACAAGAACCGTGAATACGCGCAGCAACTCGGAATTCCTGCAGAAAACATTGAGTTTACCGGTCCGGTGATGGGTGATGCACTCGTGACTTTATACAATGAATCCACCGCATTTGTGCTGTTCAGTAACTACGAAACCCAGGGCATCGTATTGCTTGAGGCATTTGCCTGTGGAATCCCGGTAATAGCCTCCTCAGTTGGCGGGATTCCCGAGATCATGGATCCTGAACGCGGTATATTGGTAGAGCCGGGCAATGAACAGCAACTCGAAGCAGCCCTGATCACTATACTCGACGGCAATTTTGCGGTAGAAAAAGACCGGTTACGCAACTATATTGCAGAGAATTTCAGCAATGAAGCTGTCGGGCGACAGTTTCACGAATGGTACAACCGCGCACTCCAGGCTTGAACACAACCACGACCATAACTTTCGGCATTTTATGCAACGGCAGCACTTTTCAACGCTGGCAGGCAGAAGCGATCCGCCTGCTGCTGAAAGATCCGCGGTTCAAACTGGCCATACTTATCGTCGATAAGACGGACTATCCCGTTCCCGGCATCGGCCATAAACTCAGCAACAACCTGCTGTACAACCAGTATGAAACGCGAATACTGAAACCGGTTTCGCGCCAGCGCATTTCATTGGAAGATGAGTTGCATAACGTTGAGCGCCTGGAATGTGCAGCGCTGCGTTCCGGGAAGTTCGGACAACGTATTGATGCGGGCACGGTTAAACACATTGCTTCATTCAAACTCGACTTTATCGTCCGTTTTGGTTTCGGGATATTGAAAGGTGATATCCTAAACGCTGCAAAATGGGGCGTGTGGTCATATCACCACGGCGATCCCGAGCAGTACCGCGGCGGACCGCCCGGGTTTTGGGAACTGCTGCACAGCAAACCCACTACAGGCGCCATTCTTCAACGACTTACCGAACAACTTGACCACGGGGTTCTGCTTCGTGAAGGAACTTTTCCAACGGTAAAGCACTCGTATTCACAAAGCATCGACGCCTTCCTGTACGGTTCGGCGGCGTGGATCAAACACGCAGCACTGGCCTGTTCATTTGGTGAACTGGATCCGGAAAAAGGTCTCCGGCCGTTCAATTCCCGCGGACTGATCTATAAACGTCCGTCGAACCCGGTTTTCCTGAAATTCCTGTTCCGGATGTTACAGAACCGGCTGACTTTTTACCGCGACAAATACTTCTTCCGAGACATGTGGCAGATCGGCGTGATCCGGCAACAACCGGGAACATTAGTAAATGGTGAACTTTCGCCTGTTCAGTGGCTTTCGCAAAACGTTCCGGACACCTTCCTGGCCGACCCGTTTGTGCATGAACACAACGGAGAACTGAACATTGTACTGGAAGAATATTCGTATAAAACCGGCAAAGGAGCCTTATCGCAGGTAAAATACACTACTGATAATCAGCGATTTGACCAGGTTAGGCCGCTATTGCAGGAAGCCACTCACCTCTCCTACCCATTCCTGTTCAGCGACGACAAGCTCTACCTGTTGCCCGAATCGTGGAAAAGCGGCCGATTGACACTATATCAACTGGAAAACCAGCAGCTTACGCCGGTTGCAACCTTGCTCGATCATGCACAGGTTATTGACCCGACACTGATCAAATACAATGATAAATACTGGTTATTCTGTACGCACAAATCCGCGCCCAGTTACCAATTGCACATTTATCATTCTGACCGGATCACCGGTCCGTACCTGCCACACGAGCTGAATCCGGTGAAAACCGATGTGCATAGCAGTCGGCCGGCAGGAAACCCTTTCCAGGTAAACGGCGAATGGTACCGCCCTGCCCAGAATTGCGCTGAAACCTACGGCGGATCAATTGTGATCAACCGGATCACGACACTTTCCGAGACGCGTTTCGAGGAACATACTGTAAATGAACTCATTCCCAACAAAAACTGGAAATTCAACCAGGGATTGCACACGCTCAGTTATTCCGGGGATCATCTCGTGATCGATGCCAAACGCAGTGAATTTAACTTTAATCTTCCCTGGAAACCATGATCAGGAGAGTGATTGGCACCTTCTTTTCGCGGCTTTCCAACGTTGCGGTAACCCTGGGGATCTCTATCCTCGTCTCCAATTCGCTTGGCGCTGCCGGTCGCGGTGAACAGGCAGCATTTTTGCTGAGCGTAACGCTCATTTGCATTGCCACGCAGGTCGTTGGCGGAACCGCGATCACCATGATCACCCCGAAATATCCCGGGCGGCAGATACTCAACTTATCGTATGTATGGGCCGCTGCGAGTGGAATTGTAGCGTGGGTCGTATTGTATCTGATCGGTGCACTCGGCCAGTATGCCATCCATATCCTCGTCATCAGTGTGGTACACAGTATATGGAGCAACAACGCCTTCTACCTGCTTGGGAAAGAAAAAGGCGGTTGGTTCAATTCGCTGAACTTTATCTACAGCCTCGTTACACTGCTTTACCTTGCTGTGGTTTGGTGGCTCGGCGAAATGCAGTTAAAGCATTATGTCATTGGACTTTATCTCGGTCACGCGTGCAGTCTCGGGGCGAGTTTCGTTGGTTTAAAAGGAAAGCTGGAAGGCGAACGGACAGCGTATACCGAACTGCTGCGCAAATTCATTAAACACGGCGGATACATTCAACTCGCAAACGTCGCACAACTGTTAAAGAACAGGATCCACTTTTACATCATTGTATATTACCTCGGAGATTCGGCACTCGGAATTTATTCCAATGCTGTTGCCATAGCCGACGGGATCTGGATCATCAGCCGCAGTACAGCGATCGTGCAATTCTCAAAAGTGGTGAATATGGACAGCGATGAAGAGGCCCGTAAGATGACGGTTGGTTACACCTGGCTGAGTTCCGGGTTGACTTTATGCGCCGTACTCGTCGCCATTGCAATTCCTGACAGTCTGTTTACAATGATCTTTGGCCGCGAATTCACCGGGATCCACGAGGTGTTGATGTACCTGTCGGTCGCTGTGGTTGCCCTGTCTTCCAGCAACCTGATCTCACATTACTTTTCGGGGATCGGCCTCAATCACATCAATGTGATCGGATCTGTGATCGGATTAATAATCACTTCAGCCTTAGGGTATTGGCTCATCCCAACTATGGGATTGAGCGGAGCAGCCATTGCCTCATCCGTGGCATTCACCGCTACCGCTGTCTTCCACTGGATCACGTTCCTCGTTAAAGGAAAGTCCAGATATCTTTAACCCCGAGTTTTTTATCCGACACAAAGCCTTCACCAAATTCAGCGCCTACACTGCGGCCAAATTCACGTGCCCTGGCTTCCAGGAAAAACCAGAATTCTTTGCTTGAGATTGGTGTATTCTCTCCTTTAACATCAGGATTGTAAAATTGTGAGGAATAGCTTTTTATGGCTTCCATTTTCTTCTCGAATACTGAAGAAATATCGACAACGAAATCAGGTTCAACAAACCGGTCCTGCACGTAATGGAACACGTTTTTGGGTCTCCATTTCTCCTGCCACTTCCCTTTAATGGAGGTCTCCACTTTTACCAATCCGCTCAGGAAACAGGCCTCACTCACCAGTTTGGCTCCTTTTCCGTGATCCGGGTGACGGTCGGTGACCGAGTTGGCCAGCACCATATCCGGACGGTATTTGCGCACCATTTCCACCACCTTCAGCAGGTTTTGTGAGCTGTGCGAGAAGAAACCATCGGCCATCTGCAGGTTTTCACGTACCATAACGCCCATCACCTCATTGGCTTTCTGCGCTTCCTTCTCACGGGTCTCCACGTCTCCGCGGGTCCCGAGTTCGCCTTGGGTAAGGTCGATGATCCCCACTTTCTTCCCTGCCTCGATCTGCTGGATGATCGTTCCGCCGCATCCCAGTTCCGCATCGTCAGGATGAGCCGCGAATACCAGTATATCTAATTTCATCATGAATGTATCCCTTAAATAGAAAGCCAATCTAGTATTTCCTGATCAACCGGTGAAGTCTGGGGATCAATAGTTTTTTCAAGTGAGCCATCTTTATTCACCAGGAATTTCTGGAAATTCCATTTGATATCACCGGAATCCTTAGTTAACCACTTGAACAAAGAATGAGCATTCGGGCCGTTTACCTCAGTCTTCTCCATGA
>JAZKEZ010000057.1:0-1055 GCA_040386675.1 Bacteroidota bacterium | reverse complement strand
CCGCACCGCCGGGTTCCTGGTTACCAAACTGGTCGCACGGAAACGCCAGTATCTCGAACTCATCCCGCGAGGTTTCCTTATAAAGTTCTTCCAGTTGCTCGTATTGCGGGGTAAGTCCGCATTCGGAGGCGGTATTTACGATCAGTACTTTCTTGCCTTTCAGGCTATTCAAATCAAAGGATTTGCCCCGAAGGGTGTTAACGTTGAAGTCGTATAGGGTCATGGTTGATTTGTTTAGTTGTTGATTTGTTGGTTTGATGGTCGCTTTTTTAACCACAGAGGCGCAGAGATGGTCGCAGAGGTTTGGAGAGGTTCTCTGTGCACTCCGTGTTAACCTCTGCGCCTCTGCGGTTAAAAAATCAAAAACATTACCATCAAATAAAGTAATTTTACCCATTCGGTGCGGGATACAAATAAATGTCGCACATTTGCACCCGCAAAACTCGCATAAACTTTAAATTTTTAACAACAATGCCAGTAAAATTAAGACTGCAAAGGCACGGTAAGAAGGGCAAACCTTTCTACCATATCGTAGCCGCAGACGCGCGTGCACCACGTGATGGTAAATTCATTGAGCGCGTGGGTTCTTACAACCCTAACACCAATCCTGCTACTATCGAGCTGGATTTGGACAAATCTGTAAAATGGGTTCAAAACGGTGCTCAGCCAACTGATACCGTTCGTGCAATCCTTTCTTACAAAGGAGTTCTTTACAAGAATCACCTGCTTAAAGGTGTGACCAAAGGAGCCCTTTCTGAGGAGCAGGCTGACGCCAAATTCGCTACCTGGTTACAGGAGAAGAACGCCAAGATCGAAGGTAAACGTACTAACCTTTCTGATGCTCAGGCTAAAGCGTTCAAGGACAAACTTGCCGCTGAAGAAGCATTCAACAAGAAAAAAGCAGACGCTATTCTTGCTAAAAACACTCCGCCGGTGGCTGAGGTTGAAGAAGAAGCCCCTGTTGCTGAAGAAGCTGCACCGGAAGCTGAAGCTCCTGCTGCTGAAACCAGCGAAGAAACTGCTGCTGAATAATATTTATCCGCGTGAACAAACAA
>JAZKEZ010000056.1:17473-21465 GCA_040386675.1 Bacteroidota bacterium | reverse complement strand
TCAAATGCGTAAAACCATTGCGAAACGTCTTGCCGAGAGTAAATTCTCCGCTCCGCATTTCTATCTTACGCTGGATATCGACATGGATAACGCCATGGCTGCACGTAAGGAGATCAACGAGGTAACGGAATCGAAGATCTCTTTCAATGATATGGTAGTGAAATCTGTTGCTGCTGCATTGAGAAGAAATCCGAAGATCAATTCTTCGTGGCTTGGCGATAAGATCCGCTATAACCATGCGATCAATATTGGTATTGCGGTAGCGGTTCCAGACGGATTACTGGTGCCTGTGGTTAGAAATGCAGACCAGAAAGGTATGGCCCAGATCGGTGCAGAAGTAAAGGATTTTGCTCAGAAAGCGAAAGACAAAAAGCTTCAGCCTTCAGACTGGGAAGGAAACACCTTCACCATTTCTAATCTTGGAATGTTCGGCATCGAGGAATTCACCGCAATCATCAATCCGCCTGATGCCTGTATTCTTGCCATTGGCGGGATCAAGCAGGTGCCTGTTGTGAAAAACGGCCAGGTAGTTCCGGGTAACGTAATGAAAGTGACCCTCAGCTGCGATCACCGTGTGGTAGATGGTGCAACCGGTGCTGCGTTCCTGCAGGATGTGAAGAAGAATTTAGAGAATCCGATTATGATGCTGGTGTAATCATCAGTGGAATGTATATAATAACAAAGGCCCCAGTAATTTGGGGCCTTTGTTGTTTGGTGAGGTTTCTCACTGCGTTCGAAATTATTTTTCGCTTCTGAATAATCAGCTCAATTATCGTTGGAGGTTTCTCACTGCGTTCGAAATGACGGGAGAAGGTTGTTCAAAATGACGGAGGAAAGCTATTCACTAAGTCCTATTTTATCAACGACTGCGGTGGCAGTGTAGCATTGATCGTTTTTGTGGGACGGCCTTTGATCGGGTCGCGGAGGCTGTATTCGAGTGTGATGTTTTGCGGTTTGCAGTCTTTTGGGAGCCTGAATTTTACCTCTGATTTTCTGCCGGCGGGAAGAATGTGTACGCCCTGTGCTTTCCCGGTTTCATCCCAGAAACCAAAGCTTGGAGCTGTTTCGGAAGGACACGGAAGCTCGTCGTTGTTTCCAACCCTTGACAGATCGGCGATGTAGAGGTTAGACTGCGTTTTGTTTTCTAAGGTTATGACCAGGGTTTTTCCTGAAAGAGTATAATGAGCAACCAATTCGGTGTTGTCGACCTGGGCCTGGCTTTCGTAAGCGAGGGATCCGAGGAAAAGTGTAAGAGCAATTGTAATTTTTTTCACTTTGAAAACTAATTTGCCGCAAAGATGAGGCTTTCGGGATATAGGGCAGATTGAAATTAACAATGTTTTTAGATCATCAAAATCTGCCCAACTGCACAATGGTGTTGGAACGCCCCTGTAATTTTGGTTATTTTGACGTCCGGACTTTGAAATCAGCCTGTGCAACCTGAAACCCCCATAGAATATGTAAAAGGAGTCGGCCCCGACCGGGCACGTCTTTTCCGGGAGGAGCTGGGCATTTATACCGCGGCCGATCTGCTGGAGTATTATCCGTTCAGGTACATTGACCGCACCCGTTTTTACAAGGTTCGCGAGATCAGCGATGCCCAGGCATTTGTCCAGGTGAAGGGCATGTTGAAGGACATCCAGGAAACCGGTGAGGCACGTAAGAAACGGCTTACAGCGAAATTCTACGATGAAACCGGCGAGATCGAGCTCATCTGGTTCCAGGGAATACGATGGGTAAAGGGAATGATGAGACCCGGAGTTCCTTACGTTCTTTTCGGTAAACCCAATGTTTTTGGGACAAGGGTGAACATTGCACACCCCGAACTCGAGGAGTTCAAAGAAGGCGGACCGCTGCTGACAGGTTTACAACCGATGTATCATTCTTCTGAAAAACTCGGTGCGAAAGGACTCAATAGCCGGGGAATAGAAAAGATCATCAAAGGACTGGTCGGTTCGCTTAACGGGCATGTTGCCGAGACACTTCCCGATTATGTGAAGGAAGAAGGCAAGTTGCTTTCGCTGGAAGGCGCTTTCCGGAAAATCCATCAGCCTGCGGACCAGCGCGATATATTCCACGCCCAGCGCAGACTTAAATTTGAGGAACTCTTTTTCCTGCAGCTTTCCTTTGCGATGCAAAAGCTGATCACCAAGAACAAAATCCGCGGATATGTGTTTGGGGAAGTGGGGAAGTATTTCAATGACTTTTATACTAATCACCTTAGCTTTCCACTAACCGAGGCGCAAAAGCGGGTGGTGCGGGAGATCAGGCAGGATTGCGGAACCGGTAAGCAAATGAACCGCCTGTTGCAGGGTGATGTAGGGAGCGGAAAGACCATTGTAGCCGTATTGTGTGCGCTGATAGCCGCTGATAACGGCTTCCAGTCGTGCCTGATGGCTCCGACTGAAATCCTAGCCAGTCAGCATTATCAGTCTATTACGCCTTATTTCGAGAAACTCGGGTTGGGGATTGCGCTGCTTACTGGTTCTACCAAGCGCGCGGAACGCAACCGGATCCATGAAGGACTGATGTCTGGCGAGATCCAGTTGCTGGTGGGTACCCATGCATTGCTTGAAGATGCGGTGAAATACAAAAACCTTGGTCTGGCCATCATTGATGAGCAGCACCGGTTTGGCGTGCAGCAACGCGCCAGGTTGTGGGAGAAAAATACGCTGCATCCGCATGTGCTGGTAATGACGGCCACTCCGATCCCGCGAACGCTGGCCATGACGCTGTATGGCGATCTCGATGTCTCGGTGATCGATGAACTACCGCTGGGCCGGAAACCGATCGTGACCCTGGCAAAAAACGACAGCCGGAGACTTGAGGTCTTTGGGTTTATGGAAAAGGAGATCTCACTCGGACGACAGGTGTACGTGGTATACCCGCTGATCGAGGAAAGCGAGGCGATGGATTACAAGGACCTGATGGACGGTTTTGAAAGCATCACGCGTAGTTTTCCGCTTCCACAATATAAGGTGAGCATTGTTCACGGGAAAATGAAACCTGCAGACAAGGATTTCGAAATGCAGCGTTTCCTTAAAGGCGAAACCCAGATCATGGTGGCTACCACGGTGATCGAGGTAGGGGTGAATGTTCCGAATGCATCGATCATGGTGATTGAGAGCGCAGAACGGTTCGGACTAAGCCAGTTGCACCAGTTACGCGGACGGGTGGGGCGTGGTGCGGAACAAAGCTATTGTGTATTAATGACGGGCAACAAACTCAGCAACGAAGCCCGGGAGCGTGTAGCCACCATGTGCGAAACGAACGACGGTTTCAAGATTGCGGAGGTTGACCTGAAGTTACGCGGACCGGGAGACATCCTGGGCACGAAACAAAGTGGACTATTGAATCTGAAAATTGCCGATCTTACGACTGACGGGGCTGCGCTGGAGTTTGCAAGAAACCTGGCTTTGCGGATCATTGAAGAAGACCAGGGACTGGGTTTGCCGAAAAATGAAGCATTGAAAAGAAAGATGCTGGAGTTGCAGAGAACGAAGACGCAGTGGAGTAAGATACTTTAGAGGGGAGAGGAAAGATGGGGGAGGTTTCTCGCTGCGCTCGAAATGACGGATGTCTCAAATGCAGTTATTGTGAATGTTGTCATCTCGAAAGCGGTCATCCCGAACGTGGTCATCTCGAACGTGGTCATCTCGAACGTGGTCATCTCGAACGCAGTGAGAGAACCCCCTCGAATTAAAAATTTACCACCATACAAAGGTGTCATCTCGAACGCAGTGAGAGATCCCCTGGGAATTAGCTAAAACACAATCAAATACCTCAAAGAATGATATACAGGTCGTTATTGTTGCTGGTTGCGGTGATGAGCTGTGTACTTGCTTTTTCGCAACAGGCCGGTTCGGTGTTGAGCGGGAACAGCAAGTTTGTGGCGCGGTACACCTACAAAGGCAAGGATAAAGCCAGCGGAACACATGAATATGCCGTGAAAGTCTACAGTGTGGCCTACAATTCGCTGATCCAGGAGATCT
>JAZKEZ010000056.1:10934-17463 GCA_040386675.1 Bacteroidota bacterium | reverse complement strand
ACGCTTCCCGTCGAAATCGGCGATCGACAGTATTGCGCTGTCGGATAACGCAAAGCTGCTGTATGTTTACCAACAACCGGAACACCGGGTGTACAACGTGCGTACCGGTCAGCAGATCGTGAAGTTCAATATGCCGGTAAAGATCGCTTTTGCACACCAGGACAATTATTTCGTAGTGAGCAATTCAGAATGGGTGACTTCATTCGACAGTTATACTGCCGAAGAATTGGAGCATTACCAGATCGCAGCAGACAACGCCATTGAAAAGATGGTCATCTCACCGGATGATGCTCACATTATGGCGCTTACCAACCGCAAACAGATCATATTCTGGAAGAAAGGTCTTGAGAAACCACGGAAGAAGTTCTATGGGAACGACGCGGTGATCAGTGCAGATGGCAAGCAGTTTACCATCACGCGGGTTTCCGGAAGTACACTGTCGACTTTTACGTATACGCTACCGGAATTCGGTCGATTGAAAAAGCAAAGTATCGATAAGATCCTGAGAGATAAGGCACACGATGAAACCTTGGAGATCCGGAAAAGCGATCCGGCGAAACGCAGCGCAGTCATCCGTGCTTCCAAATTTGTTAACGAAGGATACGAGCTGAGCAACGTCGGAAATTACCTGGCTTTTTTCGCAGAAACTCCTGAAGATGAGAAGGAATTATTGATCCTGAATACCCTTACCGGTGAGATCATCCTAGATGATATTGTGGGTACAATGAAGCAAAGCGTTGCGCTGCAATGGTACAACGATAGCCTGATGATCCCGGTAAATGCCCAGAAAGCCGGGGTTTTTAACGCCAGCCAGGCGAAATATGACAGTCAGCTGGAACTTGATTTCTTCCCGGACGGCAATCGTATAAAAGAAAAAAAACTGGTACAGGGCAGGAAGATCAGCAACGATTTTAAACTGAGCAGTCTCGAAGAAGCAGGCAGCCTGTTGTTGCGTGGTAATCGTGCGAACGACTGGCAGGCATCAATTCCCGGCCATCAGTCGCTCGGGTTTTCTCCCAACTCGGCTTATGTTTTCCTGGAAAATACTGCCGACGGACGTGCAGGATACATCCAGACCCAGGATGTGCTGGCAGGAATAAAGCCTGAGATCACCTATTTCTCGGAACAAAAACGTGATTATGTTGAAGATGTGATCAAGGAGGATTTGTCGCCGGCTGGTGTTCAGTACAACCGCATCCAGTCTTTCAGACATATTTCAGAGGCCCGCCCTGAAGACAGCCTGCGGATTGTGATGAAAACTGTGGAAGCCGGGAAGAATTCGGGGGTGCAGGTACAATTGATCGATAAGAACGGTGTCTATTATTTCGGTGCCGGAAGCGATGACTTCAAACGAATCTGGTGCAACCTGATGGTAAAAGGCGCAAACGGCAAGGTGAGGCAGGTGGATGATTTTGTGGTCACCGAAAACCGGAACACTGATACGCTGCCCAATGCGATTTCTGTGGTAATGGATTATTCCGGATCGATGGGTTGGGCAAGAGTGGATGCTTTGCAGGACGGCACGGAGAAACTGATCAAATCGAAAAAGGAAAAAGACGAGATCGCGCTGGTAAAGTACGACAACCACGTGGTGCTGGAAAGCAAGCTCAATACCAATGTCCCGAAATTACTGCGCAGGCTTTACCAGGACGATTTCTCGAAATTCGGCGGTGCCACGGCCCTGCTGGATGCGATCAACGCAGGGATATTCTCGGTGAAGAATGCCGAAAACGTGGGGAAGAAAATGGTGCTGATCATGACCGACGGGTTTGAGAATGCATCGCTGGCCACACGAAACGAGGTGCTGGCCAATGCACTTGCGGGTGGCGTAAATCTGTTTACCGTTGGTTTCGGTGCTCGGGTGGACGATGGCTACCTGAAATCGTTGTCGTACACTACTTATGGCGGACACTATCACATTTACCAGACCCCTGATTTCGACTGGGTGTTTACCGATATTTACCAGAAAGCGACCAACTATTACACCGTGAATTACGAGTCGGATGGTTCGGAAAGCCAGGTGTACCTGCTCAAGATCTGTTTGGAAAACGGCGTGGCCGATTCGATGATTGTGGAGTATGATAACAAGCCTGCTGATATTGCCCTGTTACGCGCCAATGATGCCAATTACAAGAGAAACCCGGTGAAAAAGTTTGGTCCGGCAGAAATAGATACGGACGATTTCGATTATCCTGAACTTACGGATTACCGGAAGGTAAAAGTCCGTCAGCCACTTCAGCCTAAAAAATTCAAACTGGACGAAGATCGCCAGACTAAGATCGAGGATGAGTTCTTCCAGATTGAGCTGCCGCGTTTCAACTTTTATTACGACAAGACCGAAACCGTGCAGCAAACCGAAAAGCGGATCAGTGAACTGGCCCAATTCCTGAAGCGTTACCCGGATATAAAGCTCGAGATCATCGGGCACACGGATAATTCGGGAACCCTTGAATACAACGAGAAGCTTTCGAAAGAACGGGCGGATTTTGTGAAGAACCTCATCACCGCGAAGGGTATAGACGGGAAACGTCTGGCCACCAAAGGGTATGGAGAAACTTCGCCGTTGACGGATAATACTACGGAGGAGGGAAAGGCGAGGAACCGAAGGGTGGAGTTCAGAATACTGGAGGAGGAAAGTGGAAAGCGGAGAGAGGAGAGAGGAAAGAGATGAGCCAACGCTCTCTACTTTCCACTCTCCTCTCTCCACTTTTAACTTCCTGTTATTTATCTGATTTTGGTTGGGCTTTAGTTGCCGGTGCGGTTTTGCCGATCGGTTGTTTAGGAGGCGTGGCTCTCAGCTGACTTTCACCAAAGGTTCCGTCATCGTATGCGCCGTCGCCTTGTGGGCCAGGTTCAGGATTGCCGTAGTCATAGTTGTTCGGATCGCCGGGTTGGTAGTAGTCGTCATCGTATCCGCCACCTTGTGGTCCCTGGTTGTATCCTCCCTGGTAGCCTCCTTGTTGTCCGCCGGGTCTGTTGCCAGGATACTGATTCCCGTAACCGCCTTGCTGCGGGTAGTTTCTTGTGGTTCCGTATCCGTACTGTCCGCCACCCAATCTTATAATTCCGGCTACTGCGAAGTTTCGGTTGAAGGTCACCCGTGAGTTAACGATACTCGCATTTGGAACGGTTACCCAGCCGGCGTAGATCACTCTGCGGCCGTTTGCCTGCATTCCCCGACCGCGGGTTTGTAGGTTTTCTTCAATTCTGAGGTAGTGTTTTCCGGGAGGAACGTTGTAGATCTTCACCCATTCGGTGGCGAAATAAGTGGTGTTGTTGAAAGTGACCGTGTAGTTACTGAAGTCAGCCATCCGGATGTTGAGTTGAGAATTTGACCGGATGCCGGCGAAAGCGCCGAAACCTAAAACTACGGTGAGCAGGGTGATAAGTAAAGTTCTCATGGCTGTTGGTGTTAATGATTTGATGGGGTATTTTCAATCATTGTGCCAAATGCTGGAGGCCTTGTGGTTGTTGGGGTGTAGAGGTTTTTGTTTTTTAACCACGGAGGCGCGGAGGTTGGCGCAGAGGGCGCGGAGAGTGGTTCTGTGTCCTCCGTGATGACCTCTGTGCCTCTGTAGTTAAACCGACTTCGCTATCACTTCCAGGTGCTCCCAGAATTCAGGATACGACTTTTCCACCACCTCGGGGTCATCGAAAGTGAGCGTATCAACCTTCAGGATAAGTGGAGCGAAAGCCATAGCCATGCGGTGATCCTCATAGGTGGCCAGTATTCCGGATGGCTGGTGAAGTTTTCCTGGGTTGATCTCCAGTACAAAATCAGGGAGTTCCCGGGCGGTGATGCCGAATTTGGCAAGTTCTGTTATAAGTGCAGTAATACGATCGGTTTCTTTAATGCGCAGACTTTTGAGGCCTGATAAACGACCACCGATACCCAGTCCGGCGATGGTTGTGGCGAAAGTCTGCGCAAGGTCCGGGCATTTCTCACAATCTATTTCGATGATTTCCGGGAGTTGATGTGAGGTGGTCTTCGAAAGTTGAATGCCCCCGTTCTGAAATTCCGTTTCAACACCAAAGCGCTCAAAGATCACTGGCAATACGGCATCTCCCTGCAGGCTGTGTTTTTTTAGGTTTGGCAAAAAGATCTCAGCGGTATCGGCAAGTGCCGCAACAGCATACCAGTACGACGCTGCACTCCAGTCGGGTTCTACGGTGAAATCGGCGGGTTGGTAGTGTTGATTCGGGATGCTGAGCGTGTTGTCGTTCCAGCTGTGTTCGATCCCGAAGCTGCGTTGCATCTCAAGCGTCATGTCGAGGTAAGGTCTTGATGCGATCTCACCTTCAAACTGCAATTGCAGACCGTTTTCCATTTTGGGAGCGATGAGGCAAAGCGCTGAAATGAACTGTGAGCTTACGCTGCCGTCGATCGAAATACTTCCGCCGGGAAGGCTTTTACCTGTGATCTGCAGAGGCGGAAAGCCTTCTATACCGGTGTATTCAATATCGGCTCCCAGTTTCCTCAGGGCATCCACTAAAATCCCGATCGGACGTTGTTTCATGCGCTCTGTTCCGGTAAGCAACACGGTTCCTTCGGCAATCGCGAAACGGGCGGTCAAAAAGCGCATCGCTGTTCCTGCCGGTCCCACATCGGCAACTGTTGTAGTATTACCCAGTATGTTTTTCAGCGTTACCGTGTCTTTTGCTTCACTTAGGTTGTGTATCGGAAACCCTTCATCACACAGATTTTGAATGATCAGTGCCCGGTTGCTTTCGCTTTTTGACCCGGTGAGACGGATTTCGGTATTGATATTTTTCGAGACCGATTGTAGTGTTAAGCTCATGATTCGGGTGTCGGCTGGTTTTTTCGGGTGGTTTGGTTCAGGTATTCCAACGCTTCGAACACCAGCAGTTCCGAGGCAGCAACGTCATAAACGGCTTCACCCGGAGAACTGATGAGGCTGCACAGGATCTCGCTTCCGTAATTTTTCTTGTCCTGTTGCATGAGCGACAGTATAGTGTTGAATTGTTTCTGATCCACCATCCGCAATGGAAATACTTCTGAGATGTATTTTGAGGCGATGAGCAGATGGGCCTGCGACATGTTGCTGGTGTGCGTGGCGATGTACATCTCGGCGATCATGCCCATCGCAATGGCTTCGCCATGCAGCAGCGGGTCTTTGTCCTGGCTGAGGCTAAGGCTTTCTATGGCATGGCCAACGGTGTGACCGAAGTTCAGGATCTTTCGCAATCCCTTTTCCTTCGGGTCTTCTTCAACAATCTTCTTCTTGATCTCCAGGCTGGGTTCGATAAAGTTCCCGGCCAGTTCAGCATCGGGATAACCGTTGATGAGCAGTGCCTGCCAGAGGTCGCGGTCGTAGATCAGCGCGTGTTTTACACATTCGGCGTAACCGGAAATGAACTGACGGTGATCCAGCGTACTGCAAAATCCGGGGTAGATGAATGTTATTTCTGCAGCGGAAAACAGCCCGACCTGGTTTTTGAATCCCTCAAAATCGATCCCGGTTTTCCCTCCGTGTGCCGCGTCGACCATGGCAAGGAGGGTAGTAGGAATGTTGATGAACCGTATTCCCCGCTTAAAGCAGGAAGCGGCAAATCCGCCAAGATCGGTGATCACGCCGCCACCCAGGTTGATGAGCAGCGATTTGCGGTCGGCTTTGAGTTCAGTGAGGCTTGCCCACAACTGCGCTACTATTTCGAGTGTTTTGTTTTCTTCTCCGGCAGGGATCTCCAGGATCTCTACTTTCTGAAGCGGTTCAACACTGCTCAACAGTAACGGAAGACAATGTTCATGCGTGTTCTCATCAACCAGGATGAAGATCGCCGATACGTCGGTTTGTTCCTTCAGCCAGCTGTTCAGTTTGCTGAATTTGTCGTCTTCGTGTACTATGGGGGCAAATAAGCTCATGCTCAGATGTTCATTAATTTGTTCTGTACGTCTATTGATTCCTTATGGATCAGCGAATATAACTTTGTTACGAACTCCTTTTCCAGTCCGAGCATTTGTCCGGCACTGATCCTTGAATTCAGGATCTCATCCCAGCGCGCCACCTGCAGCACGGTTACGCCATTGTCTTTTTTGTATTCGCCGATTTTCTTTGCAACCAGCATCCGGTCGCTCATGATCTGGAGGATGTCTGTATCGAGTTTGTTGATGTTTTCGCGCAGTTCGCCGAGCAGGTTGATTCCGCTTTCATCCGTAACATTGGGATTTCTTGGAGTCAGGTTTTCCATGATCTCCGAAAGCTGATCGGGGGTTACCTGCTGTTTGGCATCGCTCCAGGCCAGTTCAGGATGGATGTGCGTTTCGAGCATGAGTCCGGCCATGTCGAGGTCGAGTGCTTTCTGCGCCACGAATGGGATAAGCTCGGTGTTTCCGCAGATGTGACTCGGGTCGCAGATCATCGGTAGCTCTGGCAACAGGCGCTTGAGTTCGATCGCCAGGTTCCACTGCGGTTTGTTCCGGAAAGAACTAGCCTGCGGACTGTGGAAACCGCGGTGAATAGCGGCAATTTTGGTGATGCCGGCTTGCGAGATACGTTCGATCGCACCC
>JAZKEZ010000056.1:1620-10924 GCA_040386675.1 Bacteroidota bacterium | reverse complement strand
GGAATGTCTACGCCTTTCAATACATCGGCGATTTCCTGCACAGAGAATGGGTTTACGGTAGAGCGAGCACCGATCCACAGAATGTCGACACCGGCTTTCAGTGCCAGTTCGGTGTGTTCGGCATTAGCGACTTCGGTTGAGGTAAGCAAGCCGGTTTCTGCTTTCACTTTTTTCAACCATTCCAGTCCGGGCTCGCCGATGCCTTCGAATGCATTCGGGCGGGTTCTCGGTTTCCAGATCCCGGCGCGAAAAATGGCGTTCGGGAAACGATTGGCAATCTGGCGGGCAGTCTGCAATACCTGTTCTTCGGTTTCGGCGCTGCACGGTCCGGCGATCAGCAATGGATTTTCAGTTTGCGGCAGCCATTGTGCAAGCGGGGTAATTTCAATAGGTTTCATAGCGGTTCAGTTGGCTTTAAGTTGATTGATCTGTAGGATAGTGGGTATGGTGGCGTTAAGGCTTCGCTTCATGGCTGTGGCCGATTGTACGAGCAGGAAGCGGGTGTAGTCTTCTTTCTGATTTTGGATCGGTCCTGCGAGTACATTCAGTCCGTACAATGCAGCACAGGTCTCGTTAGCGATGGCTGCGCGTGTTGCCAGTTGATGCTCTGCAATTTCTTTGCTGGCATATGCTGTATTCTGCGAATTGCTGATTTCCAGGTGGCGGTAATTGTCGAGGAAGTTTCCGCACTGTGCCAATGCAATCGGGTGGGAATGGATTTCGGTAATGTCTTCGATCCTTACCCCGGGCAGGGCCAGCAGGTGAAGTTCGATGCGTATGGAAACCTCGGAAATGACTTTGCAGAAGTATTCGTCAATAAGTTTAAAGTTACTGCTGATCTGCCCGTAGATAGTATTTTCTACTGCCACCACCACGTAGTCGGCTTCGCGGGTATCGAACGCATCGAAAGTCTCGCTAAAGGTCGCGCACTCAATGAGTTCGATGTTATCTCCCAACAGCAGGCCGGCTGCCTGGTCGTGGAATGAGCCGGCAGAGCCCTGGATAGCAACTTTAACTTTTTTCATTTGGTTTAATTTTTGGGTAAAAAAAAAGCCCCGCAAGGTGCGGGGCTTCGTATGAGTTGGTTGAGTATGTGCTTTCGTTCTGTTCAGCTTGCGACAATACTATTCCTTTCAGCCCCGGATGGTGAACCGTAATACCAGAAAGAATAATAAAATCGCTTGTTAGACATTATGTTTGTGCTGATTTTCGAGGACAAATGTATGGTTATTTCTGTGAAACCAACTTTTTCAGTAGAAAATTTTTTTATTCCGGATTTTTTTGGAAACATTTGCCCACCAAATAATCGACGAACTTTATTCTCTATTTAGAACGAAATAAAAAATGAAAAAAAACACAACATATGTCCATGCAGGCGGAAGTCTGAACCTGGGCGTGTTTTTTTCTGCCCGTTTCTCGAGGGCAGTTTTTGCACCGACAGCGCGTGCTACTGTCCGACCCTAAAGGTGTACTAACGCTACACCTCTGCCTATGCGGCGGAACAAATTCCACTAAAAATTCAAGTATTATATCCCGTCATTAACGGGAGTTAACGCGCTGATTGCGCATGTTAATTTTTTTGAGATGAAGCCAGAAGACATTATTGTCACTGTTGCTACTCAAGCGCATACTCATTATGCACAGGAGATCTGTGACGAAATGGCCGCTTCGGCCAAAGTTCGCGGAACCGGTATTGCCCAAAGAGAACCTGAAGACATTATTGAGAAAATGCTCGACGGTAAAGCTGTCGTAGCCTTTCATACAGATGGCCGATGGGCCGGTTTCAGCTATGTTGAGGTGTGGAGCAACGGTGATTATGTATCCAATTCAGGACTGATCGTAAATCCTGAATTTCGCCAGTTGGGCATTGCCAAGCGGGTAAAGCAGGAAGTATTCAATCTGAGCCGGACAAAGTTTCCGGACGCCAAAGTGATCAGTCTTACTACCGGTCTTGCAGTGATGAAACTCAACTCAGACCTGGGTTTTGTTCCTGTGACCTACAGCGAGATGAGCCAGGACGATGATTTCTGGAAAGGCTGTAAAAGCTGTGTGAACTACGAGATACTTCAAATGAAAGAGCGTAAGAACTGCCTGTGTACGGCGCTGGTTTTTGATCCTAAGCTGGCGACCAATGCAACCGTAAAGGATTCAGTGGATGAGTATCACAAAAACTCCAACCTCTACGACCGCTACATGAATATCAAAGCCAACCTGCTGCTCAAAAACAGGAAGAAAGGCGGCAGCCGGCTAGGTGCATTTTTATCACTCTTTATCTGATCAACGAATTGAACATGGAAAACAGGAAAATAATACTGGCATTTAGCGGCGGACTAGATACAACCTACTGTGCGGTTTATCTGAAAAAACAAGGCTACGAAGTATACGGTGTGCTGGTAAATACCGGCGGATTTGATGCCGAAGAAGTAAGCCGGATCACTGCACACGCTTCGAAGCTCGGACTTGCCGGCTTTGAATGTCTCGATGTTACGAAGCAGTATTACGACAAGGTGATCCGTTATCTGGTGTATGGTAACGTGTTGAAAAACAATACCTACCCGCTTTCGGTAAGTGCCGAGCGGATCGTTCAGGCTGTTGCTGTTGCCGAATATGCCCGGAAAACCGGCGCAGTTGCCGTTGCACACGGAAGTACCGGAGCCGGAAACGACCAGGTAAGGTTTGATATGGTGTTTGCCGCTATTATCCCTGATGTTGCAGTGGTTACGCCAATCCGCGATCTGAAACTGACCCGCGAAGACGAGATCATCTTCCTGAAGGAACACGGGGTTGAAATGAATTTCGAAAAGGCGCAGTACTCCATCAACAAAGGACTTTGGGGGACTTCGGTAGGCGGAAAAGAAACCCTAACCTCTCACCAATACCTTCCTGAATCTGCTTTCCCGACTCCTATCACAAAAACAGGGACCGAGAAACTGGAACTCGCTTTTGAGAAAGGCGAACTGACCACGGTAAACGGACAAACTTACGCTCACCCGAGTGAAGCGATCCAGGCTGTTGAGGCCATCGCGGCGCCGTTTGGAATCGGCAGGGACATTCACGTGGGAGACACCATTATAGGAATAAAAGGAAGAGTTGGTTTTGAGGCCGCCGGTGCCCTGGTGATCATAAAAGCCCATCACCTGCTCGAAAAACATACGCTTACCAAATGGCAATTGTACTGGAAAGACCAGCTTTCGCAATGGTATGGCAACTGGCTTCACGAAGGTCAGTACCTCGATCCGGTGATGAGAAATCTCGAAGTTTTCCTCAAGGATACCCAGAAAACCGTGAGCGGGAAGGTATTCATTGAACTTTCTCCCGAGAAATATAAACTCACCGGGATTGAATCGGTGCACGACCTGATGCAGGCAAAATTCGGTAGCTATGGCGAAATGAACAATGCCTGGAGCGGCGAGGATGTGAAAGGATTCTCCAAGATATTCGGGAACCAGAATGCACTGTATCAGCAGGTAAACGGCAATTTCGCCGATACTTTCACCGGGAACTGATGGAGAAAATAAAAGTTGGAATTGTAGGGGCTGCGGGCTATACAGGCGGCGAACTCATCCGTCTGCTCATCAACCACCCGTTTGCGGAAATTGGTTTTGCCCACAGTAAAAGTCAGGCAGGAAAACCGGTAAGCGCCGTTCACCGCGATCTTTTTGGAGATACCGATCTGGTTTTTGCCAACCAGATCGATGTTTCTGCAGACGTGGTTTTTCTCTGCATGGGACACGGCGAGTCGAGCCGCTTCCTGGAAGATTTCAGTTTTCCATCAACCGTAAAACTGATCGATCTCGGAAACGATTTCCGTCTGAATGCAGAAGGCAATGACTTTGTCTACGGACTTCCTGAACTTAACCGCGGACTGATCACCAAGGCGCAAAAAATTGCCAACCCGGGATGCTTTGCGACGGCCATACAGCTGGCTTTATTTCCATTGGCAGAAGCCGCAAAACTGAATACTGATATCAATATTACGGCGGTAACAGGTTCAACAGGTGCGGGACAGGGACTGAGCGCCACCTCGCATTTTTCCTGGAGAACCAACAACCTGAGTGTGTACAAGGCTTTTTCGCATCAGCACGAAGGTGAGATCAAACAAAGTCTGGCGCAGTTGCAGGGACAATTCAACGTGCCGTTCCATTTTGTTCCGGTGAGGGGCGATTTCTCCCGCGGGATCATGGCTTCGGTGCACCTTACCTGCGACTGGACGGCAGCGGAAGCTGAAGAAAAATTCAGGACGTATTACGCAAATCACCCGTTTGTACACATCAGCAGCGAGAATATTGACCTAAAACAAGTCGTGAATACTAATAAATGCCTGGTGAATATTGAGAAACACGGGGATCAGCTCCACATCATCAGTATGCTGGATAATCTGCTGAAGGGAGCCAGCGGACAGGCGGTTCAGAATATGAACCTGATGTTTGGGTTTGCAGAGATGGCGGGACTGAGATTGAAGGCGGCAGCTTATTAAAGTAAGAAGTAAGAAGTAAGAAGTAAGAAGTAAGAAGTAAGAAGTAAGAAGTAAGAAGTTTTTAAAGGATGGGTAAGATAGCGATAATTGGGGCTGGCAACATTGGTTTGGCGTTGGCGAATGGACTGGTGAAAGCCGGGAAATATGCTGCCGGTGATGTGATCATTACCCGGAGGAATGCGGCGGCGCTGGAAGAACTGAATGCACAGGGTTATGTGGCTACGGCTGATAATTCCGTGGCGCTGGCTTCCGCGGATGTTGTAGTGCTGGCGGTGCTTCCGCAGCAGTTGGACCGCTTGCTTGATGAGATCAGGGACTCGGTTGATGTGAACCGTCACCTGCTCATTTCTGTGATTTCTGGAGCGGAAACCAAAGCGATACGCAGCCGGCTTGGTCAGGATGTACAGGTGGTACGCGCAATGCCGAATACAGCGATTGCCATTGGTGAATCCATGACCACCATTGCTTCTGAAAGTGCGGATAAAATTCAGCTTGAGCTGGTGAAGGAGTTGTTTGATTCGGTGGGCGAAACGCTCATCATCAACGAAGAACTGATCACCAGTGCGACTGCGCTTTGTGCCTGTGGAATTGCATTTTTCCTGCGGTCGGTGCGTGCAGCATCGCAAGGCGGGGTAGAGATTGGCTTCCATGCTGAAGATGCCTTGAAAATGGCGGCACAAACCGCAAAAGGAGCAGCTGCACTGCTATTGGCCAACGGAACTCACCCGGAACACGAAATTGATAAGGTAACCTCTCCCAAAGGCTGTACCATCGCCGGACTTAATGAAATGGAGCACCAGGGATTCAGTTCGGCAATGATCAAAGGAATAAAACTGTCGGCGGTAAAAGCCGGGGGATTGTATTCTTCTGGGAGCAGTTGAATTGTTGATTTGTTGATTTGTTGAGGGACAATTCAACACATCAACAATTCAACACATCAACGACTCCATATATCAACATTCCAACACATCAAAAATGAATTTATTCGACGTTTACCCCTTATTCGATATCACTCCAGTAAAGGCTCTCGGCAGCAAAGTGTGGGATGAAGACGGCACCGAGTACCTTGATCTGTATGGCGGTCATGCTGTAATTTCCATCGGGCATAGTCACCCGGAATACGTTGCTGCGCTTACCGAACAACTCAACAACATCGGTTTTTACTCCAATTCAGTAAAGATCCCGTTGCAACAGGAACTTGCAGAGAGACTCGGCCGACTTTCGGGATACAACGACTATAGCCTTTTCCTGTGTAACTCAGGTGCGGAAGCCAACGAAAATGCACTGAAACTGGCGTCTTTCCAGAATGGCAGAAAAAAGATCGTAGCGATCGGAAGTGCCTTTCACGGCAGGACCTCGCTTGCAGTTGCCAGCACCGACGATACCTCGATCGTTGCTCCGATAAACGAAAACGAGAGCATCCGCTTCATTGCCATGAACGATGAGGAGGCTGCCGGCAGCTGGATCACTGACGAGGTATGCGCCGTGATCATTGAAGGCATACAGGGCGTTGGCGGAGTGAACATTCCATCGGCTGCTTTCCTTCAATTGCTCAGGAAAAAATGCGACGAGACCGGCGCTGTACTGATCCTGGATGAGATACAGTCGGGTTACGGCAGATCGGGTAAGTTCTTTGCGCATCAGCATGCTGGCGTAAAGGCGGATATTATTACGGTTGCAAAAGGAATGGGCAACGGTTTTCCGGTTGGTGGCGTACTTATCGCTCCGCTGTTCCAGGCGCGTCACGGCATGCTCGGAACCACATTTGGCGGAAATTACCTTGCCTGTGCGGCATCCATCGCCGTGCTTGATGTGATTGAGAAAGAAAACCTGGTACAGAACGCTGCTGAAATGGGAGATTACCTGGTGTCACAACTCGCCGGCTTGCCCAATATCAGAGAGATCCGTTACCAAGGACTGATGATCGGTATTGAACTCGATTTTGTTTGTGCTCCCATCCGCAAACAATTACTTACCAATCACAAGATATTTACCGGCGCGGCATCCAATAAAAATACACTCCGGATCCTGCCTTCGCTGGCGATCACCAAAAGCGAGATTGATCAGTTTGTAAAGGCGTTTAGTGAGGAGCTACGTATGATTGGAGAGGTTGTAAGTAAAGGATAATGATACCAATATATGCCGTCAAACAATTGTCAAACGATAGTCAAGCAATTGTCAGGTTTGCCATTGTATGACTATCCGATAACCAAGTTAATTTCAATGGTCTTTTGAATTTCCAAAAACCAGGATATTACCACAACATAAAACCATGAAACAATTCATTTCCATCCACGATGTTGATGACCCCGAAAGCCTGGTGAAGCAGGTGCTGGCGGTAAAGGAAACCCCGTTTGCGAATAAGATACTTGGAGAAAACAAGACCATTGGCTTGATCTTTTTCAATCCGAGCCTGAGAACCCGTATGAGTACACAGCGGGCGGCGCAGAACCTCGGGATGAACGTGATGGTGATGAATGTGGACAAAGACGGTTGGGCGCTGGAATACGAAGACGGTGCGGTAATGAACGGTACCAAGGCAGAACACATCAAGGATGCTGCTGCGGTAATGAGTCAGTATTGTGAGATCATCGGGTTGCGGTCGTTTCCGGAGCTTAAAAGCCGGGAAGCCGACTACAGCGAAAAGGTATTCAACAGCTTCGTGGCTAATTGTTCAGTTCCCGTGATCAGCCTGGAAAGTGCAACGCTTCACCCGCTGCAAAGCCTGGCCGACCTGGTGACCATCCGCGAATTTGCAACCAAGCCGAAACCAAAGGTAGTACTGGCCTGGGCACCGCATATCCGCGCACTTCCGCAGGCCGTTCCCAATAGCTTCGCCCAATGGATGAGCAATGCCGATGTGGATTTTACGATTGCTCACCCTGAAGGATTGGAACTGGATGAGAAATATACTGGTAGTGCTACCATCACCCACAACCTGGACGAAGCGCTCAAAGATGCCGACTTCATTTATGTGAAAAACTGGAGCAGTTACAAAGAGTACGGCAAGATCAGCGAAGGAAACGAAGACTGGCTGCTGGATGAGAAGAGGCTGGCCAATGCCGGACAGGGATACATCATGCATTGTTTGCCGGTGCGTCGTAACGTTGAACTCAGCGACGAACTGCTCGATAGCAACCGCTCACTGGTGATCAAGCAGGCACAAAACAGGCTTTATGCCGCACAAACCGTAATTCAGAATATTCTCACTCAACTATCCGATTCATGAAAACACTTCACGTAATTAAGATCGGCGGAAATGTGCTCGATAACCCCGAAAGACTGGCTCGTTTCCTGGATGATTTTTCGGCGATCGGGGAGAGTAAAATACTGGTTCACGGTGGCGGAAAACTGGCCACATCGCTATCTGCGACGCTGGGTATAGAAACTAAAATGATTGAAGGCCGGCGCATTACCGATGCCGAAACGCTGAAGATCGTGACCATGGTGTACGCCGGATTACTGAACAAACAGGTAGTTGCCGGTCTGCAGGCCAGGAACTGCAACGCGATGGGTTTTACCGGTGCCGACGGAAATGTGATCCCGGCTGAGAAAAGACCGGTGAAAACCATTGATTATGGCTTTGCCGGAGATATTGTACAGGAAAAGATCAACACCAAAGCATTGAAGGTAATGCTGGAATCGAATATCGTTCCCGTATTCTGCGGAATTACGCACGACGGAAAAGGTCAGCTGCTCAATACCAATGCGGATACCATTGCTTCGGCGCTTGCCGTGGCCATGACCGAAGATTATAAAGTGGTGCTGCACTATTGCTTTGAAAAACAGGGTGTATTGAGAGATGTGGACGACGACCGCTCGGTGATCGCGAAGATCTCTCAGGAAGAATACAAGTACTACAAGATCAAAAGCATTATTGCCGATGGGATGGTGCCCAAGCTTGACAATGCTTTTAATGCCATAAACAGCGGCGTGGATCATGTTACGATCGGGTATTCGGGTAAGATCCGGGATATGGTGGCTGATGTGGAGGATGCCGGGACCGTACTGGTTAAGTAATTGAGAATTGAAAATGGAGAATTGAGAATGGGGGAGATGGTGTTGAACGTACTTTATGGAAAGGCAGTTTGAATAATTGAGAATTGAAAATGGAGAATTGAGAATGGGGGAGGTTGCGTTGAACATACTTTATGGGAAGGCAGTGGAGCTGCTGGTGAGACTGATTTCGGTTCGCTCGTTTAGTCGGGAGGAGGAAGAGGCTGCCGCGGTAATTCGTGGTTTTTTTACGGAGAATGGCATCGACTTCCAACAGCACCTGAACAATACCTGGGCGGTAAACCGTCACTTTGACGGGTTGAAGCCTACGATACTGCTCAATTCCCATATCGATACCGTAAGACCCAATGCCGGATATACGCTCGATCCTTTTTCGGCTATTGAAAAAGACGGAAGGCTTTATGGCCTGGGAAGTAACGATGCCGGCGGCTGTCTCGTATCGCTGATCGCTGCGTTCCTTCACTTTTACGATACACCAGATTTACTGTTTAACCTGGTACTTGCTGCGACGGCTGAAGAAGAAATAAGCGGCAGGAACGGGGTGGAGAGTATCCTGCCGTTGCTCGGTTCGATTGATTGTGCAATAGTGGGAGAGCCCACACTACTGCAGATGGCTGTGGCTGAAAAGGGATTGCTGGTGATCGATTTCGAAGCCCGTGGAAAGTCCGGTCATGCCGCGCGGGATGAGGGCGAAAATGCCATTTACAAAGCCATGAGCGACATTGCATGGCTGACCGGGTATACCTTCGAGAAAGTTTCGCCTTTCCTGGGACCGGTTAAACTCACAGTTACCCAGATCAATGCGGGAAC
>JAZKEZ010000056.1:1104-1610 GCA_040386675.1 Bacteroidota bacterium | reverse complement strand
CAGCACAATGTTGTTCCGGACACCTGTACGTTTGTGGCCGACATCAGGCTCAACGAATTGTATACCCACCAGGAAGTGGTACAACTGTTTTCTTCGGTGTTGCAAAGCAGTGTAACCCTACGCGGAACACGTATCCGGTCGACGGCGATCGCCACGGATCATCCGCTGGTACAGGCCGGAACAGCAATGGGAAAGCAGGCGTACGGATCGCCAACCACATCGGACAAGGCGCTGATGAATTTCCCGGCACTCAAGATGGGACCCGGCGATTCGGCCCGCTCGCATACCGCCAACGAATACATCCTGCTGTCGGAAATAGAAGCAGGTATTGAAACCTATATCGAATTACTCATCCGGTTCTTTGAACTCAGTAAAAAAGGCAACTCATGAAGCTCTGGCAGAAAGAAATATCAGCAACACAGGAAGTGGAGCAGTTTACCGTGGGTAACGACCGCGAACTGGACCTGCTGATCGCAGCGTACGATGTACTCGGATCATTGGCGCAT
>JAZKEZ010000056.1:0-1094 GCA_040386675.1 Bacteroidota bacterium | reverse complement strand
GCGCATGCCGAAATGCTGACCAGTGTGGGCTTGCTGGATGCGTCTGATTTTGCCGGCATTCAACAGGTGTTGCGGGAAATTCATCAGGTGATTCTTGACGGAAAATTTGTGATCGAACCTGGGGTTGAAGACGTGCACAGTCAGCTGGAAAAAATCCTGGTTGAGCGTCTTGGGGAAGCGGGAAAGAAGATCCATTCCGGTCGTTCGCGGAATGACCAGGTGCTTACCGCCATCAAACTTTGCCTGAGGGATCACCTTGGACAGATTGCGGTACAAACCCGCGGGTTGTTTGACCGGCTGCTTACACTCAGTGAACAGCATCGTGATGTATTGCTTCCGGGTTACACGCATTTGCAGGTGGCCATGCCTTCTTCGTTCGGATTGTGGTTCGGAGCCTATGCAGAGAGCCTGGGCGATGACCTCGAATTTCTGCTTGCGGCTTACAACATCTGCAATAAAAATCCACTCGGCTCGGGTGCGGGTTACGGAACCTCGTTTCCGCTCGACCGGGAATTGACTACGCGACTGCTCGGCTTTGAGCATCCGAATGTAAACGTGGTCTACGCCCAGATGACCCGTGGGAAATCGGAGAAGACCGCGGCAACGGCCATTGCTGCGATTGGAGCCACACTTTCTAAACTGGCTATGGATTGCTGCCTGTACCTGAGTCAGAATTTCGGGTTTATTTCTTTTCCTGACGAACTTACAACCGGGAGCAGTATCATGCCACACAAAAAGAACCCCGACGTGTTTGAGCTTATTCGCGGGAAATGCAACCGCTTGCAGGCTTTGCCAACCGAACTGGGTTTCCTTACCACCAATCTACCAAGTGGTTATCACCGGGAGATGCAACTTACCAAAGACTGCATTCTTCCGGCTTTACAAACCATACAGGATTGCATACGAATGACAACTTACATGCTTAGCAATATTTCTGTCAAACAAAACCTGCTTGCCGACGACAAATACCTGTATGTATTCAGTGTGGAAGCCGTAAACGAGTTGGTGTTACAAGGTGTTCCGTTTCGAGATGCGTACAAACAGGTTGGAGCAGATATTGAGAAAGGCGAATTTTCATTTGACGGTACTCCGGG